>JALCMP010000021.1 GCA_022648545.1 Bacteroidales bacterium | reverse complement strand
CTTCCCCAAAATTTCGAATCCGATAAAATTTATGTCCGCGGACTTATAATCTCCGATTATTCTGCCGATTATAGCCACTGGAATGCAATAGAAAGCCTTGGAGAATGGCTAAAAAGAGAAAAAATTCCAGCCGTTTTCGGAATAGACACCAGGGCACTCACAAAAATTATCAGGGAAAAAGGAACCATGCTCGGCAAAATTGTAATGGAGAACGGAGACAAAACGCGAGCAATCACCGATCCAAATCTCGAGAATCAAGTAGACATAGTAAGCTGCAGGGAAGTTATGGAATACGGCAGAGGTAAAAAACGTATAATTCTTGTAGACTGCGGAGTAAAATATAATATAATAAGATGTTTCCTTAAAAGGGACGTAACTGTAATAAGAGTTCCATGGAATTACGATTTTAACGACCTCCAGTACGACGGCCTCTTCATCTCCAACGGTCCGGGAGATCCTACCCTTTGTACGGAAACAGTAGAGAATATACGCAAGGCACTTTGCGGCAACAAGCCCATATTCGGAATATGCATGGGCAATCAATTACTCTCCAAAGCGGGCGGTGCCGACATTTTCAAGCTGAAATACGGACACCGGGGACACAATCAGCCGGTAAGGCTCGTAGGTTCTGACAAATGCTATATTACTTCCCAAAATCACGGATATGCCGTAGACGGAAATACTTTAGGGAATGACTGGGAAGCCCTTTTCGTAAACATGAACGATAATACGAACGAAGGCATAAGACATAAAACCAAACCGTTCTTTTCCGCCCAATTCCATCCAGAAGCTTCCAGCGGTCCTACGGACACGGAATTTCTTTTCGATGAATTCATAAAACTGCTTTAACGATGAAAGAAAAAATATCAAAAGTCCTCATACTAGGTTCCGGCGCACTAAAAATTGGAGAAGCCGGCGAATTCGACTACTCCGGCTCGCAGGCACTGAAAGCAATGCGGGAAGAAGGGATCTACACTATCCTTATAAACCCCAACATCGCCACTGTACAAACATCGGAAGGCATTGCCAATAAAATATATTTCCTGCCCGTTACGGCTTATTTCGTAGAACAGGTAATAAAAAAAGAGCACCCCGACGGAATTCTTCTCTCCTTCGGAGGACAGACCGCACTTAATTGCGGAGTAGATCTATTCAAAAAGGGAATACTGGAAAAATATGGTGTAAAGGTCCTCGGAACACCTATACAGGCAATAATGGATACCGAAGACAGGGAACTTTTCGTAGAATCGCTGGACCAGATAAAAGTCAAAACAATAAAGAGCCATGCCGTAAGTACCACCCCGGATGCAATAAAAGCGGCAAACGAACTGGGATACCCCGTAATAATAAGAGTAGCCTATGCTCTTGGAGGCCTTGGAAGCGGATTCTGCAACAATGATGAAGAACTTACCGCACTTGCGGACAAATCTTTCACGTTCTCGCCGCAAATTCTCGTGGAAAAATCGCTCAAGGGCTGGAAGGAAATAGAATATGAGGTCGTAAGGGACAGATACGACAATTGCATTACCGTATGCAACATGGAGAATTTCGATCCGCTCGGAATCCATACCGGAGAAAGCATAGTCGTAGCTCCCTCACAGACCCTCACCAACAAGGATTATCACTGGCTTAGGGAAATAGCTATAAAAATAGTAAGACATATCGGAATCATAGGCGAATGCAACGTACAATATGCGTTCGATCCCGAATCCGAAGACTACAGGGTTATAGAAGTAAATGCAAGATTAAGCCGTTCTTCGGCACTTGCATCAAAAGCTACGGGCTATCCCCTTGCCTTCGTGGCTGCCAAACTAGGTTTGGGATACGGACTTTTCGAACTGAAAAATTCGGTAACTAAAACTACCCCGGCCTTTTTCGAACCGGCACTGGACTATATAGTCTGCAAGATTCCGCGCTGGGACCTTTCAAAATTCCACGGAGTAAGCAGGGAAATAGGAAGCAGCATGAAAAGCGTGGGCGAAGTTATGGCCATAGGCAGAAGCTTCGAAGAAGCAATACAGAAAGGATTGCGAATGATAGGTCAGGGAGCCCACGGATTTGTTGCCAACAAGGAAATCCCGGTGGACGATATAGACAAGGCGCTCAGGGAACCTACAGACAACAGGATCTTCGTAATTTCCAAGGCATTCGACGCCGGATACACGATAGATCAAATTCACGAACTCACAAAAATAGACAAGTGGTTCCTTTGCAAATTATACAACATAATAGAAACATCCAAGGCCCTTCAGAAAAAATCCACCCTTGAAGAAATAGGGAACCGGCTCTTAAAACAAGCCAAATGCGAAGGATTTTCTGATTTTCAAATAGGAAGGCTCGTCTTCAAAGATAAATACGACCCCGAAGACGCTCTGAAAAAAGTAAGGAAATACAGAAAATCGCTTGGCATATTGCCGGTCGTAAAACAAATCGACACGCTGGCCGCGGAATTTCCGGCAAAAACGAACTACCTGTATCTTACCTACAACGGTACCGAAAACGATATTAAATTCGAGAACGATAAAAAATCCATAATAGTAATAGGTTCCGGAGCATACAGAATAGGAAGTTCGGTAGAATTCGACTGGTGCAGCGTAAACGCCCTTAAGACAATACGGGAATGCGGATGGAGAGGCGTAATGATAAATTACAATCCCGAAACGGTATCAACCGACTACGATATGTGCGACAGGCTTTATTTCGACGAACTGACCTTCGAGAGGGTCATGGACATATACGAAATGGAAAATCCGCACGGAGTAGTCGTTTCAGTGGGAGGTCAGATCCCCAACAACCTTGCGCCCCGTCTCGACATGGAAAAAGTCCCAATACTTGGAACATCGGCAAAATCCATAGACAATGCCGAAGATCGTCATAAATTCTCAGCAATGCTGGATACGCTCAAAATAGACCAGCCGAGATGGAGCGAATTAAAAAACATGAAGGAAATATACGAGTTCGTAAACAACGTTGGATATCCGGTACTCGTACGACCTTCCTACGTACTTTCCGGAGCGGCAATGAACGTTTGTTCAAACAACAATGAACTTGAAGAGTTCCTGAAGCTGGCCGCCAACGTTTCCAAAAGGCATCCTGTAGTCGTTTCCGAATTCATACAGAATGCAAAGGAGATAGAATTCGATGCCGTAGCCCAAAAGGGAGAAATAGTAGCGTACGCAATTTCGGAACATATCGAATATGCAGGAGTGCATTCCGGGGATGCAACCATACAATTCCCGTCGCAGAAGCTATATGTAGAAACCGTAAGAAGAATAAAAAGGATCTCCAGGAAAATAGCGGAAGCGCTCTGCATTTCCGGTCCGTTCAACATACAATATCTTGCAAAGGAAAACGATATTAAAGTAATAGAATGCAACCTCAGGGCTTCAAGAAGTTTCCCTTTCGTATCAAAGGTTCTGAAAATAAACCTCATCGATCTTGCAGCCCGCATAATGATAAACGCGCCTTTCACGCAGCCGCATAAAAGCGCGTTCGATCTTGATTATGTAGGCGTAAAGGCTTCGCAATTCTCTTTCGCAAGATTACTTAAGGCGGATCCCGTGCTCGGCGTAGACATGTCGTCCACAGGAGAAGTCGGATGCATCGGCGACGACAGCAACGAAGCGGTACTCAAGGCCATGCTGTCCGTAGGATATTCCATCCCTGCAAAAAACATACTTCTATCCACCGGAGACGCCAAGCAGAAAAACGCAATGCTTGAAGCATCCAAGATGCTTTCCGAAAAAGGATACAACCTATACGCAACCGGAGGCACTTTCAATTACATGGTAGAAAATAATATTCCCGTAACAAGAGTTTACTGGCCAAGTGAAAACACCATGGAGCCGCAGGCCCTTAACATGATAAAGGAAAAGAAAGTGGACATGGTAGTAAACATCCCTAAGAACCTTACACAGGAGGAACTTCTGAACGGATACAAGCTAAGAAGGGCGGCCATAGATTTCAACGTACCGCTAATTACCAATGCACGTCTGGCAAGCGCCTTTATAATAGCCTTTTGCACGATGCCCGTGGAAGATATGGAAATAAAAAGCTGGGACGAATATTAATATGACTTTATTACTGTTTATTGCGGGACTGGTTTTGATACTGGCCGGTGCAAATTACCTTATTGAAGGCGCACGCGGCATTGCAGTACATTTCCATGTCCCCGAAACGGTAATAGGCATGACCATAGTCGGAATAGGAACATCCGTTCCCGAAATGGTAATAAGTTTCTTTTCCGCAGCAAGAGGAAATGCCGGAATGGCAATAGGCAATGTAGTAGGGTCAAATATATTCAACACTCTTGTAATAACCGGAATAACAGCTCTTATAATTCCTGTAGGATTAACAAAAAACAGCATAAGAAAAGATATACCATATGCATTTATGGCATCGCTTATGCTGTTTGTTTTTGCAAACGATTCATTTTTTGACTCATCACCCAATATAATATCAAGAACCGACGGAATAGCCCTCATTATATTTTTCATTATTTTTCTGGCTTATACCTATTTTTCAGTAGGTAAAATCTCACATAATGTACCCTACAGCGGATCTGGAACAAAAAGAGCCACAGGCGAATATGTGGAAAAAAAAAGCGTTTCCTTTTTATGGCTTATAACTGCGGGAGGCCTGGCCGCACTTCTCGGAGGCAGCGAAATATTGATAAATTCGGCATTAAAGATAGCCTCCGGTCTGGGTGTCCCTGATTCCTTGATAGCCCTCAGCATGGTTTCGGTTGGTACTTCCCTGCCGGAACTAATAACCGGTATAACGGCAGCCATAAAGAAAGAAACGGGAATAGCAATAGGCAACATTTTGGGATCCAATATTTCCAACATTTTTTTAGTACTCGGAGGCAGTGCGGTAATACATCCTATGGCTCTGGGAAATATAACAGAAACCGATCTGGGTGTAATGCTGTTATCCTCCGTTCTCTTATTTATTTCCGCTTTCACATTCAAAAAAAAATACATCGACAGATACGAAGGAGCCATCTTTTTATCTATTTATATCGCCTACATGCTGAACGCCGTAGGGGTGCTCCCCTTCTGAACATGTTTTGTATAGTATGTTTTTTTTTATATTTTTGTATAATAGTAAAAGGTTATACAATAAAAAATGATACTTAACAAGCAGGTCGGCGTATATTTAAATCTGGTTCATTGCAAATTCAAGCAATATATCAGCGAAATATTCAAGGAACAGGGCTGTAATATAACACCTGAACAATTCCTTGTCCTGGATGCTCTTTGGGACGAAGGCGATATGTCCCAGCAGGAAATCGCAAATCTAATAATAAAGGATAAAAATTCGGTTGTAAAACTTCTCGACGGTCTCGAAAAAAAGAAATTCGTAAAACGCGTAATCGATAAAAAAGACCGCAGACAGAACATAATACAACTTACCCGAATGGCCGAGGAGATAAAAGATCATGTAACCGAAGTCGCCATAAAGTCGGTTGACATGGTTATAGAAGGAATCTCCAAAAAAGATCTCGGCATCTTCATAAAGGTTCTCGCCGCAATGGCAACGAACATGCGGCAGGACATCAGTCCTTTGCAAATCCAGCATAAACAGAAACAAAACACTGTGGAAAAATAATCCGAATGGAAAAATTATATGATATGTTACTGCAGGATTGCCGTTTTACCGGAAGTCTCACTTCCTGCATAAATTGCGGTACGTGTACGGCAATATGTCCGGCAGCCGAATTTTACGATTACGATCCAAGAAAAATCATAAATATCGTACAATCCAAGGACGAAACTGAAATAGAAAAACTTCTTAAGAGCGAGACTATATGGTATTGCGGCGAATGTCTTTCCTGCACTACTAGATGCCCCAGGAACAACAGTCCCGGACTTGTAGTTATGGCATTAAGGAGCTTGTCGCAGAGACTTGGATATTTTGCCGAATCCGAAAAAGGACGGCAGCAGTTCGCGCTGAACAAAATGCTGGGGACAAATATATTGAAATACGGATATTGCGTATATCCGAGAACCTTTCACTATGACATGTTTCCCGAAGCGGGAAAAGTCTGGAAATGGCAGGAAAAACATCTCGAAGACGTTTATGCACGACTGGGAGCGAATCTCGACGGCGAAGGCCCCGGCCCTCTCAGAAAAATTCCCAAGGAAGATCTGGACGATCTGAAAAAGATATTCGACCGAACCGGAGCTACGGCAATTATGGATAAAATAAATAAAGTCTCAAAGGAAATAGCAGACAAAGAAGGACTTACAGAAGACGAATATTTCCATAAAGTATTTACGGAAACGAAAAAGAACCATCTGAATAAAAAATAAAATGATATACGAAGGCAAAAAAAAGATCTGGTCGGAATATCAAAAAGATATTCCGGACGATCATTATTTTTATGCAAGAAGCTGCATAAGACAAATGTTCTTTACTGCTTCCGAACAGGCTTTTCTGGAAATAACCAGAAAATTGATGGGAAAGGACATATTTGAGACCGAACACCATACGACATGCGGCGGAATAGCATATCACTGTGATGCAATTCCCCAAGAAACTTCCATGACCATAATTGCACGGCAATTCGCCCTTATGAAAAAATACGGATATGAAAATTTCGTATGTTCCTGCATAACATCTTTCGGATTGTACAACGAAACGCTCGAAACATGGAGAAGATTTCCGGAAGTTGAAGCCAAAGTTAAAGAAGATCTTTGGGAATCCTGCCATTTGGAATTTGCAAAACCAAAATTTCTCGCACATACCTGCGATCTTATTTATAAATACCGCGAACGCATAGCATCTA
Source organism: Bacteroidales bacterium (assembly GCA_022648545.1). Lineage (GTDB taxonomy): Bacteria > Bacteroidota > Bacteroidia > Bacteroidales > UBA932 > Egerieousia. The sequence goes on along the minus strand of JALCMP010000021.1, from coordinate 27,541 downwards.
TGGCAAAATACAGGCTGGTTAATGTAAAAACAGGACGTCCGCTCAGAGTTGTGGAACATATTGGGTGCCATTATTCCAAGATGTTTCCGTCTAAAGGATTCGGAGGAGCGGAATATCCATATGTACTTGTGGGAATGGTAGAATCATGGGGAGGCGAAATCATAGATTACCCGGAAAGAAGACATTGCTGCGGCTTTGGTTTCAGACAATATTTTATACAAAGCGACAGAGGATACTCTCTGGCCAACACGTACAAAAAGTTCGAATCCATGGAACCCTACGAGCCCGATATGATAATCACCAACTGTCCCGGATGCACATATTTCATGGACAGATGGCAATATGTTATAGCAGAAACACAGGGCAAGACATACGGAGGCAAGGGACACGGGATACCCGTACTCACTTACGAAGAAGTTGCCGGACTTGTTCTGGGATATGACCCGTGGGATCTGGGTTTGCAAACCCATCAGGTTGGTTCCGAGCCTTTACTTGATAAAATGGGGATAAAATACGATCCAGCAAAGAAATATCTGGGAGTAAACGGAAAATTCATAGGCGAACCTGAAAAATCTCCATGCTGATGAAACATGCAAATAAAAACATTGTTATAATAGGCGGAGGTCCCTGCGGTATGGAAGCGGCATACAGATTAAAAAACGAAGGGATGAATGTCATTCTTGTTGAAAAAGGGCCAAGCCTTGGCGGACACCTCGCCTGCTGGGACAGATTATTTCCCGAAAGCATAAAAGCTGACGATCTGCTGGATATATTAAAAAACAACATAAGCGACGTAAATTGTTTCCTCAATACGGAAATCATAAAGATGAACCTTCGCAACGACGCCTATGATATCGAACTCTCAAACGGAATTACGGTTCTGGCGCGTGCCGTATTATTTGCTACCGGATTTGATATTTTCCCTGCCGAAAAGAAAGAAGAATATGGATACGGCATTTATAATAAAGTAATTACCAACAAGGATCTGGAGCAATACTTCAAGACTGGTAAGGATGAAAGAATACCTGCCAATCCGAAAAATATAGGATTCATCCATTGCGTGGGATCGAGGGACGAAAAAATAGGCAACAGGCAATGTTCGAAAGTTTGTTGTGCAACCGCCGTAAAACAGGCTTGCGAAATAAAAGAACGCTTTCCCGATGCAAACGTATACAGTTTCTACATGGATCTAAGGATGTTCGGCCGTCACTACGAAGACCTATATTACAAGGCACAACATGAATGCGGTGTAAGATTCATAAGAGGAAGGGTTTCTGAAATTTCAGAAAATAAGGAAGGAAAACTTATTGTAAAGGCCGAAGACACCTTGATGGGTAAACCAATAAAAATAACTATGGATCTCGTTGTCCTTATGGCGGGAATGAAAAACAGTGAAGCCGGAATAAAAACGGCCGGACAACTGGCCGTCCTCAGAGATGACGACGGATTTTTCAATTCCGAAGATAGTTTTTATAATCTCGAGAAATCCGCATACAGGGGAATCTTTTTTGCCGGAACATGTCTTGGCCCGAAAACAATACCTGAAACAATAAATGAAGCCAGATCGGCAGTCCTCTCCATAAAAGAATACGTAGAAAGTTTTGCAAATGATTGATTTCGGATATACTCTAAATCCCAGTTCCAGAATAAATCTGGACAATTTCGACAGGAACAAATTCGAAAAGTTGTCGAAATCCGAACCTGACGTTTTGCTATGCATAGGATGCGGATCATGCACTGCAAGCTGCACGGCCGGAAAATACACAGATACAAGCTTAAGAAAAGCAATATTATCCATATTGGATTGCAATGAAAAGGCAGCCGTAGATTTTGCCGCATCATGTCTGTTATGCGGGAAATGCACTTTGGTTTGTCCGCGCTCTATAAATACCAGAAACTTACTGCTTTCCATTACTAAAATTTACGGCAAAAAGCAATGAAAGACAGAATAATAGGCGGATATGACAATTTTGTTCTGCCGTTCATGGCCGGCGTCATATTTCTGGGAGCATACCTGCTGATAGGGTTCGTAAGAATATTATACAATATTCCTTCAGGTGACCGCAAGAAACTGCTGATTTCACTTATCACTCCTAAGACAATCCTTAAGAATATCAGGGACATTATATGCGACTGTCTGATCCATGTAAAAATATTCAAAAGAAAGGCTCTGCTGGGATATATGCACGCGAGCATAGCTTTCGGGTGGTTCATGCTAATATTGCTTGGACATATAGAAGTTGCCCTGTTCGTCCCCGAACGCAACGGAATACTATATTATCCCGTTTTTTACAGATACTTCGTCGCCGAACAGCACCATACCATAAGGGGCGGCTTTTTCTTCTTCCTCATGGATTTCTTTCTTCTTATGGTGCTAAGCGGCATAACCCTTGCCATAATAAAAAGATTCCGTTCCATAATATTCGGGATGAAAAGAACCACAAAACCATCGCTTGCAGACAGAATAGGATTATACGCATTGTGGTCCATATTTCCGTTGAGACTTCTGGCAGAAGGCTTTACTGCCGGAATAAGCGGAGGAGGCTTTCTTACCAATTCAATACACTATGTATTCGCCAGCTTCTTCGGCAACGATCTGAACATTCTGCCTACATGGTGGGCATACTCCATAGCCCTGGGACTTTTCTTTTTTGCCATGCCTTTCAGCCGCTATATGCATATTGTAACTGAAACTGTTCTCATACTGTTCCGCAACGCTGGCCTTAAAGTAACCAAGCCGCGCAAGGGATTTGCGGAAGCCGAGATTTATTCTTGTCCCGGATGCGGATTATGCATAGATGCCTGCCCAATGAACGTACTTAAGAAAAACGTAAAATATTCATCCGTATATTTTATAAGATTTTTAAGAAGACACAACACCCGAAAAATAAACGAGATAGCCCAGAAATGTCTCATGTGCGGTAAATGCTCGTCAATATGCCCGGTAAGTATCGACTCGTGCGGCATACGCCAGGCGCAAAGAGAAACCATAACAAACATACTTCCATATGATTATGGATTCCTTAAAAAACCGGGGCTCTACCCCGTCCCCCAACCTGACTGCAGCACCGATCCCGGAAAAGAAAAAGTGCTCTATTTCGCCGGTTGCATGACACACCTTACCCCCGCCATAATAAAAGCAATGACGGGAATTTTCGATGCGGCCGGAACCGATTATTATTTTGCCGACGAAAACGGAGGACTTTGCTGCGGAAGACCGCTTATGCTTGCAGGAAAAACCCGGGCGGCACGCGAAGTCATTGAAGCAAATACCAAAATGATAATGGACAGTGGCTGCAACACTATGATACTAAACTGCCCTATCTGTCTTAAAATTTTCCGCGAAGAATATTCACTAAAAGGAATACGTATTCTTCATCACTCGGAATACATAGAAGAACTTATTCAAAAAAAGCGGATAAATGTAAAAAAGAATAATATGAGCTACGTTTATCACGATCCATGCGAACTGGGACGAGGCTGCGGAATATACGAACCGCCACGAAACATAATAAAAATGCTCGGAGAATTAAAAAAGGCCGGAAAAGAAAGAAAGGAAAGCATATGCTGCGGAGGCAGCCTTGGAAGTATAACTCTCAATTACCACGACAGAAACAAAATAACGGAAGATTCCCTGGATTCGCTTATTATCAACAACCCCGAGAACATAGTAACCGCATGCCCGTTATGCTATAAAACATTCGGCAATATGGCCGAAATACCTGTAATGGATCTGGCTCAGGCCGTAAACAAGAATATCATTAAAAACAAACAAATATAAAATGGAAATAGAACCTACCGATTATACTCTTATAAACTGCGCGACCAAACGAGAATTCAAAGACGAAGGCTGGACTCTTGCCGATCCTGAATCCCCGGTTCCTTCGCTGGTTCGCGCAGTTTACAAAAACAAACAGATAAATATAAAGGACAACTCTTTTGGCTTTTATAAATATGCGGACTGGCTGCCTATAAGCAGGATGCTGGAAAGATCGCACGCACCGGTAACCTACAAAAGCAAAGGACTGGCATCCGAACTTGGGCTCGATAATCTGTACATAACATTTTCCGGATATAATCCTGGCATAGGAGCCTGCATGGAATCCTGTTCCTTTAAGGAAACAGAAGCATATTCCGTATGTGCAAGGTTGCCAAAAGAGAATAAAAGCATACTTGTGGTTGCTTCTGCCGGCAATACCGCAAGGGCTTTCGCAAAAGTATGTTCGCACAACCACATACCGCTTGTTATATCAATACCGCATGAAAACCTTGATGCATTATGGTTTATAGAACCGCTCGATAAATGTGTAAAAGTCATCTGCACTCCTGATAACAGCGATTATTTCGATGCAATACAACTTGCGGGAAAATTATGCGAATCCCCATTGTTCCTCGACGAGGGCGGAGCAAAAAACGTAGCGCGCAGAGACGGTATGGGAACCACATTCATATCAGCCGCCGAATTCATAGGAAGCATTCCAGACGTATATTTCCAGGCCGTTGGAAGTGGCACCGGCACCATTGCTGCACATGAAACTAACATGCGTCTTATAGAAGACGGACGTTTCGGCAATACGGTAACTAAATTGATAGCCTCGCAAAATGCTCCTTTCACTCCAATGTACGATGCATACAAGGCTGGAAAAAGAGAATTAAAACATTTCAACCAGGATGTAGAAAGGGCCAGAGCTCTTGAAATAGTAGCAAAAGTCCTTTCAAACAGAAAACCTCCATATTCGCTTGCCGGGGGATTATACGACAGTCTTAAGGAAGCCGGAGGAGAAATGGAATCAGCAACCAATCGCGAAATAGAAAAAGCCAGAAAACTCTTTGAAAAAACAGAAGGCATTGATATATATCATGCTGCTGCATGCGCCGTAGCAAGTCTGGAAAAAGCAATAAGAAAAGGCTCCGTAAAAAAAGACCAGAAAATTATGCTGAACATAACCGGGGGCGGAGAAGATAAAATAAAAGAAGAAAACAGAGTATACATGAAAAAATCCGATCTGATTTTCCCTCAGTCGGCGGAATCTGAAAATATAATATCAGCTGTAACTGCATTATTCTAAAAATTCCACCATTAAGAATAACCTGATGAAACAAAAAACGGGAGAACCGAAAAACCGGTCCTCCCGTTAATATTTACGCTAAACGATAATTATTTAGTAGAGTCGGCAGGTGCCTTAACGCTATCTGCAGCAGGTACGGAATTAATTTCCGGAACCTTAACACCTGCAGCAACAAGAGCCTCATCAGCAGCCTTTACATTTTCTTCTGCATTGGCAAGGGATTCTTTTGCTGCAGATAATGCTTCATTTGCATTATCAAAAGCAACCTGCAAAGAATCTTTTGTTGTTTTTGTAGCATTTTCCAAAGCAGCTTGTGCAGCAGTAACATTTTGTTCTGCAGCAGCAACTATCTGTGCAACGGAATCTTTAGCAGCAACAGCAACTTTCTGAGCAACAATAGCCTTTTCCTGGGCAGCTTTCTTTGCGGAATTTCCGCAGCTTATGGCCATTACACTTATAAAGGCCAAAGCGACAATCATTAATTTTTTCATAATAAATAAGTTAAAAATAGAATTAATTGTTTTCGGGGGCAAAAATAGAAAATTTTAATATACGATATTTAGTTTTGGTAATAATTTTTTTTTATAAAAACCATTTTCATATTTTTACAAAAAGAAACCTAATAATAATATAAGACCATGTTACTATTATTACTTCAGACAACCTCTGAAATTTCAAAAGATACGCTGGCAAACGGCGTCAGAAATACTATTGACAAACTTTCATCCATGAGCGGTGGAGAAATAACAGATTACCTTCTGCAACACGCCCTGAATATAGGATTGAAGATACTTGCTGCAGTACTGATTTACATAATAGGATTCTGGATAATAAAACGTATAAAAAAAATCCTCAAGAAACTTTTCGCTTTTAGGAATATGGACGCATCGTTAAGTTCATTTTTACAAAGTTTCGTAAGCATATCACTTATAATATTCCTGATAATCATTACCGTATCAACTCTGGGAGTAGATACGTCTTCCTTTGTAGCTTTGCTGGCAGGCTCTGGATTAGCTGTAGGCATGGCTCTGAGCGGAACATTACAAAATTTTGCCGGAGGCATAATGATTTTACTCTTCAGGCCGTTTAAAGTCGGCGACTTCATAGACGCCGGCGGTAATGCAGGAACGGTAAAATCCATTAAAATCACAGCAACAGAACTGATTACTCCCGATCGCAAGGTAATAATAGTACCCAACGGACAATTATCTTCCGGAACAATAAACAATTATTCGTCATCAGACAAAAGAAGATGCGAATGGAACATCGGCATTTCATATGGAGATAATTACGATAATGCCGAAAAAGTAATAAAAGAAATGCTGGGGAAAAACCCCATGGTTCTCAATGACCCCGAACCTCCGTTCGTAGGGCTTTCTCAATTAGGGGATAGTGCCGTAGTGCTGGTAGTAAGAGCCTGGGTCGAAAGCGGAAACTACTGGGCGCTGTTTTTTGAAATGAACGCAAGATTTTATAAGGAATTGCCCGGACACGGTATAAATTTTCCGTTTCCTCAAATGGATGTTCATTTGGACGGAAAAAAGGAAAACGGAAATTAAACAAAGTAGAAGAAGCAATATTAAAAAATTAAAAAGCCTGCGAACCATACGGTTCGCAGGCTTTCTTTTGACATATGTCAAAATGTCGGGATGAGGCGACTCGAACGCCCGACCTCTGCGTCCCGAACGCAGCGCGCTAGCCAACTGCGCTACATCCCGATTTTTTCAGACTCCTTTCTTTTTACCGGATTTGCATAAATTCCAAGGAAGATATCCCTTAATTCCTCAGAATCACCTTCGAGAGCCGATAATTTAACGTTCACGTACTCAGTAAAGGAAGCTTTTTCTCCAACAGTATACTTGTCCGCATGCGAAGACATACCTTCAAGCAAATCGTAAGCAATATAGTTATTCGGCCACAACTTAAAGGAATTTATTATTCTTTTATCCAAAAAAGAAGCCAGATCCTTGAATCTTTCATTTTTCTCCAAATTCGAAGCTTCCCTTAGATATTCCAGAGGAACAGGTTCATCAAGTTCAACATGTATATTGCCCTTATACTGCATCATTCCGTATATGATACTATTAAGGTCCTCATTCTTGTCCTTTACATATTTTCTCCTTCTGGAAATATAATTTTCCATAGTTTTTAATATGTCGCACGATTCAAATTCATATGAAATAGACATGGGAACAAGGGAAAGTTCTTCAAAATCTCTGTAAAAATCACCGCTTCCGCTCATATCAAGCATTTTAAGAAGCCCCTGTTCGGTAATATCATTACCATCCTTGGTCCTGCCGTTTCTCTGTGCTATCCATATGGAACTCTTTCCGGATTTTATGCTATCCCTTATGAATTCCGAAAGTAACTGTGACGATTCGTAAAGTTCACGAGGAGAAGAACTCCTGTGCACCTTTATCATTTTGTTAAGTCTTATGATATCTTCTATAAAAGAAGAAGAAACAAGATTATCGCCTACCGCTATCTCGCTTGTCTGTATATCATTCTCAAACAATATCACCTGCAATATCGCCGAATCAAGCACTATATCACGATGGTTTGAAAGAAAAAGATGTTTCCTTCCGTCGGCCACATTCTCTATCCCCTTAAATGACAGCTTCTTGGCAGTATTAGCAAGTATCTTGTCCACAATAACCTTCATTACCTTGCCTTGGAAATCATCTACCGTCCTGCATTCAAGCATTATGTTCCTGAAATAAGAAACAGGTTCGTTAGGGAATAAATATGAAGATATTTCGGCAAAACACGGCTTCTTCACGATCCTCTCTACCGCTTGGCTAACCTCGTCATCTCCGTATGGTCTTATATTTTCAAATTTATCCAAAACAATCGTTTTTATTTCTTCACAACGGATTTAAAGTCTGCAAAGTTAAACAAAAAACTGAAACTTTATAAAAAATCTCTTTTGAAACAATAATACTGAGCTATCAGCAGCAGCATATACATCGATGAAATCATAAGCACTATTCCGGACGCTCCAAAAGAAAGAATTATATATATGCATGTTACGACAGAAAAACCCACTACAGATACGATCCCAGCCGCAACAAGATAGAAGAAACGCAGATTCTTAAAAATTCCCAGGAACAGGGTCGCAGCGGAGGCAAGCAAAGGGATCAGCAAAAAGATATCTTCTCCCATAATAATTCTGACAACTATACCTGCCGGTATTATAAACAACAGCGTACCAAACAAAAAGTTATAACACACCAGCTTCTCGGATTTTTTTTCGCGGAATCTGTAAAAAATCAATATCCAGAAAAACAATATAGCAAGTAAAATAACCATAATTACGGAATAGCAACCCAAATCGCTTAATTTCAAAAACGAATACCTTTCGCCGCACAATAATGACGAGAAAAACGAAACCGCCGTCCCCGACACAAACGCCCCAAAGCAAAAGAAAGCCGAATACATACAATATCTAAGTACATTGTTTATTTTCACCTTACCTGCCTGAATATAATAAAGCAACGAGATAATAAAAACTATATAAGTCAATATTGAAATAATAAAATATCCCCTCTTCCCGGTTACATACATTCCCAAACCGGGAAATGAAAAATAGATTGAATCGGAATCGGATTTAAAACTATTCACGGCCGAATACCCGCCGGAGGTAAGATATGCATGTATAACCGGGTCAATTTGAATACCATAAGATTGTAAAGTTTTTAACGGAGGATCCGTTATATCGCTTCCGTAATTATAATATTGTCTTAAATTTCCTATCGGAGAAAACAAAAGAGCGGGAAGACTGTCCCTTAATAAGGAAAATTCACTTTCAGGGAATATCCGCTCATACAATCTGCCGGCCGCAGAATACGCACAAGCTCTGCGCACATTCTCCTGAAACAAGCGGATAACAGAAGAATTCCCTTCGGATGTGCCCAACAACATTACCGGCCCCGTACGACCGGCAGAGGCTATATCAAAAACCAGATTCGCATTTTTAAAAATAAGGTCGCCGTCATACATTGCACTGCGCATTCCATGAAGATAATTGCCGCCAAGGCCACCGATAAAAAGAACTTTTATACCTCCATGCCAATACTCCCTGTACCTCAGAGCCTGTTTTACAAGTTCAAGAATTACCGAAGCACCATATCCGGAATCTATCCGTGCGACTAAAACCACATATCCGGTTTTTGCAGAATCTCCCACCATGCCCGGAGTAAAAACCGAATATACATCGGAAATATTTATTTTTTTTGTTTTTCCGTCAAATGACAGCAGGGAATCATAACGCAATCTGGACGTTGTTCCGCCCATCTGCTTCAACCTGTAATAAAGATATTCGCGCAGAATATTCCTTGAATCACCAGCCCCCGAACGACCTATCCGATCCACCACCTTCACGTCCTCCGCAACTCTTTCCGCAGAAAAAGAAGCAGAAAACCTGTCAGGCACCCTGACGGGAAAAACCGCCCCGTATACAAACAAAGCGGAAAATATTACAACTGCGTAATAAGCCAGTGTTTTTGGCCAATTTACCCTCGATTTCATAAACAAAAGGTTTAATCATCGGACATAAACCGCAAACATATACCGGGAATAGCCGCAGAAGAGGAATTTCAGCTTCTGAACAATATCGAACTATCACCGTAGCTCAGAAAACGGAAATCGTTGTCAAGGGCATAACGATATATCTTCTTCCAGCTTTTTCCACCGGTAAAAGCAGCAATAAGCAAAAGCAGCGTACTTTGCGGTTGATGGAAATTAGTAATAAGTATATCCACAACATGGAACCTGTATGCGGGAACTATTATTATACCCGTCCGTGCAGTAAAGTTATCAATTTTATTTTTATCCATATAATCCACAATGGCAGAAATAGATTCCTTCATACTGTAATCATAATCACGTCCGTACGGTTCCCATTGAAGAACAGCGGAAGGATCCGCCCCTTCAAGGCATCTTACACCAAGGAAATAAAGGGACTCCAGACATCTCATGGAGGTTGTCCCTACAGCTATTACCTTTTCACCATCCTTAAGGGAAGAAAGATCGCAAAGAAATTGCCGGGTTACGGAAAAAGGTTCGGTATGCATTTTATGATCGGAAATATACTCGCTTTTTACCGGAACGAAAGTTCCTGCTCCAACATGAAGACATATATTATCGCATTTCACACCCTTATCCTTAAGATCATCCAATACCTTATCCGTAAAATGCAGCCCTGCAGTAGGAGCCGCAACCGACCCTTTTATCTTTGAATATACCGTCTGATACCTTATATAATCTATAGGCTCCGTATCCCTGTTCAAATATGGAGGGATAGGGATTCTTCCGCATATGTCGAGAACCTCCGAAAAAGAGACGCCGGTATCCCACTTGAACTTAACAACGGAACCGTTATTTGGTTGTTTTTTAATCAAAACGGCACGCAAATTTAAATTACAGGCCGACTTATGCGAGGAATCACATAAAAAATCCAACTCGCCTCCGTTCCATCTCTTGGCATTACCTATTACTACGTTCCAGCTGCACTCAACGGTTGAGGCAAAAGCCCGAGCATAATCCGACGGAGACACCGGTTCGAGGCAAAAGACTTCTATAACGGCCCCGGTGGGCTTTTTAAAGAACAGTCGCGCAGGGACCACCTTGGTGTTATTAAACACCATAAAAGAATTAGACGGCACAAAACCCGACAGATTATAAAATCTGTCATCCGAGATATTACCGTCGTGGTAAATTAAAAGTTTTGAATCATCTCTTTTTTCGAGAGGATATTTGGCAATTCTGTCTTCGGGCAAATCGTATGAATAATCGCCCATTTTTATTTTCGGTTCCATTTAAGGCTCTACAATCAATTATTTTCCCCAAAGGTATACAATTGTACCATAAAGAGGAAATCGTTTAAAATAGCCATTTTGTTTACATTTGTAATACACATACGTAAACCGAGCATGGTACATATGTAAGCGCGCGGGGCAAATGGTAAGCGTATTGTATACGCAAGTAACACAACCTCCATAACCCATTGTTATTCCAGACTATTCATTTGTATAATATATTGATTACAAAAAATATATAAATTGTATATAAAGTAAAGATTTACATCATGTGCTGTATAATACACCGTTGCCGGCACTAAAATGCTGCAAAAAACTATAATATTTAAATAAACAGCTAACAACCAATATTATATAAATTTTATATGAAGTTGAGATTTAAACATTGTTTTCTAATCGTCCGCAGGTTACCCGTATTAGTTATCAGTGGATTACGCGTTAACAAGTGTAATCTCACAGTTTTGCTTCTTTCTACAAAAGTAAACGAAAAAATATTTACATTTGTAATGCAATAATTTACATATATGAATAATCGTTTACAGCAATTTTTGGAGCTTGAAAACATCTCTCCCGCCCGACTGGCGGATTTATTGGGAATACAGCGTTCCGGAATTTCCCACATACTCTCAGGACGGAATAAGCCGAGCTACGATTTCATCCTTAAACTTCTTACAAAATTTCCTTCTATAAATCCGGAATGGCTGATAACCGGAAAAGGCAAACCTTATAAGGACATCTACACTACCCCGGTGAAAAAAATCGGAGAAGAACCATTAGCCGACTTAAATGAAAACCCTCCGGCTGAAGAAAACGGCAGCTTTTTCCCCGCTCCGTCAGATAATTTCACTAAATCTAATGAAAGTATGGAATTCCCCGGCCGGGATAATTCGCCATATAATACAGATAAAGAGCATATTAGCCCGCAAAATTCAGACAAACAACTTAACGAGAATCTAATAAATGAAAACATGCGGGCATACGCACACAAATCAAAGAGTGTAAAAAGGGTTATAATTTATTTTAACGACGGTACTTTCGAAGAATTCTTTCCGTCGAGGTAGCCCTTTAGGCTAATTATATTATATTTGCGAAAAATCGGATTATGTATAAAATACTTCGCTTTTTCCTATTCTATTTTTCTGCTGAAACTGCGCATAAGATAATTGCTACACTTTTAAAGATTATCAACTACATACCATTTTCAGGAGCTGTTCTCAGATTCTTTTTCGATTATAGGAATCCCAAGCTAGAAAGAGAGGTTCTTGGTATAAAATTCAGGAATCCCGTAGGATTGGCGGCCGGATTCGATAAAAACGGCGACTTGTATAATTTGATGTCGAATTTCGGTTTCGGGTTCATTGAGATAGGATCGCTCACACCCGAAGCACAGGAAGGAAACCCCAAACCAAGATGTTTCAGGCTTGTTAAGGATAAGGCTCTAATCAACCATATGGGAATTAATAATCTGGGGGTCAAATATACATTAAAACACATCCAGAAAAACCCTCCCCGCTGCGTAATAGGAGGAAACATCTCAAAGGGAGAGAATGTCCCAAACAACCTTGCGGCAAAAGACCTGGAAAAATCATTCGCCCTGCTTTATGAATTTGCGGATTATTTCGTCATAAACGTATCATGCCCCAATGTAAAAGGCGCATATCAACTACAGTCCATAGATTCTCTTTCAGAAATCATCGACGGCCTCACATCGGTAAGAAACTTTTGCGACGACTACCGTCCTATTCTTGTAAAAATATCCCCCGACATGTCCGAAGAACAACTTGACAACATTATAGATCTTGTTCTTTGTACAGGGCTAGACGGCATAGTAGCAACTAATACCACAAGAAAAAGAGACAATCTGGAAACACCTGGAAGGATTCTCTCAAATATAGGAGAAGGAGGTCTTAGCGGACAGCCTCTGTTTGAAAAAAGTCTTGCTGTTGTAAAACATATTTCAGAAAGAGCTCAGGGAAATCTGCCAATAATTGCCGTAGGCGGCATCTCAACTCCTCAGCAAGCTGAAGAAATGCTAAAAGCCGGAGCCTCTCTTATAGAACTTTATACCGGATTTATCTACGATGGACCGGCAACCGTAAGGAGAATAAATAAATACCTTGCCAAGGTACTTTAATAAATACATAAACATGATTACAGCATCCATCTGCACCATAGGAGATGAAATCCTTATAGGACAAATTACAGACACTAATTCGTCACTTATTGCAAAAGCCCTAAATAACAAAGGAATAAGAGTTAACCTTATGATATCTACCGGTGATAACGAGCCGGATATCAAAAAAACGTTGACAAAGTGTGTCGGAGATAGCGATATAGTAATAATTACCGGAGGACTCGGACCTACAAAAGACGATATTACAAAGAAAGTTCTTGCGGAAATGAGCGGTTCCAAAAAATATGTAAAGAACGTCCAACAAATGGAACTCAATACGGTATATTTTAAGGAAAGAGGAATTAAAATGCTGGATATAAATATCAGACAGGCTTACGTTCCAGAAACCTGTACCGTTATTGCCAACAAGATAGGCACCGCCCCCATAATGCAGTTTTCCGTAAAGAAAGACGACAGGCAAAAAATTGTATTTTCAATGCCTGGGGTTCCTTTTGAAACGGAACATGCACTACCGGAGGTAATAAAGGCTATCGAATCATTTTTCAAAACTGAGAATATCTTCCATAAAACAATTTGTACAATAGGAATTCCCGAGTCCGAACTGGCGAAAACGATCGAAGATTGGGAAACCGGATTGCCCGAGAACATACATCTGGCATACCTGCCGGACGCGATGCTTGGAGTAAGACTGAGAATGTCTATATACGGAGTAGATAAAATAACCGGGGAAAAAGAACTTGAAGAACAAAGCCGAAAACTTTATTCTCTTATAAGGCCTTCCATATACGGGGAAGGAGATGAAAATCCGGCCGGAGCCGTAGGGAAAATACTGATGTCCGAAAATAAAACTCTTTGCGTGGCCGAATCATGTACCGGGGGAATGATATGTTCCGTTTTTACGGAGAACCCGGGGTCTTCAAAATATTTTTACGGAGGAATAATTTGCTATGACATATCTGTTAAGACAGATATACTTAAAGTAAATAAAGAAGTGGTGGAAAAATACGGAGTAGTAAGCAGGCAATGCGCAGAAGCCATGGCAACGGAAGTGAAAAATCTCCTGGGAACGGATTATTCCATTTCCATCACGGGCTTTGCCGGTCCGGATGGCGGAACAAAAGAAAATCCTGTCGGAACAGCATGGATAGCTGTTTGCGGCAAAAAAGGCGTAATATCCCAAAGATTATTTTTTAGAGGAACCAGAAATATCAATAGAAAAAGATTCACTTCCCACGCAATAGACCTTCTAAGAAGGAATATTTAAAAATCTATTTAATTGCAAGGTTCTCGACTTCGGAAAAGACCCTTAGAAAATTTTCACCGAGTATAAGCTTTATATCGTGTTCGGAAAATCCCCGCGAAAACATCTCTTCGGTAAGCATTTCCATCCTGCTTATATCTTCCAGGCCTTCGGGACAGGTCTCTATTCCATCGAAATCAGAACCGAGACCTACATGTTCGGGACCGGCTATATTTACGGCATGTTCAACATGATCTATTATAACTTTATATGAAGGTCTTTTCAAGGCCTCCATCTCTTTTTTTGCCTTTTCATATGAAGAACGGACAGCCGAATCCCCTGGATTTTTCTTAAAATCCGTTTCGGCTGCATCAAAAGCATCACATAATGGCCAGAACTTTTCGGCATAAGAATCGTTAAGAAAAGCCGGATAAAAATTAATTTGTATTACACCGCCTACAGCAGCAAGATCCTTTATCATCCGGTCAGTCATATTCCTGGGATGATTTGCCAAAGCCCTGCAGCAGGAATGCGTAGCAACCACAGGAGCCCTGGAATATTTCAGCACATCATAAAACGAATCGTCGGATATATGCGACACGTCAACGATCATTCCGAGCCGATTCATTTCAGAAATCACTTCCCTGCCGAACGGACTTACTCCTCCCCATTTTTTCTCAACTGCAGCACAGGAATCGCATATTTCATTATTCCCTGCATGTGTAAGAGTAACATACCTTATTCCCAATCTGTAAAAAAGTCTCAGCAATCTCAAATCACGCTGGAAAGGTGCCCCGTTTTCCATTCCCAAAAAGACAGCACTTACTCCTTTAGCCTTTAGGTTTCTTGCATCATTTACGGTTTTTGCCAGAGCAACCTCACCGTAATTGTCATCAATTGCGTCATAAACCGAGGCGATCATCTGAAAAGCCTTTCTGGTACATTCATCATTTTCCAAAAAATTGGAAGTATAAATAGCAAAAAAAGAGGCATCTACCCCTCCTTCTTTCATTCTGGGAAAATCCACATGTCCGTCGCGGTTTCTTACAGACATATTTCTTCCCTCCAGTATCCTCGACGGGGTATCGCAATGCGAATCCAATACAAAGGCTTCATTGTGCAGCTGTTGTGCAGTCATAATAATAAGTTCTTATTTACGGAAAGATAAAATTACTAAAAATATCTTACCTTTACCAATAAGGCAAACGTCACATGAAAAACAGAAATCAGGGAATAACAACAACCGCGCTATATATTCTTTATATAGGCCTCGTTTTGTTCCTTTGTCTGTTTCACTTTAAAAACATACCGGAAATCAACAAGACCTTTCTGGGTCTTCCCTTTGATAAATATGTCCACTTCCTTATGTTCTTTCCCTATCCGTTCTTATGCTGGATGATATATAATTACACCAAAAGAGGCCATTCCTTCTGCAACCCGGGAGGAAAAAGGATAAGAAGATTCCTCCCCATTCTAATAGGAGGATTTGTTTTTGCCGTTATAACGGAAACATTACAGGGCCTTACAACCTACAGAACGGCTGATCCTTTCGATCTTTTGGCAGATACATGCGGAATACTTTTTTCCGGATTTTTGCTTTTCAAATTCGAAAAGCAAATAATTAAAATCGCACACGCTCTGTTTGGAATAGAACCTTACGGGAAAAAATAAAAAAGCGGAAATCCTTTTTACGGACTCCGCTTTTATTAATCATTTATTTTTTTATTTCAACAGATCAAGACTTCTGGATATGAAATCATTCAGGGCCTTACCCTTCAACATTCCGTTCGAAAGCAGGGCAATATCGGCAATCTGCTTCAGAAGCACGCTCTTATCGGCAAATTTATTCATCGCATCCTTCCTCTTGAGATCGCACTCGTCTATTTCCTTATTAATCTCGTCTTTCTTATCCCTGTCCTCCCTGGAAATTTCTTCGGCTTTCTTATCCTTGTTCTTTTCGTTTATTTCCTTTATCTGAGCGGCAAGTTCAGAGGTTTTCTTATTGATTCCGGATAATTCAGCGCCGGCTTCGTTATCTTTTTCTGCAAGAACCTTTTTTATTATTTCATTTTCATAATTCAGTTCCACATTATACGACGCAGGCATTTCTCCGGTGAAATTCAATCCGCCACCCAGTGCTGACATGTCGCGGTACCTTCTCATAAATTCGCTTTGGGTAATAAGAACCGGAGCAGCATCCGCACCAAGATTCTCAATTTTAACATTATATTCCGCACCTTCCGGCAAAATATGCCTGAAAGCATAATTCATATCGTTTTCTTCATGATCCTGCAGTTTCGGTCTGGTAATTTCGCCTTTCTGTATAAGCTGATCTACCGGTGCCGAATCTACTCTTGCAAATTTAGAGTTCTCTAGTTTTTGCTCCAGAAGATTAACGAAATGTGCATCAAGCTGACTGTCCATGACCAGGACCTGATAGCCCTTGTTCTTCGCTCCCTCTATATAGGAATATTGCGATACAGGGTCGGATGTATATAAATATACAACTTTTTTATCCTTATCCGTCTGCTCGGGTTCTATCAGCTTCTTGTAGTCGTCATAGCCAAAGAATTTGCCATCGGTCGTCTTAAGCAATGCAAACTTACGGGCCCTGTCGAAAAACTTCTCGTCGGTCAACATCCCGTATTCTATAAACAACTTAAGATTATCCCATTTGGATTCGAAGGAGTCCTTATCTTTTTTAGATATTTCTTCCAGTCTGTCAGCTACTTTCCTGGTTATATAAGATGATATCTTTTTTACATTGGAATCGCTTTGCAGATAGCTTCTGGATACATTAAGAGGTATATCCGGAGAATCTATCACACCGTGCAGCAAAGTAAGGAATTCGGGAACTATGCTTTCAACCGAATCAGTAACGAACATCTGGTTGCAATATAATTGTATCTTATTCTTTGACACATCCATCCTGTCCTTTATCTTGGGAAAGTAAAGGATTCCCGTCAGATGAAAAGGATAATCTACATTAAGATGTATATAAAACAAAGGATCTTCCTGCATAGGATACAGCTTCCGGTAAAATGCCATATAATCCTCATCCTTAATATCTTTAGGGGCTTTAGTCCATAACGGTTCCGTATCGTTTACTATTTCATCCTTGTCCGTTTCAACGTATTTTCCGTCTTTCCACTCCTCTACCTTGCCAAAGGAAATAGGAACAGGCATGAACTTGCAATATTTTTCCAACAGCCCTTTTATCTTGGATTTTGCAGCATATTCCTTTGCATCATCGTCAAGATATAGTATTATTTCGGTTCCTCTGTCTTCCTTGCTGATTTCATCCATGGAATATTCCGGAGAACCGTCGCATGTCCATTTTACGCCCCTGGCGCCTTCCTTAAAGGATAATGACCTTATTTCAACTTTCCCGGAAACCATAAAAGCAGAATAAAAGCCCAGGCCGAAGTGGCCTATGATTCCTCCGATATTATCCTTATACTTTTCAAGGAAATCGCCTGCACTGGAAAAAGCTATCTGATTGATATATTTATCTACTTCTTCAGCCGTCATTCCTATTCCGCGGTCGGTTATGGTAATGGTATTTGCTTTTTCGTCGGACGCAACCCTTATTGTGAGGTCGCCAAGATCATCCTTGAAAGAACCTGCTCCGGCAAGAGCCTTCAGTTTCTGGACGGCATCTACGGCATTTGCAATCAATTCCCTCAAAAAGATATCACGATCCGAATACAAGAATTTTTTTATGACGGGAAATATGTTTTCCGTCGTAACTCCTATTTTTCCGTTAGTCATAATATTTATATTATTTAATTATTACCAGATTACGGGTGATTATTTAACAAACCGCATACCACCCGCACTCCTGTGACAATTTGGCATTATCAGGTATAACAAAACGAAAAAAGGAAAAGACACAAAATTTTACTAATTTAGACACAAATTTTAAGAATCTGTTTATTAAGAAATATAGAAAATTAAAAATGAAAAGATTTTCCAAACTATTAATTTTGTCGGCCGTACTGCTATTTCCCGTATTACAGATTTCGGGACAGACGTCGCAAAAAGAGATTTTCAACAATATAAGACAGACGGCCGGTGTTTACTGCAACTATCCGGTTCCTGTAAATCCGGTTTACACCACTCCTCCGGCAGGGTATGTACCTTTTTATATAAGCCATTACGGAAGACATGGATCACGCTGGCTATGTTCAGCGGAAGATTATACGGAATCCCTCAGAATATTCAGGGAAGCATCCGAAAACAACGCTCTTACATCAAAAGGCGAAGATGTATATTACCGTCTAAAGAAAATAGCCGAAAATGCCCGAGGAAGAGCCGGAGATCTTTCTCCCCTTGGTGTAAAACAGCACAGAGGCATTTCTGAAAGGATGTTCGAATCCTTCCCGGAAGTATTCGCCGGCAGAAAAAGGATAGATTGCCGCTCCACTCAGGTTCCGAGATGCATACTAAGCATGTGCGCTTTTTCCGAAAGGCTCAAGGAGCTTAATCCTCAATTGGAAATAACACGCGTTGCAACGCGCAGAGACGATTATATGCTTGACACATATGACACCCCGGCCGAAGTCAAATACAGGAGCAATAAAAAATCCGAAGAGAAAAAAGGATACGACTCTCTTAAAAAGAAATATTCCGATGCCTCCCGTTTCACCAATATGCTTTTTAAAAAGGATGGCTTCACAGACACGCTTAACATGCCTTCGCTTATGAGAAGGATGTGGAGAGTGGCATCCATAATGCAGGATGTAGACATAAATATTTCTCTCTACGATATATTTACGAAAGAAGAATTGTTCAGGTTATGGCAAATACAGAACACAAGTCATTATCTTTTCAATGGACCGGCTTCGGGCAACAGTGTAATTCTGTCAAGTTCGATTCCTCTGCTGAGAAATATACTGGATTCGGCTGATATGGTTATAAACGGGAAGTTGGATCTGGCCGCATCCCTTAAATTCGGACATGATGTTTACCTTATGCCTCTTGCAGGATTGCTGAATCTTAAAAATTGCGACGCGGAAGAAAGCGATCCATACAAGATTTATACGAAATGGGCCAATTTCCAGATTTCCCCCATGGCGGGCAACATACAAATGATCTTTTTCCGCAAGAAAGGCAGCGATGATATCCTTGTCAAATTTATGTTAAACGAACGGGAAGTCGCCGTAAAAGGATTGAAAAGCGAAATCAAGCCATATTACCACTGGAAAGATGTAAAAGAATATTATGCAAACAGAATAAAAACCATTTGCGAAGAGCAAATGTAGCTTTTGCTAATACGGTGGATTTTTGATTAATTTGTATTAATACGGCAATCTCGAGGGGAAAATGTCAAATAAAATTATTATTATCCCAACCTATAATGAAAAGGAAAATATCGAAAGCATAATACGTAAAGTATTTTCGCTTGGCGAATATGATATCCTTATAATAGACGACGGATCTCCGGACGGTACCGGTGATATTGTAAAAAGGCTTGAAGCTGAATTCCCCCAAAATCTCTTTATTCTGGAAAGAACATGCAAATCAGGTTTGGGTACGGCTTATATAAAAGGATTTGAATGGGCTCTGGAGAAAAAATACGAATTCGTGTTCGAAATGGATGCGGATTTTTCTCATAATCCTAACGACCTCGGCAAATTATACGCCGCATGCGCCGACGGAGCCGACCTTGCGGTAGGTTCCAGATATGTAAACGGCATAAGTGTAATCCACTGGCCTATCGGCCGTGTTATAATGTCGTATTTCGCTTCCGTTTTCGTAAGAAAAATACTTGGCATAAAAGTATACGATTGTACGGCGGGGTTCGTATGTTACAAAAGAAAAGTCCTGGAATCCATCAATCTGGAGAAGATAAAGATGAAAGGATATGGATTTCAGATTGAAATGAAATACACTACTAATAAATTGGGATTTAAAATAAAAGAAGTCCCTATTATTTTTGAAGATCGAAAGCGCGGTACTTCAAAAATGAGTTCCGGAATTTTCGGTGAAGCTTTCTGGGGAGTTATAAAACTAAAATTCAGAAAAATAAAGCCTTTAATAAAATAGTGGAATGAATAAATCGACCTTATTAAAAAAAGGAACAATAATAAATGAAGGGCTATCCTTTGAGGGTAGCCTTTTGATTAGGGATGAAAGGATAGAGAAAATAATAAGGGTAAAAGACTACGATTCTGCGGAAATTTATTCGGGAATAATTTCCGGCATTGAAAAAGAAGCCGGAGAAACCATAGACTGCAGTAATCTCCATATTTTCCCTGGGATAATAGACGATCATGTCCATTTCCGTGAACCGGGAAACACATGGAAGGCCGATATTGAAAGCGAAAGCAGAGCTGCCGTTCTTGGAGGAGTCACCTCTTTTATGGACATGCCCAACAACACTCCCCCGTCCACAACAATAGAAAGGCTGGAAAATAAATATCGTATAGGAGAAGCCAAATCTTTTGCCAATTATTCATTCTATCTTGGTGCGGCAAACGATAATATTAAAGAAATAAGGAAAATCAATCCCGAAGAAATCTGCGGGATAAAAGTCTTCATGGGATCTTCTACCGGAAACATGCTTGTAGACGATCCACAAACCCTGGAAGACATATTCAAATATTCTCCCACTTTAATTGCCGCCCATTGCGAAGATGAAAAAATAATCGGAAAGAATATGAAAGCGGCAATAGCAAAATACGGGGAAAACATCCCTGCCGAAGCTCATGATTCAATAAGAAGCCGTCAGGCATGTATCAAATCTTCGGAAAAAGCCATAGGACTGGCTGAGAAATACGGGTCCGAACTGCATATACTTCATATAAGTACCAAAGAAGAAATTGAAATGTTAAGACGCGCCGCATTAATAAATGATAAAATTACCGGAGAAATATGCGTTCATTATCTAATATTCAACAGGAACGATTATAAAACCTACGGCAATAAAATAAAATGCAATCCCGCACTAAAAGACGAAGAAGACATGATGGCCTTGAGAAAAGCCCTAAAAGACAGAACGATAAGGGTTTTGGGAACAGACCACGCACCACATCTGAAAAGTGAAAAAGACAGAACATACAAGCAAGCCCCGGGAGGACTTCCTCTTATAAGGCACAGTTTTCAGATAATGCTGGAATTGGCGGAAAAAGGCATTTTCACCCTCGGAGAAATAGCTGACAGTATGAGCCATGCACCTGCCGATGTTTTCAAAATCAAGGACAGAGGTTATGTAAGGGAAGGATATTATGCAGATCTCGTAGTCGCGGATTTAAGGAAAAAAGATTCGGAGTCCACCATTAAGCCTCCTTACAAATGCGGCTGGAGCCCTCTCGAAGGAAAAGTTTTCGGTAGCTCCGTAATACATACCCTTGTAAACGGAACGGTAGTCGTAAAGGACGGTGCCATCACCGGATTAAAAAATTCAAAAAGATTGATGTTTAAAAGATAAAGAAAAGATAAGAATAAATGAATCATTCTCGCACATACGTATATATTGCAGCAGTAATAGCTATTTTGTTTTGGGGATATTCGTTCTTGTGGACAAACTCACTTATTAACAACGGAGTTCCCATCTTTACTTTTTTATTCCTGAGGCTTTCCATTGCAGGCTTGCTATTGCTGATAACGGCCAAACTGCTGAAGAAACTTCAAAAGATACACAGAAAAGACCTTAAATATTTCATATACATGGCTTTGTTTGAGCCTTTTTTGTATTTCATAGGCGAGAGCTACGGAATGAAGGCGACTGGTTCTCCTACCATAACGGCAGTTGTCGTTGCAACTATTCCGGTATTCAGCATGCTTGCAGAAAAGTTAGTATACAAAACTCATTTCACTTTTAAGGAAACGCTCGGAATGTTCCTGACTATCCCCGGCGTCTTACTCGTGGTCTTTGAAAAAGGAAGTTTTTCAATAGAACACATTTACGGTCTGCTAATTCTTCTGGTTGCCGTATGTTCAACCGTACTGTACTCTATGAACGTAAAGAAACTCTCAGAAAACTACAACGATATAACGATAACTACATATCAGTTTTGCATAGGTTCCATCTTCTTCATCCCGTTTTTTCTAATTTACGGAATACACGGAATAAATGCGGGATTTTTCACGTTCAAAATTATAGGTCCGATACTCGGTCTGGCCGTATTCTGCTCGAGTTTGACTTATTTCATGTGGGTTTCCGTCATTTCCAGGCTGGGAATAGCCAGAGCAAACATATTCACGGCGCTGATTCCCGGAATATCCGCAATCAGCGCGGCGATAGTAGGTCAGGAAGCTATGGATATATACAAATTCCTCGGAATAATAATAGTTACGACCGGAGTCATACTGGCTCAGGTAAGCCGCGGACCACGTCCGAAGAAAAAGCTGGAAAAGGTAAAAGACGGACTGGTAGGCATATTGAAAAATCCGGTATCCCCTCCGGAAGAAAAAACTACAGGGAAGAGATCAATTTAAGCTGGATCCTTTCCCTTTCATTATCAATACTCAGCACCTTTACAGATACATGCTGGCGCAGCTTTACTATGTCGCTTGGATTTCTTACAAATCTGTCGGATAAATTGGAAACATGTATAAGTCCGTTTTGTTTTATTCCAATATCGACGAATGCACCGAATTTCGTGATATTAGTAATTATGCCTGGTAAAACCATTCCTTCTTTCAAATCCTCCAGGCCGTGAATTTCCTCTGAAAATTCAAAAACTCCGGCTTCCCCTCTCGGATCTCTTCCCGGCTTTGCCAATTCGGCAGCAATATCCAAAAGAGTAGGCATGCCTACTTCTTCGCTAACATAGTTCTTAAGATCTATTTCGGCGATTTTCGCTTTATCTCCTATAATATCCTTTAAATCCAGATCAATATCATCCGCCATCCTGGCGACAAGATCATATCTTTCCGGATGAACCGCAGAATTATCAAGAGGATTATCACCGCCATTTATTCTGAGGAATCCGGCCGCCTGCTCGAAAGCCTTGGTCCCTAACCTCTTAACATTAAGAAGATCTCTTCTGGAATTAAACGCGCCATGCGTACGGCGGTAATCCACAATATTTACCGCAAGAGAAGCGCCTATACCCGATACATAAGAAAGAAGGGATTTGCTTGCCGTATTAAGATTAACACCAACGCTGTTCACACAGCTTTCAACGATTTCGTCGAGTTTTTCTTTTAACAAAGTCTGATTTACATCATGCTGGTACTGCCCTATTCCCAATGATTTAGGATCTATTTTCACAAGTTCCGCAAGCGGATCCATAAGTCTCCTACCTATTGAAACCGCACCTCTTACGGTTACATCATAATCGGGAAACTCTTCCCTCGCAACCGGGGATGCGGAATAAATAGAAGCACCGTCCTCGCTGACCGAATATACGTTTATTCCCTCGGGAAGACTCAAACGTTTTATGAAGGCTTCCGTTTCCCTTCCGGCTGTACCGTTTCCAACTGCAATAATCTCTATATGGTATTTTTCTACCATGTCGGAAACTTTCTTCATTGCTGCAAATTTCTCATTCACCGGAGGATGGGGATATATGACATCATTATACAATAAATTACCGCGTTCATCCAGACAAACTACCTTGCATCCGGTTCTGAACCCGGGATCAATAGCCATAGTCCTTTTCTGACCAACCGGAGGAGCAAGAAGCAATTGCCGCAGATTCTCACCGAAAACACCTACGGAATCATAATCGGCCTTTTCTTTCATTTTATTTATGACTTCGTTTTGTATTGATGGATAAAGCAGTCTTTTATATGCATCGTCGATGCATTTTTCAAGGAACATATACGCATTACGGTTGCGGCATCTCTTCCCCTTATACAAATTTGCAGCAATAATTCTGTGAATAAGATCGTTATCTACTGATAACTTTACTGTTAGAATGCCTTCGGATTCTCCCCGAAGCATAGCAAGGAGTCTAAAAGAAGGGATATTTGCAATTTTTTCAGAAAAGTTAAAATAGCCCGAATATTTGCCGCCGTCCTCATTTTTCCCCTTTACTATTTTAGAACACAAAACAGCATTCCTCTGAAAGAACCCCCTTATTTTTCCCCTTATGAAACTATCTTCGGAAATTTTTTCCGCAATTATATCCGCCGCGCCCTGCACAATTTCCTCTATGTCGGCCACCTGGTCGGAAATAAATCCGGCTGCTTCTTCCTCGGGTCCTGCAGACATCATACTCAACAATTTTTCCGCCAGAGGTTCAAGACCTTTTTCTCTGGCGGCCGAAGCCCGGGTTTTCCTTTTTGGTTTGAACGGAAGGAACAAATCTTCAAGTACTTGCGCATCCACACACTCTTTAATCTCATACTCGAGTTCGTGTGAAAGCATATTCTGATCAGATATCGTTTTTAGAATATACTCTTTTCGCTCTTCCATCCCGGAAAACATTACGAAATAATGTTTCACTTCCGCAACCCCGGCATCGTCAAGCGCACCTGTCATTTCCTTTCTGTATCTACTTATGAAGGGAACAGTAGCTCCGTCTTCAAGCAATTTTACACAATGTTCTATCTGCCATCCCTTTACGGATAATTTATCTGCAATAAAATCTATATAAATTTCTTTTAACATAATATGGGCGAAAAGAGATAAATGAATTAAAATCAATCGTGCGCAACTACCTGTTGCAATCTGGACCTGTAAGCAGAAAATATCTTGGATTTGGATACAAACCCCAAATAATGTTTGTTTACATCAAGTACGGGAAGATTCCACGCATTAGTGCGTTCGAATTTCTTCATCGCGTTTTCCATCTTGTCATTTGCATATACGAAATCAGGCGGCTGTTTCATAAAATTGAAGACATGTACTGAATCATATTTATTCTTATCAAACATTACTTCCCTTATATCGTCAAGATATAGAATTCCCTGAAAAAAACCGCTTTTATCTACAACCGGAAAAATGTTTCTTTTTGAATGAGCTATGACAGGAATAAGTTCTCCAAGGGACTTGTTAAGTCTTACAGGTGAAAAATTCTTTTCTATAAGTTCGGACGTTTTCAGTAACGTAAGTACGGCCTGATCTGAATCATGAGTAAGAAGTTCTCCCTGCTTTGCAATACGTTTTGCATATATAGAATAAGGTTCGAAAAATCTTATTGTTGCAAAAGCTACGGCGGATGTAATTATCAAAGGCATGAACAAGGAGTACCCTCCTGTTATTTCTGCAATAAGAAATATTGCGGTAAGTGGAGCCTGCATGACGCCAGCCATTAACCCGGCCATTCCGACAAGAACAAAATTAGCCTCAGGAATATCCACTATGCCGGAAAGATTTGCCGTTCTGGCAATTATAAAGCCCAGCATGCCCCCCATGAAAAGAGTTGGTCCGAAAGTTCCACCGACACCTCCTCCGGCATTAGTAAATGACATGGAAAAAACCTTAAAAATGAAAACGCCTGCAAAAAACAACGGTACCAGCCATTTGAATTGGGGCATTCCTCCAAAAACAGTATTTCCTATCGCCGATGGTACATTGTTATTAAGCAAATACTTTATAGAATCATATCCTTCTCCGTAAAGAGGTGGGAATAGAAACAACAGCACCCCTAAACCGGCAGCCATTAAAAACCATCTTTTATAGGGATTCAATATGGTTTTAGCCTTGTCTTCTATGGCGAGAGTGGTTCTTATGAAATACAATGATGCAAAGCCGCATATTATTCCTAATATAACATATAAAGGAATATTTCCCATTACGAATGGGGAAATCGACGTCGCAAAAAGTGGATCGTTTCCCATAAATGAATAAGAAATGGCCGTAGCGGTAATTGACGATATAACAAAAGGCAAAAGAGACGACATCGACAAATTTAGCAGCAAAATTTCGAATGTAAAAAGCACGCCGGCCATTGGAGCCTTAAATATCCCTGCAATAGCTCCAGAAGCACCGCACCCCAACAAAATGGTCATATCTCTGTATGAAAGTTCCAAGACCCTTGCTATATTAGAGCCTATTGCCGCCCCGGCGTAGACAATAGGTGCTTCCGATCCCACAGAGCCTCCGAATCCTATAGTTACGCTGCTTGTTGCTATAGAACTCCATAAATTATGAGGTTTTATTCTGGATTCGTTTTTTGAAACGGCCAGAAGGACTTTGGTTACACCATGGCTTATATTCTCCTTTACGACGAATTTGACTATAAGAAGAGAAATAAGCATGCCAAGCCCCGGATAAAGCAGATACAAAAGGCTATAAGCCGGAGTATTGAACCATCCGGTTAGTATTCCTCTGAAAAAAGAGATCATGAACTTCAGAAAAACCGCGGCAAAGCCGCAACCCAGGCCTACGACAAAAGAGAGCACCAGCAGCAGACGTTCTTCCCTTGCTTCCGCCGCATATTTTCTTAATTTAAATATGAACTTCCTCAGCACTTCACACTCCCGGCAAACGATTTAATTTGAATCATCGTCATCTGAAAAATTATTTTTATCATCCATTCCGGCATCAGGGAACGTGGCCCCGTCTTCAGCCGAATCTCCGTTTTCTCCTTCGGATTCACCATCACCGAAAAGGCCGTTTTCCGCATCCTCATAATCATCAATGGTAACATCTATCTTCACTAAATAAACAGCATCGGGTATTTCTATCGAAACAGCATAAAAGAAAGAATGGTCCGGCTTCTCTATTTTAATTATATCACCGAGATAATCGGAATAGCCCTTCGGATATTTTTCCTTAAACGCAACACTCAGTTCCGGAGACATATTTGCGTAGCTTACGACCAACCTTCTTTTTTTCTGCAATTTCTGTTCGATCGTCCCAGCTTTGGGTTTAGAAGAGTTATTGGAAACTTTCTTATTATTTGTTTTATTTTCCATTTGGTTAGACAATGATTCTTTTCGGTTGCAATAATAGTACAATTATCATAAAAAACATTGGCTGAAAGATTTTTTTTGTAAAAAAATTTACATTCTTTCCGGCAATGAGATACCCAGAATGGACATGGACGAAGTTAAAGTCTCAGCTATCACGTTTACGAGCGCAAGCCTATTGCTTCTCAACGAAGCGTTTTTTTCCTTAAGGACAGGGACATCATGATAATATTGGTTGAACTCCTTGGCAAGTCCATATGCATAATTCGCTATTACTGCGGGAGAATACGCATCTCCGGCTTCCTTGACTGCAACCGGATAGGAATTAACTATTTTCAGTATTTCTATCTCTTTCTGAAGAAGAAACGCTTTTCCGTTTTCTTTTCCAAAATCCGACAATTCTGCCGCCGATGCTACCTTCCTGTAGCAATTGGACTCTTCGGCTTTCCTTAATATAGATTTAATCCTTGCA
>JALCMP010000020.1 GCA_022648545.1 Bacteroidales bacterium | reverse complement strand
GTTATACGCAGGAAGAGTTATCAGCTTTGATAAGGAAGAAGAGCGGAGAGGATTACGGTGATATAATAGATCTTGTTCCTGTTGCCCGCGGGACTTCGGGGCGTTTGTATAAACTCAGGATAGTTGGAACGAAAAAGACTTTTACGGTAGGCAAAGAACTTGAAATAAGAAGATTGCTTTCCGAATCCCATTTGTATAGTTCGGCCTTCGTGGTAAAAACGGACGGAGTTATCAAATCATCCGACGGAAAGACCGACGTTCCAGCCGGGTTTACATTATACGGTGCAGGTTGGGGACACGGTGTTGGATTATGCCAGATAGGCGCGGCGGTAATGGGAGCCAAAGGGTACGATTACAGGGAAATCCTTTTGCATTATTTTTCAGGTGCCTCAATAGAAAAGGAATATTGATATGAAATTGAAAAAGATTTCCCCATGGGCATGGGTCTCTACATTGTATTTTATAGAAGGTCTTCCATATATTGCCGTTAATAATATTTCGGTGATAATGTTCAAGAATCTCGGAATGTCCAACGGAGATATTGCATTTTACACCGGATGGCTTTATCTCCCGTGGGTTATAAAACCTTTCTGGGGACCGTTCGTAGATATAATAAAGACAAAGCGCTGGTGGACTCTGGCCATGCAGCTTATTATGGCGGTTGCTTTTGCAGCTATAGCATTTGTTATTCCAAATATTTCGCCTGCTGAAATAGCTACGGGAAATGTCGGCGTGAGCGTATTTACAGCCTGTCTTGTGATATTCTGGATTGTAGGATTTGTTTCTGCTACTCATGATATTGCTGCTGACGGCTATTATATGCTGGCGCTGGACGAATCGGAGCAATCGTTTTTCGTCGGCATAAGAAGTACTTTTTACAGGCTTGCTACTATTTTCGGTCAGGGAGGGCTTGTGGTTCTTGCAGGACTTATGCAGACGCATATGGGGAATGTTTCCAGGGCCTGGAGCTATACTTTCATAATTCTATCAGTATTGTTTTTCGTAGCCAGAATATATCATAGCTTTATATTGCCCCGACCAGCTGTTGATAAAGCAGCAATAGAGGATTCCGAAACAAATAAAGATGAAAGGATGAATCACAGAAGTAATGCGCTAAGAGCATTTTTCGGTTCGTTCGGTTCGTTTTTCAAAAAACCGGGAGTGCTGGTTGCCACATTTTTCATCCTTCTATTCAGACTTCCCGAAGCACAGCTTATAAAGATTATAAATCCGTTTTTGCTTGATCCGCTTTCCAAGGGCGGTCTCGGACTTTCCACTACCGAGGTTGGAGTGGTTTATGGGACGATAGGTGTAATAGGACTTACTCTGGGAGGTATAATTGGAGGAATATGTGCTTCGCGGGGAGGGCTTAAAAAATGGCTGTGGCCTATGGCTCTCAGCATTTCGCTGACCTGTATAACTTTTTGTTATCTCAGCATAACACAGGCTCAGAGTCTTATAATAATAAATCTTTGCGTTTTTGTTGAACAGTTCGGATATGGTTTCGGATTTACGGCATTCATGCTGTATATGATGTACTTTTCCGACGGTGAATATAAGACTTCGCATTATGCGATTTGTACCGGTTTTATGGCTCTGGGCATGATGCTTCCGGGGATGGCTGCCGGCTGGATACAGGAACATTTGGGCTATGTGAATTTCTTCTGGTGGGTTTTTGCCTGCAATATAGCTACATGGATTGTTACAGCTCTTATTAAGGTAGATCCGGAGTACGGAAAGAAGGTACGGACCGTTCCGGAAAGGGTTAATAACATTAATGAAAAAAATGATATTGATGTATAATAAAGAATATAGTGGTGAATAATTATAAATGATTATGAATTATGGGAAAAACTAATGGAATAAACAGAATATCAGGGACCTTAATGTTGTCTGTGCTGTTTTTGGCTTTTTCTGTTTTCCTTTCTTCTTTCGCTTTTGCGGGCGGACCGGTCGTAAAGACAGGCATAGACGTACTTGAAGGGAATGGCTTCATGCAGCTTAAGGGGAAACGGATAGGACTGGTTACCAATCCTACCGGAGTGGATGCCCGTCTCAGATCAACGATAGATATACTTAATGATGCACCCGGCGTAAAGCTGGTTGCTCTCTTCGGTCCGGAACACGGCGTAAGAGGCAATTCTTATGCCGGAATGAGTGTAAGCGGAGATTCAAAAGATCCTGAAACCGGCATAACCGTATATTCCCTTTACGGAAGACACAGAATGCCTACGCCTGAGATGCTTAAAGGGCTGGATGCCGTGGTTTATGACATACAGGACAACGGCTGTCGTTCTTATACTTTTATAAATACTCTGGGACTGCTTATGGAAGCGTGTGCAAGACAGGGAGTTGAAGTTATAGTCCTTGACAGACCCGATCCTCTCGGAGGCGAAAAGGTTGAAGGATGTCTTGTGGAACCCGGCTGCTTTTCTTTTGTAAGCATGTACGATATTCCGTATGTATACGGGCTTACGGTAGGAGAGCTGGCTACCATGCTTAACGAAGAACATATGATAAAAGGGGAAGACGGAACCGAAGAAAATGTTCCGAAATGTAATTTGACGGTGGTTCCCATGGAAGGATGGCACCGTTCCATGACTTATGAGCAAACGGGACTTCCCTGGGTGCTTCCTTCTCCTCATATCCCCCAAACCGTAAGTGCATGCAGTTATCCTGCATCGGGGATTCTCGGGGAACTCGGATATGTTTCCATCGGAGTGGGTTATACATTGCCTTTCCAGATGTTTGCCGCTCCATGGATAGACGGGAATGCCCTTTCCGCCGAACTTAATTCGTATCACCTTCCCGGGGTGATATTCAGGCCTTTGTTTGTAAAACCGTTTTATTCGGTATTCGCCGGACAAAATATCGGCGGAGTTCAATTTTACTTTACGGATTACGGAGCTGCAAGGATTACGGAAATTCAGTTTTATGTAATGCAGGCTATCGCCGCGTTGTATCCCCAAAAGAAGGTCTTCGATAATGCAAACATTACGAGATTTAATATGTTCGACAAGGTTTGCGGATCAAAATATATAAGGGAGAAGTTTTCCAAAAACAATCGTTTTTCCGATATTCGCGATTATTGGCGGAAAGATGAAGAATCTTTCCGTTTAAAGTCGGTAAGGTATTATATTTACGACTAATTTAATAGATATGTTAAATGGAGGCATACAAGCATTTTATAATAACTTTTTTTAATCTTCGGCCATATGATGGCCAGTGGCTGGAGCATAGATTCCAATTATTTGAAACTTATTGTTTTCCTTCGGTATGTGCTCAAAGTTGCCGTAATTTCAAATGGCTGTGTTTGTTTGATGAGAAGACCCCTCTGGAGTACAGATCAAAAATAGAAGATTATAAAAAAGAATGCGAACTTTTTGTTCCGTGTTTCCTTTCGGATTCGGAAAAAATGGATGCTGGTTCGTACCTCCATGGAATTATTCTAAAATTAATTGAGCCGGAAACAGGATATGTCGTTACGACGAATCTGGATACCGACGATTCTTTGCATTCCGATTTTGTTGCTGTGCTGCAAAAGAAAATCGGGGATGAACCTAAGGTCGGCGTTTATAGTATTTTATGGGGAATACAATATTTTCCTTCGAAGAAAATGGTTATAAAAATGAAATATCCGCACAGCCATTTTCAAAGTCTTTGCGAGAACTGTGATTCCGGCTTTAAAACTATAAAGAACTTTTCTCATACTAAAGTCAGGAAAATTTTTCCGTATATCGATGTTTATGATAAACGGGGGTTATGGCTTGAGGTAGTACACGATTCCAATATAAGCAATACTTTCAGAGTTACCAGCAGAATAAAATATAGAGGCATTTACAGGTCCTTTTCTTTATGCGATTTTGGGATAGATATTTGTTTATCTGCATGTAATAATATTTTTAATTCGGTATTCAGAAAGTCGGCAATGTTCCTTTGTGCATTATTCAAAGGGATAAAACGTAAATTATGCGGACGTAAAGTAAAAGTTGTTGTAAATCCCAAATACCAGAATGTTGCTAAGTTCGTTGAGTCTCTGCCTTCCGATTTTAAAGGAAACGGGAAAATAATATATGATTCCAGGAATATGTTAAAGGAATTCGATGTGGAAGGTATGAGTCTTTGCGTAAAGAGATATCATATGCCTGTATTGCCGAACCGGATAATTTATTCGTTCTTAAGGAAACCAAAGGCTCTGAGAGCTTACGAATATTCGTTTCTGATTAATGAAAAGGGTTTCGAGTCTCCTGAATCCGTAGGGTATGTTAAGGAAATGTCGGCCGGGTTAATGGGGCTTTCTTATTATGTTTATAGGAAGACTCCTTATTCGCACATTATGAGGGAAATGGGTAATGCTTCTCTTGATGAATGCGGAAATCTTGCGGAAGCGTTTGCAAAATATACCGCCGGATTGCATGATGCCGGAATTTTGCATAAGGATTATTCTCCCGGCAATATTTTGTTTGATAAGGTAAACGGGGAATACCGTTTTTCTCTTATAGATACTAACCGCATGAAATTTTCGGATAGGGTGGGAATGAAGGAAGGATGTGCGAATTTCCGAAGGCTGTGGGGAAAAACTCCGGTATTCGAATTGATGGCCAGGACTTACGCCCGTCGGCGGGGATTCGATGAAAAACAATGTGTAGGGCTGGTTCTTTCATATAGGAAAAAATTTTGGGATACTTACAGGCGGCGCCATAAGGTAAGTTTTGATATAGATATTTAAAAGATTTGATATGACGATTGCAGCGATAGTTTCGGAAAAGGGATATGTGTATGGGAAAGATTTTCTGTCCGATGTTTTACCTTATGACAGGGAACTGGACGGACTTCTTGGAAAGTGCGAGATTGTTTCCGATAATGAAGGTTTTGCCGAACTCTCTGCAAAGTCCGACGAATTATATATAGTAAAAGTGCACAGAGAGAATGTTGAGGGTGATTTGTATTTTCCGTTCCAGCTGGGTTGGTGGGAAGAGGGACGTAAAATGGTATGGTCGGAAAGTTATGCCGGATTTAATTATTCCCTGATTCATTATGAAAAAAAATCCGGGGATTTGTCGGCTTCTGTTGTAATTTCTTCATGCAATCATCCTGAATGGCTGAAAAAGGTTTTAGAAGGGTATAGGGTGCAGGATTGTGATGCAGGATTCGAACTTATAATAGCAGACGACGGTTCCGATAAAAAAACTTTCGATATGCTTGCCGGCGTAGTTCCTCAACTTCCGTTCCGTGTAAAACATGTATGGCAGGAAGACCGGGGATTCCGAAAATGCGAAATACTTAACCGGGCCATACTTGCAGCTAATTCCAATTATCTGATATTCAGCGATGGCGATTGTATTCCACGTAAGGATCTCGTATCCGTGCATCTTAAGGAGCGTGAAAAAGGACGTTTCCTTTCGGGGGGATATTATAAATTGTCTGCCGGTTTGTCTGCAAAAATTTCCAGGGATGATATTGATTCGGGACGCTGTTTTGATGCACGCTGGCTCGTAGCAGAAGGAATGCCCAAGAACTTTAAGCTTAATAAATTTACCGCAACAGGGATTAAGCGCCGTTTACTTAATACTTTTACTCCTGCAAATGCCTCATGGAACGGTCACGGGGCTTCCGGATGGCTTTCGGATATATTATTCGTCAATGGCTTTGACGAAAGGATGCAGTATGGAGGACAGGACAGGGAATTCGGCGAACGTCTCGAAAACAAGGGGGTTTACGGAAAACAAATAAGATATTCGACCGTGGTATTACATCTTGATCATGCACGTGGGTATAAAACGTCCGAATCTATAAATAAAAACAAGATGATCAGACAGATGACCAGGAAGAATAAAACCAAATGGACTCCTTTCGGAATTGTTAAGGCTGAATTATGAAGAAATTTCTTTATTATATATTTTATGGATTGTGGTACCTCACCTCTTTATTGCCGTTCAGGGTCCTTTATCTTATATCTTATTTTCTGTATTTTATCGTATACCATGTAGTCAGATACAGGCGTAAACTTGTAAGAAAGAATCTTACGGACTCTTTCCCGGAAGAAGACATTCGCAATATAAAAAAAACCGAGAGGAAATTCTATGCATGGTTCTGCGATTATATAGTTGAGACTATAAAATTAGCCTCAGTCAAGCAGAGTAATTTAAAGAAGAGGATAGTTTTTGAAGGAATCGAAGAATCCATAAAAGCATTGCCGGAAGATAAATCATGCTTCGTGTATCTGGGCCATTATTGTAACTGGGAATGGATTTCTTCTCTTCCTCTTAACTGCGGCGGATACAATGTACATTTTGCGCAAATATATAGTCCTCTTAAAAACAAGATCATGAATGATCTTTTTCTTAAGATAAGGGGACGTTGCGGAGCGGAAAGCGTAGCAAAACAAAATGTGCTCAGACGTATATTAGAATGGAAGCAAAGCGGAACCAGGACGATAACGGGATTTATTTCCGACCAGGTTCCAAAATGGAACAGCATACATTACTGGACGGATTTTTTAAACCACGATACTCCTGTTTTTACCGGAACCGAAAGGATAGCACGTAAAATGGGCTTCGCCGTCTTTTATTTCGACGTAAAACGGGTAAAGAGGGGATATTATTCGTGCAGACTTGTAAAGATAACCGAAGATGCTTCATTAATGCCTGAATTCGCCATTACGGAAAAATATATGAGAATGCTCGAAAAGACGATAAGGGAAGCTCCGCAGTACTGGTTGTGGAGTCATAACAGGTGGAAACGGACCCGGAAGGAATTCAATAGGATGTATCCAAATCCTGTTGAACGTCTGGATATAGACAGATGATAATTAGAAATTAAATAATTTTTATGAAAGTAGTTATATTATGTGGAGGCAAGGGCACTCGAATCAGGGAATTGACGGAGACCTTACCCAAACCTATGATTCCCATAGGAGGACGTCCGATCATATGGCATATTATGAAATATTATTCTTGTTTTGGTTTTAATGATTTTGTATTATGTCTCGGTTACAAAGGAGATGTTATAAGAAATTATTTCATTAATTACGGCATGGACAATGCTGACATGACGATCACGATAGGGAAAAGTCTTCCTGTAGTACGTCATGTTAAGACCGATGAAGACGGATGGAATGTTTCCCTTGTCGAAACCGGGCTGGATTCGATGACCGGAGCCCGTGTGAGGAAGATACGCAAATATATAGGGGATGATGAAAATTTCATGCTTACGTACGGCGACGGAGTAGGGAATGTGAATATTGAAGCGCTGTTGCAGTTCCATAAGGAACACGGCCGAATAGCTACTGTTACGGGAGTCCATCCTCCGGGACGTTTCGGGGAACTGGAGTATGATAATCAATCGGGGAAAGTTTACGGGTTTAATGAAAAACCGCAGGTTACCGGTGGTCGTATAAATGGCGGTTTCTTCGTTTTTAATAAAAAAGTGTTCGATTATTTAAACGATAGCGATGATCTTGTTCTGGAGCAGCAGCCTATGAAAAAACTTGTTTCCGACGACCAGCTTGTGGTCTTCAAACACGACGGCTTCTGGCAGCCTATGGATACTTCCAGAGAGTATGGATTATTGAATGATATGGTTACTAATAATAAAGCGCCATGGATATTATGGTAAAGTCCGAATTTAAAAAATGCTTCGGCGGAATATATGCCGGAAAGAAAGTATTGGTTACAGGCAATACGGGTTTTAAGGGAAGCTGGCTTTCATTATGGCTTTTGAGCATGGGGGCCGAGGTTTATGGGCTTGCCGACGGGTTGCCCGGGGAAATATGTATGTTCGATCAGTTGCATATTGGAAGTAAGATCCATCAGTATACCGTGGATGTGAGAAATTATGATGAAGTCCGCAAAGTCTTAAAAGAAGTAAAACCGGATTTCCTTTTCCATCTTGCGGCACAGGCTTTGGTTTCCGTTTCTTATCGCAAACCTTTGGATACCATATCAACTAATGTTATGGGAACGGCGAACATCCTCGAGGCGTTGCGGGAAGAGAATCCGCCGTGCACCGCCGTAATAATAACCAGCGATAAATGTTACGATAATGTTGAATGGGTCTGGGGATACAAGGAAACCGATGCTTTGGGAGGAAAGGATATTTATAGCGGCTCAAAAGGTGCTGCGGAACTTATATTCAAGAGCTATTATAATTCGTTTTTCAAAAATAAAGGATGTAATGTAAGATTATGTACGGCAAGAGCGGGGAATGTGATAGGAGGCGGAGACTGGGCTCTGGATCGTCTTGTTCCTGATTGCATGCGTTCGTGGAAGAACGGAAAATCCGTTGAAATCAGGAGCCCCGATGCAACCAGACCATGGCAGCATGTTCTGGAGCCTTTAAGCGGATATCTTATGTTGGCGTGGCGTCTTTCAACGAATGATAAGTTAAATGGCGAATCTTTTAACTTCGGCCCCAAGGCTGAGAATACCCATACCGTTATAGAGTTATTGTCGGATATAGGTAAGATCTACGGGTTGTCCGAAGATATGGAACCGTATAAAATAACCGGGATCGTTCCGTTCCGAGAAGCAGGGTTGCTTAAATTGAATTGTGACAAGGCCTTATTTTTCCTTAAGTGGACCCCGACCCTCAATTATAAAGAATTGGTGGATTTTACCGCCGGGTGGTATAAGAACTGGAACGATAGGAATTCCGATATAATGGATTTTACTATGCGTCAGATTTCCGAATATGAAAACAAGGCCGAGCTTAGAAATAAAATATGGCTGAAATAGATTTTATCTAATGATAGAAGGTGTTATATTAACTCCGCTGAAAAAAATTTGCGGAGACAAGGGAAGCGTTTTTCATGGAATAAAAAGTTCCGATAAAGGATATGCAGGTTTCGGCGAAGCTTATTTTTCTACCGTCAATTACGGCGATATAAAATCATGGAGGAAACATAAGAAAATGACCCTGAATCTTATAGTGCCTGTCGGTGAAATAAAATTCGTGTTGTATGATAGTCGTATATCCGGCAAATCCAGGGGACGGACCTTCTCAGTGATCATAGGGGATGGAAATTATTGTAGGCTTACTATTCCTCCTCAAGTCTGGATGGCTTTCGAAGGTGTTGGAAAAGGGCTGAACCTTTTACTGGATGTAGCGAATTTCGAACATGATCCGGAGGAAGAAGAGAGAGCTGAAATTGAGGAATTTCCATATGAATGATCTTTTTTGTATTGATTTAAATTATTAAGGTATGCGTATTTTAATTACCGGAGCTAACGGTTATCTGGGAGGGCAATTGAGCCGCTATCTGGCCTGTGCCGGTCATTCCGTTACCGCCCTTTGTTATCCTGAAATTCCTGATGATAAACAATGGTGTTCCGTTGTATCCGAAACTATAAGGGGCGATATAACCGATAAGCATGTGCTCGATTTTCTTGCGCATTGCACCTTTGATGCTGCAATACATCTGGTATCCCTCGATCAGAACAGGTCCGCCGTGGTGTCACCTGAAGATGCTTTGCGTATAAATGTATTGCCCTGTTGGAATTTGCTAAGGATATTGTCTGAAAACGGTCTGAAGAAATTCGTTTTTTTTTCAACCGTTCATGTTTACGGAAAAATAGAGGAAGGAATCATAACCGAAGATCATAAGCTGAATCCTGTGAATGTTTATGCTTTGACACATGTACTTGCGGAAAACGTATGCGATTATTATAACAGATCCTCGGAGACGGAGTGTATAACCGTACGCCTTTCCAATAGTTATGGCCCTCCTGTTTTTGCCGGCAATAATTGCTGGTGGCTTGTGGTTAATGACTTGTGCAGAACAGCTTACAATAGTAAAAAGATTATTCTTAAATCCGACGGTTCGGCTGTAAGGGACTTTATTTTTGGAGAGGATGTCTGCAGAGCTGTCGGCACTATTCTGGAAAAATCGCACAAACGGAAAGAGAAAAATATTTATCATATATCTTCTTCCCGTACATATACTATTCTGGAATTGGCCGGTTATGTTAAAAAGGTTTTTTTAAATTTATTCGGCGAAGATATTCCTGTAAATACATCTCTGGAAGAAAATGTTTCGGACTTTAATCGCTTTTCAAATATCCACAGATATGTTATAGATAATAAACGGTTGACCGATCTTGGTTTTAAACCTAAATACGATATAGAAAGAGGGATCGAAGCCATGTTCGATTATTTTTCATCAAAATAATAAAGGTTTTATTATATAATATATTTTTTTGTGTATCTTTATTATACACTAAACTAAATATATTATGAAGAAAAATTTCGCATTATTTTTTTCGCTCTTTTTCTCTATTACTTTATTCTTTTCATGTGAGAAAATCAATTTTTCTGAAAAAGATTTTAATGGCACCTCTGGAAACAAGCCTTCATTATTATCCGGGAATGCTGATTCATTGAATTATAATGTTTCTATTAATGACGTTAGAAGGTTGTTCTTGTTAAAGCAGGGAACAAAAACAAAAAGTTGCGATTCAAAGGCTATTAGTAATATCGTAAGAGGTAAAGATACTCTTTTGTATATTGTTAATTATAACAATTCTAACGGTTGGATGATTATTTCCGGAGATAAGAGGACTCCTGCGATATTAGCTTTTAGTGAAAAAGGTAATTTTGATACCAATAAAATAAATCCTAATGTAAAATCCTGGATATTAAATACTTCGGATTATATTTACGTTTTAAAACGAGATGCTACTTTGGATACGGATTCTCCGGATTTGAAAATATGGCGGGAACAGCGTAAGACTTTAGAGGTATTAAAGAAGGAAAGGTCTTCAACAAGGACAAAAGAAGGTAATGATAATATGCAACTTAAACTTGTAGCTACAGACATAGATTTTAATGACGTAGAGTATGATATTCCTCATCTAACAAAAACTCATTGGGCACAGGGAAGTCCTTGGAATGCATGCGTTCCTTTTGTTAACGGTAAGCGTTGTCTTACGGGATGTGTAGCTGTTGCCGGTGCTCAGATGGCATATTATTTACATTATCATATTGGAAAACCTGTATATGCATATTGCCGTGGTACTTGTGCCGGAACGCCTAGAAATTATGATATGCAATTTGTTTCTTTAAGTTCAACAATATGGGATGATATGCCTTTGTATATTAATGATATCGGATCAACTGATGCTGTTGCTGCATTAATGGGATATATTGGCAAAAAAGCGAAAATGAAGTGGAATATCTCAGAAAATGGAGGGTCAGGAGCTCGTACCAGTGATCTGGCTAATTATTTTAGTGAAAATAATATTTCATGTCATTTTTCTTTTTTTTATAATGATGTTGTTTCCGAGAGTGTAGAGAGAGGTATACCTGTAATTGTTCAAGCTTCCAATACTGAAGGTTCCGCGCATTGTTGGATAGCAGATGGAATCTATGTTACAAGAGCAAAGACTACTTATTATTATATGTGGCTTCCTAAAGGAACCGATCCTCCTAAATTCTTAAATTTGAGTGATACTGAAAAATATGTTATAAAAGGCCCTGTATATTCTTCTAAATCCAACACATATTACAGAATGAATTGGGGCTGGGGGTATGTTGATAATGGGTTATATCTTTTTGCCAAGAAAGGGGATTGGAGATGGTCCGCCGGGGGATATACTTTTAATGACACGTTTAGAATGCTTCAGGGGTTTAAGTAATAGAATTAACATTATATCTCAAGGAATTCCTTTTTAATGGAGCCGTATAGTTCCGTCGAGTTGAAATGTTCAAGTAATATTTTTCTGTTATTTATTGCGGCTTGTTCGTCCAAGGGCGCGTCGAGCTCTTCCTGTGTCATGTTTTCCAGTTCGAAAACCTTAAATCCGTGTCGTTCGGCCCATTTTAGGATAGGATTGCGTTTTGAGAAAAATATTTTTTCGCCCAGGTAAAGAGAGATCAGAATATTGCCTACAGCTTCCTGGCGCCAGTTTCCGTATATCGCTACACTGGCGGAAGCCATGAGTTTGTTGTATTTTTCCAAAGGGAGGAATTTTAGTACTGGATCGAAATCTTCACCGAAAAGTTCTTTTCCTTTATTAATTACATATTTCCTGTATCTTTTGTTTCCGGAGTAACTCAGCGGCGTTATTATTTTTCTGCCGGAGGTGTCGAATTGGGAAAGTATATTAAAGACGTATTCATGATTGTCCGTAAGGCTTGCGCTATGTCCCAATTGTATTCCGTTGCCTGAAAATTTTTTCGGACTCTCTTTGTTTATTATGGAATCTATCGGGTAATAAGAAAATTCCTTGTGCTCTTTTTCTTTTAATCCGGGGAAATATTTTAAAGCAATTTCGTAATCGTCTTCTATAGTAGATGTAACAAGATATTTTATATGTTTATTAACAAAGGCTACTCTTTTCTCCGTTCTTATTGCGTCGTTGATTTTATT
This sequence comes from Bacteroidales bacterium, assembly GCA_022648545.1. Taxonomy (GTDB): domain Bacteria; phylum Bacteroidota; class Bacteroidia; order Bacteroidales; family UBA932; genus Egerieousia. The sequence goes on along the minus strand of JALCMP010000020.1, from coordinate 24,473 downwards.
GAAAGGAGTTAAAACGTATTTACATATCCTTTTGTCATAATTGCCTTTCTTGTATCTTATTTCAAATCCTTTTGATTCCAGCATTCTGTGATAGAGGTCTGATCCCCACATTATCCAATATGCAGGAATGGTGCGGTCTATGTGTCTTTTCATAAATCTTACCTTTTTATCGGTAAGATAATGTATTATTACGGAGCTAATTAAATGGCTGTATTTCCGTTCGTCGTATTCTTTATATGAGATTATGTTCTTTCCGCTTTTTACCATATGGAAAGGCTTTTTGCCGAATATTACGAAAAGATTATTTTGGGGGAAAGATTTTTCAAACAGTTCGATGGCCCGGTTGATTACCTTTTCATCGTTTGCGAGATGTAATATCATTATTCTTCTTGTTTATAGAAGTTTAGGATAGCTTCGCATATATAGTCTACGGAATCGTCGGGAAGATCGGGATACAGTGGCAATCTTAAAAGGCATTTCTCATAATGTTCAGCCATAGGTAGATCTAATTTGTAAGTATCAGGTTGTCTGTTCTTTATAAAGTTGCTTTTGTGAAGACACAAATAATGGAAACATGTATTTATGCCTTTGTCCTTTAAATTATTCATAAGTCGGTCGCGTTGTTCCCCGGTATCGCATATCATATAGAACATATGTGCATTATTCGTTGCATAATTCGGAATTACAGGCAATCTTTTATTTATTTCTGATAAATTGGAATAATATCGTTCCCATATTTCTTTCCGTCTTCTCTGTATGCTATCCAGATTTTCCAATTGTGCCCATAAATATGCGGCAACATAATCTGCCGGAAGAAATGATGATCCGATGTCCTCCCAACCGTATTTGTTTATTTCACCTTTGAGAAATTTCGATCTGTTGGTACCTTTTTCCCATATTATTTCAGATCGGTCCTCAAGATCTTTCTCATTTATGGAAATAAGTCCGCCTTCTCCGCATTGTATGTTTTTTGTTTCGTGAAAAGACAAGACGCCCAAATTCCCAATAGTTCCTAACGGCTTTCCATTATAGTAACTGTCTATAGCCTGGGCTGCATCTTCTATTACTATAAGGTTATGTTTTTCTGCAATAGTTTTTATTTTGTCCATATCGCAGGCAATACCGGCATAATGTACGACAGCCAGAGCTTTTGTCCTCGGGGTTATAAGGTCCTCTATCTTGTCTTCGTCTATGTTCGGACTATCTTTTCTGCTGTCTGCAAAAACCAGTTTTGCCCCTTCACGGGTGAAAGCGAGAGCAGTTGAAACAAAAGTATAGGATGGAACGATAACTTCATCTCCGGGTTTTATGTTGGAAAGTATGGCGCACATTTCCAACGCATCGCTGCATGATGAAACAAGAAGGCATTTTGAAGATCCCAGTTTCCTCTGGAAAAAATCCTCGCATTTTTTTGTAAAAAGTCCGTCTCCGCAACTTTTTCCTGTGTTCAGACTTTGATTTATATAAAAATTTTCCTTTCCGGTAAGGTGAGGCTTGTTAAAGAGTATTATATGTTATATTATCGTTAAGAATCCGCATGGCCGCCCGGTTCGGCTTATTTGATAGCATAATCAGTATATATTATATTTATTTTGATAGTCAAAAAGCCAGACTTTCTAAAAAAACGGTGCAATTATAATATAAATGTATGATATAAAGAAATACTGCATGGCTCTCGTTATTAAATTTTAACAGAGTAAAAATTTTTCTTATATTCACATAAATTAAACCTTGGCCATGAAAAAATATTATTTACTGAAACCTGCGGTTTTATGTTTAATATTCTTTCATATATCTTTTATATCTTTTTCACATTTACGCTTGCAGGTATCCGGCGTAGAATTAAGAGATACTTCCGAAACGGTATGTGAAAATCTTAACGTGCTCTGCAGAGTCTGGGGATTCGTTAAGTATTATCATCCCGCAATGACTTGGGGGGAATATGATATGGATTCCGAGCTGTTTTCAATAATTCATGAAGTAGCGGAATCCGAAAGTGCTGACAAAAGGAACAAGATCATTTTCGACTGGGCTTCGCATTTAGGAAGTTTCAAATCCGAAAAAAAAATTCCTGTCTGTCCGGGTGTGTGCGAGTCCTTGAATAATTCCTGGATAAGAGATTGTAGATTGCTTGGAAAGAATCTCTCGAGGCTGCTTGAGAGAATGGAAAGGGCAAAGAGAAAATATCTTTCACGTTTTGCCCGTGAAGATATCCCGGGATATTTTTCTTTTCAATTTGAAAAAACCTATAGGAATATTCTTTCCAAAGATGCCGGCTTTAGATTGTTGTTCCTGTTCCGTTTATGGAATGCCGTAAAATATTTTTCGCCGGATGCGGTTCCCGAAGGCAAAATGGACTCTTTGCTTGAAAGATTCATCCCTAAATTCATAACGTGCAGTTCGGATGGAGAATTGGAGTCGCTTTCGAAAGAAATCGAATCTTGTTTCAACGGCTTGAAGTTCTGTTACGGACCGGACACTTTACAGTATTCCGTCATAAAACCTTTAAGTATCACGGCAAGATCGGGATACTGTCTTTTGGGAAATAATATGGGGTATCTCTACCCCGGGACTCTTACATATGAAAAACTCGATAATGCAATGTACCAATTCTCCGATACCCGGGGGATTATAATAGATTTGCGGTCATCTCCCAAAGAATTTCTTTCTAATGAACTTGCTTCGTATTTTGTTAAGAGCCGGGTTTGTTTTGCCCTTCAGTGCAGTCCCGATTATAATTTTCCCGGGAGATTTCTGTGTAAAGAAGTATTTTGCAGGAAAGGGTCGCACAATAAACTTTACGGAGGCAGGATAGTCCTGATTGTAAATAACAAAACGAGTCCGGAAGCCGAGTCTCTTGCTATGTGCCTTCAGAAGGCACCGTGCGTTACCACCATAGGCGGGCATACTCCCGGGAGTGCAGGAAAGACCATATATCTTCCGTTATCATATGATGGTACAGGAGTTTACTTTCCTTATACAAGCCTTAAGTACCCCGACGGAACTCCTTTAAGAGGGCGCGGCGTGAAAATCGATAAAATAGTGGAGCCCTCGTCCGGAAAAATGGCTGGAAATAGCGAAAACGGCGGTGATGAACTGCTTGAAGAGGCAAAAAGAATAATAATGGAATAAATGCGCAGGCGTTATAATGTGAAAAACGAAGATAACAATTTTGCTATCTTCGTTTTTCGATTAAAAGTGGTGCCACCAGGAATCGAACCGGGGACACAAGGATTTTCAGTCCTTTGCTCTACCAACTGAGCTATGGCACCGTTTTTTATTTTAGGTTTGCAAAGATAGGTATTATTTTTAAACTGCCAAAAAATTGTGCCGATTTGCTATCTTCGCAATTATTCCGCGTATGAATACGGATTAAAACATATGTCTGAAATAAAAAGTATGTCGGGTTCCAAAGGGAGGAACAATGAGTCGATGAATACCCTGCGAATAGCCCGGGTCATATTGCCCATAAGGTTTTTCGGAAATATATATTATTCTGTGCCGGAAAACATGTGGGAAGAACTTATCCCGGGTTCCAGGGTGACGGCCGGTTTTTCTTCTGCTATATATCATGGGATTGCGGAAGAGCTGTTTTGTGGGAAAGAGGCCCGCGAAAAGCTGGCCGAATACGAATCCGAATCAGGTAAAGAGGTAATACTTAAAGATATAATAGAAGTGGAAAAGCTTGCTCCAGTAAAGCCTTCCGAAATAAGACTGTGGCATCAGATTTCCGAATATTACCTTTGCTCCGCAGGAGAAGTTTACAAAGCTGCATATCCCTCGCGGGGTATAAAACAGGAAAGCGTTAAGATGCGGAAGAAAGAAAACGGGTTTTGTGATATTTCGTCTATGATCCGTCCCGAACTCTCCGATATGCAGAACAGGGCTTTTCTAAAAATTAAGAAAAGCAGCTGTAACACAGCGGGGAGAAGCACATCCGTACGTCCCGTCCTATTAAAGGGAGTTACCGGAAGCGGTAAAACGGAAATATACATAAAACTTGCCATTGAACAACTCTCTGCAGGGAAAAGCGTTCTTATTCTTGTTCCTGAAATAGCTATGAGCCGTCAGCTTACCGTAAGATACGGAAAATACTTTGGCAACAGGCTTTTTACTTTTCATTCGGGACAAACGCCCGCACATAGGGAAAAGGTGCGCCGCATCGTTGCATCGGGTGAAGAACCTGTCGTGGTGCTTGGTACTAGGTCTTCCTTATTCCTGCCTTTTGAAAATCTGGGATATATTGTGGTGGACGAGGAGCACGACGGCAGCTACAAGCAGACGGAGCCGGCTCCGAGATATAACGGAAGGGACGTTGCGATAATGCTTTCAAAAATTGCCAGAGCCGGCATATTACTCGGGTCGGCCACGCCTTCGCTGGAAAGCCTGTATAATTGCTCTCTTAAGAAGTTCGGTTATGTGGAGCTCGACTGCAAATATTATGGTTCCCTTTCTCCCGATGTCCGTATAATAGATATGCGCTGGGCTCGTAAAAGCGGACAGATGAAAGGTGATTTTTCACAGGAACTTATAAACATAATGCGCCGGGCCCTCGGACGCGGGGAACAGATAATAGTCTTTAGAAGCAGACGTTCATATGCATCCGTCGTGGAGTGCGAGGAGTGCGGAGCCGTACCAAAATGTCCGCACTGCAATGTAAACCTCAGTTATCATAAATATGACAATACCTTAAGATGTCATTATTGCGGGTATACGGTAAAATTCAACGGGAAGTGTCCTTCCTGTGGAAATACTGCGCTTAAATACAGGGGCGGCGGAACTGAAAAAATAGAAGAAGAGATAAATGCCATATTCCCCCGGGCTTCGGTTGCGCGCCTCGATTCGGATGTGGCGGTCAGCAAAAGGAGGGAGGAAAGCATTATAAGGGACTTTTCCGCAGGTAAGATAGATATTCTGGTAGGAACACAGATCCTTGCCAAAGGGTTCGATTTCGCCGGGTTGTCTACGGTTGTCGTTATGGAAGCCGATAAAATTCTTGGATTGCAGGATTTCCGTGCGGATGAAAAATCCATGCAGATCTTCAACCAGCTTATGGGGAGAACCGGACGCCGGGGGAAGAGAGGCATGCTGGTTATTCAGACATATCAAAAGGAACATCCCGTTCTTTCGGCGCTCCGTACTGAAGACGAGCACAGTTCCCTGCCCAAATCCTTTCTACGCGGACTTCTTGCCGAGCGCAGGGAGTTTTGTTTCGCACCGTACGTACGGATGGTAAAAATAACGGTCAGGCACCGCAGCCCTGAAAAATTAAAATCCTTATGCGCCGCAACAGATGCACTGCTGCATGAAAGCGATATGGGATGCAGGGAAATTACCGGGCCGTTCGTTCCGGTGATAGACAAGATCCGCGGATATTATCTGAGATGCTATTATATAAAACTCGACAGAAATCTCAATCTGAAGAAGAACAAGAGTATGCTGCTTAAGAAAATACTGTCTGCAAAACTTGGGAATGCTGTCGTAATAGACGTGGATCCGTAAATTATACGTTGTAACTTTGTCCCACTACAACTTTTATCATCTGCGGCATAAGTTCGAAAATAAAGGGAGATGTGCCCACGGCTTCACCGTCTATTTCTATCCTTGTTTGCGGAATCGTATGGATTTCAATTCTTTTTGCCTGCATATGTATAACTTTGGGGATTTTGTAAATATTGCCCGAAAAAAGAAGCTTGAAATTTTTAAGAACCCTTAACTTGGGCATTTTCTTTATTATCGTCAAATCCATAAGGCCGTCGTTTACGGAAGCTACGGGGGTTTGCTGCATGCCGCCTCCGTTGAATCGTCCTATGCCTACGGCGCCCGAAAATACCATTCCTTCGTAAAAGATCTTTCCGTCAGCCTTTATGCAGAATTTTTTCGATCTGAATCCCATAAAGGTATTGAATGTACTTCTAAGATACAGGGATTTTCCATATTTCCCTTCGTCTTTTAATCTGTTATAATGCAAATTTACCACGGCATCGAAACCAAGCCCTGCAACATTGGCCATGTACCTTACATGTGGAACTCTGGTTTCGAAAAAATCCACTTTGGCCACATCCTGAAGGACTGTTTTTTTAACAACCATTGATTCTACGGCTTCGGAATATGTTTTTGATATGCCGAACATCCTTATCCAGTCGTTGCCGGTGCCTGTAGGTATTACAGCAAGAGTTATGTTTGTAGTAGGAGCTACTTTCTGTATGAATATGCCGTTTACCACCTCATGTATGGTCCCGTCGCCTCCAACGGCTACGATATTCCTGAATCCGTCGTTTATGGCTTTTACGGTGAGCTCTATTGCATGATATTTATGTTCAGTAAACAGGCATGTGAACTTCAAACCCTTGTCGTACATCTGATTGGATATTATAGGCCAGTCCTTTAGCCCCTTTCCGCTTCCGGCAGTAGGGTTTACTATTACTATCCATGAGTTTTCGTGCATTCTTTGAGGATTTTGCGTGCGCAAATGTAATAATTTCTGGACGCTTAAAAAAGATTTAGTATTTTTGTATTTGTCGGAAGAACGATTTTGCAAGGTTTTTGCATAAGTCTGGATTTTAAGCCTAAAAAAGAAAAAAATGGGAAAAGTCATAGCAATAGCAAACCAGAAGGGCGGCGTGGGAAAAACCACGACGGCCATAAATCTGGCTTCCTCACTGGCTGTATTGGAGAAGAAAGTTCTACTCATAGATGCCGATCCTCAGGCCAATTCCACTTCGGGTCTTAACTTCGATCCCGAATCGCAGGATGGGAAAACTCTGTACGAAGTCCTTATAGGAAAGGAAAAGATAGAGAACGTAATAATAGATTCCATAAAGAATTTGCAGATAATCCCTTCCCATATAAATCTGGTAGGAGCCGAAATAGAGATGTTGAACGTCGCAAATCGCGAGACTGTTCTTAAAAAGGCCATAGCTCCGCTGCGCGACAAATACGATTTCATAATAATAGATTGTTCGCCTTCTCTCGGACTGATTACCATAAATGCCCTTACGGCATCCGATTCCGTAATAATACCCGTACAAACGGAATTCTATGCACTCGAAGGTCTTGGAAAATTGTTAAATACTCTTAAACTGGTACAAAACCGGCTCAATAAAAATATACAGATAGAAGGATTTCTCATGACCATGTACGATGCAAGACTTAAATCTGCAAATCAGGTTGTTGAGGATGTGAAGCGTCATTTCGGAGACATGGTTTTCAATACCATAATAAGCCGGAACGTAAGGTTGAGCGAAGCTCCCAGCTATGGGAAACCGGTAATCATGTATGATGCGCTTTCAACCGGTGCCAAAAACTATCTGAGCCTTGCCGACGAGATAATAAACGGAAAAAAGAAGAATGACTAAAGTTAACAGGGGGTTGGGAAAAGGGCTGGATGCCCTTATCTCCGGAGCAAATTTCGTAAACGAACAGGCGCGCCGCAGGGATGTTTCGCCATATCTTACGATTGCCGATATAGATGTGGAAAAGGTGGAAGCCAATCCTTTCCAGCCGAGAACGGAATTCGACAGCGAATCGCTGGAAGAACTGGCGCAATCCATCAAACAGCTGGGACTTATACAGCCTATAACGGTAAGAAAAATAGATGGTGACAAATATCAGATCATCAGTGGGGAAAGACGTTTCAAAGCTACACGTCTTGCCGGGCTGAATACTATTCCTGCATATATAAGGGAAACCGACGACGGCGGAATGCTCAAAATGGCCATAGTCGAAAACATCCAAAGGAAAGACCTCGATCCAATAGAAGTTGCATTGAGTTTCAAGCGTCTTATAGATGAATGCAATCTTACACAGGAAGAAATGGCCGATATTGTTGGGAAGAAAAGGTCGTCCGTAACTAATTATCTTAGGCTTCTTAACCTTCCTGCCGCAATACAGCTGGCCTTGCGAGCAAATAAATTATCCGTAGGACACGCAAAGATATTGTCGGGTATGGATGATGAAAAATTACAGCTGAAGCTTGCCAATCTTGTTATAGAAAAAGGCATGTCCGTAAGGCAGCTTGAAAACAAATTGAAGGATATGGCTGCAAGGAAAGCCTCTTTCCGTGAAGAAAATGCTGAAATAGAGGCTCCCGACGATTATTTTAAGGTTATAGAGATATTAGGGAAACACTTTAATGACAACGTTTCCTTTAAAAGGTATCCCCGGGGAACCGGTTTCATAACCATAAGATTTGCCTCTGACAAGGAAATCAAATCATTCCTTAAGGATTTGGAAGACAAGAAATTCTGATGTTCAGACAGATACTAAAAGTTACTTTTGTCCTTGCGTCTATTCTGATATTGACCGGAGTAAATGTGCGGGCCCAGGTGTTCCGGAATTCAAATTTCGGGGCATCAGGTTCAATAGCGAACGATACTGTTTCTACTGCGGAAAGAAACATGAACAGCGGCGAAAAGAAAGACCAGCGTCCGTCCTTTACTATAAAAAGATACTTCAAGGCTTTGGCGCACAAAGACTCCATGAATATAACCCAGATGTGGTTCGGTTCCCTTATTCTTCCCGGAACGGCTCAAATATACAACAACCAGGCATGGAAGCTGCCCGTGATTTACGGAACCATGGGCGGATTCATAGGGGGGGCTGTTGCATTCAACAATAAATACCATTCCGACGGCAGCAAAAGCGCAAAAAATATGAGAACTCTTATGGCCGGAGGTGCAATCCTCTCATATTACATGTCCGTGCTTGACGGTGTTGCGAATTATAAATCGGTAAAAAAACCTCTTCCAGCCCGGACTACCATTTTTGCTTCTATGGTCCCAGGTCTCGGACAGATCCTTAACGGAGATTACTGGCGTGTGCCTATTTATTACGGAGGTTTTGTAATATCCGGATATTGCTGGGCTTTCAACCAGAAGCAATACATTAGATATCGGAACATGTACATAGAGGCCGTTGACGGAACATATACGGGATCTCTTACTACTGACGACATACAATGGTATCGCAACAGCTACAGGAGGTACCGCGATTATTCGGTAATATCCACGGCTCTTATTTATATCCTAAGCGTGGTGGATGCCAATGTCTTTGCCAATTTTAACAATTTTGATATATCCGACGATATTTCTGCATCCGTACACCCGGCAGTAATATCGCCTTCTTCTGCATCAAATCCGCATGCGGAATCCGGACCTGCATTGCGATCCTCATTGCCGCATGCCGGTGTTGCAACTCCACAGGCCGTAGGCATTACATTTAACTTAGTATTTTAGAAAAACTTAACAATATGATACACAAATCCAGATTTATACCTGTTTTATTTATTTCTATTTTTATTCTCCTGCCTTTGTTGGGCTTTTCGCAGAAAAAAGAACATCTTCTTTTCAAATCAAAAAAGAAAATGCAAAAAGAGATAGAACTTCTTACCAAGAAACTCGATTCTCTGCAGTCCATAATAGACGGGGGCGGAATACAAATATCCGATACTACATCCACCGGCGATTCAATAAATCCCGGGGATATTTCGGTCTTGGGCAGCTCGATGTTCGAAGATTCCGTTTCATCAGCCGGGTGCAATCCCGACAGTTTGCTAAGCATATGGTATCTTCAAAAGAATCTCAGGACGCAAAAAGTTAAATCCATAGATTTCGACAGCGTAATGTTTACTTCCAATATCCCCGATTCGGTGTATATAAGGAAGATCCGCGATATGAATTCGTTCATATCCATACCATACAATTACGTAGTAAAGAATTATATAATATATTATACTCAAAAGATGCCTTCGCTGGCAAGCAAGATACTGGGGCTTTCCTCGTATTACATGCCCATATTCGAAGGAATTTTCGACGAATACGGATTGCCGCAGGAACTTAAGGCCATGGCTATAATCGAATCGGCTCTTAATACCCGGGCGGTTTCTTATGCCGGCGCCAAAGGAATGTGGCAATTCATGTATCAGACTGCAAGGGTTTATAACCTTTCAATCAATTCTTATGTTGACGAAAGATTTGATCCGGTGAAATCGGCAAGGGCGGCTGCAGAATATCTGAGAGATTCTTATGCCATATTCGGAGACTGGGCCCTTGCCATAAGTTCATACAATTGCGGAACCGGCAATGTCGTAAAAGCTATAAAAAGAGCTGGTTCTACTAATTTTTGGGATGTCTACAGATATTTGCCGAGACAGACAAGAGGTTATATCCCTTCTTTCGTAGGAGCTCTTTACCTGCTGCACTATTACAAAGAATATAATATCGTTCCAACTAAAATTGAAATGCCGGTGCATGTGGATACTTTCGTAATCAGAAAGAATCTGCATTTCGATCAGATCTCGTCGGTAATAGGCGTACCAAAACAACAGCTGGAAAATCTGAATCCGCAATACGTGCATGATATAATACCGGGTATAGAAAAACCTTATATACTCAGGCTTCCGTATAACTTTACCGCCGATTTCGTAGAGAAGGAAGATTCCATATTTACATACAAAGACAGCTTGTATTTCAATAAGATAAGTATAGCCTCCATAAAACAAAGCCGTAGCATCGAGGGCGGACGCACATCCCACAAGGTGAGAAGAGGAGAGACCCTCGGAGGAATAGCCATGAGATATCATGTGTCAGTAAAGGATCTAAAGAGATGGAACGGCCTTAGAAGTTCCAGAATAAGGATAGGACAGAGTTTGGTTATATATTCCAGAGGCTATCGGGCTCATTCTTCCGGATCATCCGCAACATATTCAAAGGGGGGGTATCTTTACTATACCGTAAGGAAAGGAGACACGCTGCTTGGAATAGCGTGCAAGAATCATGTAAGCCTCAACACCATACTCAAACTCAACGGATATACAACCAAGACAAAAATATATCCCGGTCGCAAACTAAAGATAAAGAGATTGTAAGCTGTATCATATTTTTAATTTAAGTCCGGCCCTTATCATCGTTTTTGGCCCCCTGCTCGTGGAGTCGTATTTAAGAAACAGTTCCGCATTGCGGCAGGGTTCGTATTTTACGAGAATATAGCCCCTGACTCCTCGCCCGCAGAGCATGATGTTTGAAAACGAATAAGGCAACCCTTTCTCGTAAATATATACCCTGTCGGCATATTGTACTGCATTAAAATAGTATCCTCCTGCAGATATTCCTATTTTGCTGCTGCAGCATGAATATCCAGTGGATGCAGATGACATAAAGCCATATCTGCCACTGCCAGCAGTGTTTCCTTCTATTGTCATTTTGCAGTCGGCATGGTCATTTATATTAATACTTGAAAAGAACCTTGTTGATATTTTGAATATTCCCGCTGATTTTCTGCAAAAAGAACATCTGCCTGAAATTTTCATACCGTACTCGATTCCGTTTTTTTCCGTATCTGCTCTTATATATAATTTGCCATTATGCGAATCGCCGTCTATTCCGTATCTGGTCCAGGGGTGATATGCATAATCCGATCCAAGCGAGATATTTATATTTCCCGCAATTTTGCCGGAACATGCAAATGCGATTCCTGTTTCGTTATATGTTCCCGAAGATGATGTATATGCTCCCGAATGTGGGGCTATATATCCTCTGGAATAGCTTCTGAATAATATACCGGCTTCCCAGTCCTCCGCAGGGCCGAATTCCGCGCCTGCAACCAGCGCCATGCTACCTCCGGTATCCGAAGCCGCTTCTCCGAAAAATCTTTTTTTCCTTTCGGATACCATAAAATTTACGGAAAAATCACCTTCCGTGCCATCGTACATCTGATATCTGTTGTATCTTTTTATTTTCCGTTTGTTTCTTTTGTCGTACCCGAAGAAACAAAAGTCCGCTCCAATCCTTATTCTTCTGAACTCATAAGAAATATCGCCACCGGTTATCTTTTCGTGCATGGTCTTTCTCTTTTTTAGTCTGCCGTACGTATTATGCAGGCCGTCAGATGGAAGAGATGTATACCCGTCGCCCTTTATTGCGGCGTCCAGCCTGTTGCGTGATGCAGCCAGTGAAATATTTAACCTTTCGTATCGGATATGTACGGCGGCTCCTCTCAGAAAATTGTTCTCGTCCGAAGATGTATATGCTGCCATGCTTTTCCCTCTTTTCCTGAAACCCGACGGATCTCCGCAAAAAACAGCAGGAAATGAATACCACAGGGTAAGCCCCTGCCCGAATCTGGCTGAAAAATCCCCCAGAAAAATATCGCAGGTTCCTTCCCTTTTAAACACAGGAAGTCCGAGAGCCGCAATATGAAATGAAAAGAAATCCACGGGCGTTTTTGCCGATGAAAGGAACCTTTCGCCGGCATCGCTTTCGAGCGTGAATCCGGCCGTAACTCCGTTTCCACATTCGGTTTCGACTTTCATGCGGCTGTAAAATCTGCTGCCGAGACAGCGGCTGTCGGGATGCTTTTGCAGCTCTTTGCGTGTAATAGGAGAAAACATGCTATCTTCCTGCAGTGATCTTTTCGTCTTTATGTAAACGGAAGTTCCTTTGTGCTTTTTTCCGTATGAGTCCCTGTTGCAGGTCATGGAAATGAAGGGCCTTATCCTTTCAGCCTTTTTTTCGTCGAATCCGCTGAGAGCGGCAAGTTCGGCAAAACTTTCTATGGGGCCGTTTTCCTTGCGGTAATCAAGTATGCTTTCAATTTGGAACCCCGACAGGAATATTATTTGTTCGAGATCTTCGCGTGAAGCATAATTTATGAGAACAGGATGATCGTGAAGACGGTAAAGTTCTTCTGCCGCCCTTTCGGAAGAAATCCCAGATTCCGGATCGTTTTCCATGATCTTCCTAATGGCTTCGGCCGTCTCCCTTTCTTTCGACTGCGCCATGATACGGGATTCCGAGCCGAAGGAGATTAAAAAAAGACATACGGCAACATAATATGCCGTATGTCTTCTTTTATGTCTTTTTCCGTACCTGCTTCCGATTCCGAAAATCTCTTTTCCTGTATTTCTCATCCTTCCCTTCTTTTCCTTCAGCCGCGCCGTTTATACTGCGCTTTGCGGAAACAAGGTAGATTAAAGATTTGCAGGGGACATGTAAAAAGGTAAAAAGTTTTTTTCCTGCGGAATTAGTTGGTTTTGTAATTGTATTTTACTTCTGCAAGTTCTTCGTTGGCTTTCGCTATTTTGGAGGCAAGACTTTTCTTATATTCGGAAAATCTGGCTTTTATGCTTTCGTCGCCTACGGAAAGGATCTGCATTGCATATATGGCTGCATTTTTTGCTCCGTCTATGGCCATAGTGGCTACGGGTATTCCGCCCGGCATTTGAAGTATGGAAAGTATCGAATCCCATCCGTCCATGGAATTTGATGATCTTATTGGTACACCTATTACGGGGAGCTCGGTGGATGCCGCTATTACTCCCGGAAGGTGCGCTGCGCCGCCTGCTCCGGCAATAATGACCTTTATACCGCGTGCCGATGCGTTTTTGGCAAATTCGGCTACTAGTTCCGGAGTCCTGTGTGCCGAAAGAGCGTTTATTTCGAAAGGAATTTCCATCGAATCCAGAAATTCAGCGGCGGATTTCATAACCTTCAGGTCGGAAGTACTGCCCATTATTATGCTTACGTATGGTTTCATGTCTTTAAAGAAATTATTTATTGGTGCTGACAAAATTAATACATATTTTTGCGTAACCAAAGTAATATCCCCGTACATGAAAAAAATAAAACTATACGATAAGGTATTCAGGGAATATATACCCAATGCCGAAATAGAAAAGGCCATAAGCGGTGTGGCCGACAAGATCAACTCCGACCTCGGCGGCGAGGAAATTCCCATTTTTCTAAGCGTCCTCAACGGTTCGTTCATGTTTACTGCGTCCCTTATGCAAAAAATAGACTTTCAGTGCGATGTGGTTTTCATAAAGGTGGCTTCTTATTGCGGTACTTCTTCTACCGGAGAAGTGAAGCAGATCATGGGCCTTTCCAAAAGCGTGGAAGGGAGGACTGTCGTAATAGTAGAAGATATAGTTGATACGGGAGGGACTATAGAAGAACTGTATAAATTGCTTTCGGAGGCTGGTGCGGCAAAAATAAAGGTATGTACGCTTATGTTCAAGCCCGAATCTTATAAGAAAAGCATTAAGATAGACTATTCCGCAATATCCATCCCCAACGATTTTATAGTGGGTTTCGGGATGGACTACAACCAGCTTGGCAGACAGTACAGGGATATTTATATAATAGATGAATAACCTTAGTTTTCATAAATAAACAAATTTTTATTGAATATGAAGTTTTTTATTTTATTCGGCCCTCCGGGTGCCGGAAAAGGCACTCAGGCCAAAATAATAGTAGATAAATTTAATTACAGGCATGTCTCTACCGGAGACTTGCTTAGAAAGGAAATGGCCGATGGAACCGAACTCGGCAAAAAGGCCAAATCCCTTATAGAATCCGGCTCTCTGGTGGACGACTATATTGTGGAAGGGATGATAGAGCATGAAATAGAATCCAATCCTGATGCAAAGGGATTCTTGTTCGACGGTTTTCCACGTACCATAGCGCAGGCCGAGAGTCTTGACAGAATGCTTTCCCAAAGGGGAAAGTCGATAGACAAGGTAATATCATTTGAAATAAGCGACGAAGTCGTTTTTCAGAGAATAAAGCACAGAGCGGATATTGAAGGAAGGAAAGATGATGCCGATCCTAAAACGATCCAGAACAGAATAGATACTTATCATAAGAAAACCGAACCACTTATAGAGTTTTACAAAAACCAGGGCAAATACTACGGCATAAATGGCGAAAACGATCTGAATGCGGTATCGGCCAGGGTAGAGAAACTTCTTTAGATTTAAGGGGGAAAATATAATGCCGAATTCCAATTTTGTAGATTATGTTAAACTTTATCTTTCTTCCGGAAAGGGAGGAAGCGGATCCACACATCTCCACAGGGAAAAATTCATAGAAAAGGGAGGACCAGACGGAGGTGACGGAGGCGAGGGAGGAAGCATTATATTAAGAGGCAACTCGCAATTCTGGACCCTTATACATTTACGATACAGGAAGCATATCCGTGCTTCCGACGGAGTTGCCGGAAGCGGGGATATGTGTACCGGGGCCTGCGGAAAAAACGTATATCTGGATGTGCCTCTCGGGACTGTTGCCAAAAACGCCGAGACCGGAGAGAAACTTCTTGAAATTACTGAAGACGGAGAGGAAAAGGTCCTTCTTAAAGGCGGACGCGGAGGAAAGGGCAATGCCTATTTCAAAAGCGCCACCATGCAGACTCCCAGATTTTCACAGCCCGGAGAGGAGGGTGTGGAAGGATGGTATATCCTGGAGCTTAAGATTCTGGCCGACGTAGGGCTGGTCGGTTTCCCAAATGCCGGAAAATCCACGCTTCTTTCGAGCGTATCGGCTGCAAAACCTAAAATTGCCGATTATCCGTTTACTACTCTTGAACCGAGCGTGGGAATTGTGAAATATCGCGACGACAAGTCGTTCGTAATGGCTGATATTCCGGGCATAATCGAAGGTGCTGCCGAAGGCAAGGGGTTGGGATACAGGTTCCTGCGTCATATAGAACGTAATTCGGTATTGTTGTTCCTTGTTGCTGCTGATACGCTGGAGATCGGACCCGAATACAAGATACTGTTAAACGAGTTGAAAAAATACAACAGGGAGCTTATGGATAAGGAACGCATTCTCGCCATTTCCAAATCCGACCTCCTCGACGATGAACTGAAACAAGAAATAAGAAAACATTTGCCGAAAGGTGTAAGACATGTTTTCATATCCTCGGTTACCGGAGAGGGGATAATGAAACTTAAGGATCTGTTGTGGGAGAAAATAAACGAATAACCATATAATTCAGGTCATGAATTTTATCATCAATCTCGACAGACAGATGATGTTTGCCGTGAATGGATTGCACAGCGCTTTCTGGGATAGCTTTTTCGTCTTTGTCACTTCCCCGGCGACAAGCATACCCTTGTATGTACTTGTTCTGGCCCTTATAATTTACAAATTCAAGCCTGACGTTCGCTGTATGGCTGTGGCGGTAATTGCCATATTGTTTACCTTTTTCCTTACCGACTTCTTATCGGTGCATTTGTTTAAGGATGTATTCAAAAGACTGCGTCCTACCTGGGATCCTTTTACCCGCGATGCCGTAAGAGCCATTACAGGAAGGGGTGGTATGTACGGTTTTGTTTCCAACCATGCCTCCAATATGTTCGGGTTTTCGCTTGTTTCGTTTCTGATCCTGCGACGTAAATGGTTTGGTTGGCTTCTTTTTATCTGGAGTTCAATAGTCGCATACAGTCGCGTGTATTTAGGAAAGCATTTTCCTTTAGATGTTATCTGCGGGGCTGCATTCGGGCTGCTCGTCGCTTTTTTAGTATATAGGCTGTATATCTGTTTTTTAAATACAAATATGTTCCGAAGAAAAACAACGGAACGGTAATTTCTTTTACACCTTAGTATGATTTATACCGTAGATAATATTACGGATCCTTATTGGAATCTTGCAGCCGAGGAATATCTTTTTACAAAATTTGATGTTCCCGTTTTTCGTTTATGGCGCAATGAAAAAGCCGTAATAGTAGGCAGATACCAGAATGCTTTTGCGGAAATAGATCGCAATTTCGTTAAGGAACACGGGGTTAAGGTCGTTAGGCGTATGACAGGAGGCGGAGCCGTGTTTCACGATCTCGGGAATATTAATTTTACCTTCATAGAAAGCCGGCGCACAGGTGAAGATAGTTCCGCAATGTTCAGAAGATTTACAAGGCCCATACTGGAAGCCTTAAGAGGGCTTGGTGTTAATGCTTATCTCGAAGGGCGCAACGATCTGCTTATAGAGGGTCGTAAGTTTTCCGGTAATGCAATATGCGTATCAAACGGAAGAATACTTCAGCATGGCACATTGTTGTTCAGCTCATCGATGGAAGATATATCGGGTTCACTTAAAACCCGTCCTGAAAAGTTCATGGGAAAGGCCGTAAAATCCAACCGCAGCAGGGTTACTAATATTTCCAATTATTTATCCGAGCCTATGTCCGCCCTTGACTTTAAGGAATATCTTAGAAAATCCATATCAGGGAAATATGATATGACCACATACGAATATTCCGATTCCGATCTCAAGGCCATAGAAGAACTTCGCAGCAGCAAATATTCTACCTGCGAATGGAATTACGGACAGTCGCCCTCATATGGTTTTTCCAGGATATCCAGATTTAGTGGAGGTTTTCTTGAAGTTTCCTTTTCAGTGAGCCATGGGAAAATTTCAGAATTGAAAATTTGCGGAGATTATTTCTTTACGGAACCTACTGAAAAAATAGTCGCATCCATAATCGGTTCGGAATACTCTGAAGAGTCCCTGAAGAGAATTATAGATGCGGCCGATATTAATTCTTATTTTGCGAACATAACCGGAACCGAATTCCTGAGCATGTTCTTTTGATATTTAGCTAAGCTGTTATATTATTTTTCGACTGCTTCTCCTTTTTTCTTACCAATTGTCCCTTTATGACGGCAACGCAGTCAACTACTGCGTCCTCAAAAGTTTTTGCATTGCGCGTTACGAAAACGTCGTTGCCCGGGATGAATACCCTTATTTTAGCTTCCTTGTTTGCGTTGTCCGGCAATAGCGAAAGGGTTACTTCCGCCTTTATGATTCCGTCGTGGAACTTTTCGATTTTTTCCACTTTCTTGTTAACGAAATCCAGAAGTTTCTGACCTGCGTCGAATTTTACGGATTGAATTCTAATTTCCATATCATCCTCCTTTTTTGGCCCTTGGGTGGGCGGTTAAATATATTTTTTTTAACTGTTCGAAGGAATTGTGGGTGTAGACCTGTGTAGCTGCCAGTGAAGAATGTCCGAGAATTTCCTTTATGCTGTTTAAATCAGCTCCTTCGTTAAGCAAATGTGTTGCCAGCGAATGTCTCAGAACATGCGGGGTCTTTTTACCTTCGAATCCCTTGCGTCCAGTCAACTCTTTTTTTACAATATCGTTTACGAATTTGAGGTAAGGCCTGTTCCCCTTATTCGTAAGGAAGAACGATTCGTTTTCCGGCATGTGCCTTGCAACGTGTTCCTGCTCGTTTTTACTATGTGAAAGGAACTCGTTCCTTATATGTAAATATAGCAAAAATTTATCAAAAAGGAAAGGTATTACCGGGACTTCGCGCTCCTTGTTCCCTTTGCCGAGAATCCTAAGTATGTGCCTCGACAAGTCGAAGTCCGATATCTTAAGAGAGGTAAGTTCAGCTCTTCTTATGCCTGTGCAGTAAAGAGCAAGGACCATGGTTCTGTTCCGTGCATTTTCATAATCTTCCGGGAACGGTTCTTCTGCATACGCTTTCATGGCTTCTTCCGTAAAAAAAGCAGGAAGACGTTTACTCTCTTTGGGACGTATTACGTCTTTTGCCGGATTCGCTTTTATGTATCCGTGTTTTACAAGAAATGTACAATAACTGCTGATGCCGCTGAGCATCATGTTTACGCTTCTGGAATTAAGTCCCGAATCAATGGAGAACGATATGAAATTCCTTATTTCCCTGGAAGTAAGAATTTCCAGCTGTTCCTTTTTCCCGATAATCCCGGAATCGCTGCATAATACCTGTTTTTCAATATCGTATGCATATGCGTAAAATCTCTCGATCGCATCCTTATATAGGGAAACGGTGCGTTCGGAATATCTTTTTTCCACCTCCAGATATTTGAGGAATCTGCAAGGGTATTCGAGCATTTTTTATTTTATTTAATCAATATAAAAATAGAAAAAATACCGGAAAGAAAAAAAGGAGCGGACCTTTCGATCCGCTCCTTTTACTTACATATAGTCCGGAAAATTCCGGAACGTTTATTCTTCGTTTTCCAATTGAAGGTGCTTTACGTAAATAGCTTTTTTGATTTCGGTTCTTCTTGCAACGGATTTCTTTACGAAAGCTTTTCTGTTGCGCAGTTGCCTTATCGTTCCCGTCTTGTCGAATTTACGCTTGAATTTTCTCAGGGCTTTTTCTATATTTTCACCCTCTTTTACAGGTACTATTATCATAATCGATACACCTCCTTTTATCTAGGGACTGCAAATGTATGGTTTATTTTTCATTTGGCAAAATTTGTATCTAAAATATATTTTTCTACCTTTGTGAGGTTTAAAACGGGCCTCTTTTAAGGGGCAGAATTATATGAAAGAATTATTGTCATATTCGATTCTCCTGTGCCTGCTGCATATTGAAACCCAATAGCGCAGTTTTTCGTCGTATATGATAATCAAAATAAATTACAAAGAAAGGCTGCCTGAAGAGGGCGGCCTTTTTTGTTTGAAAAGTTTAAGGACTGTTATTAATAAAGAGAATGGAAAATAAAACCAAAACCAGTACCGGGGGCGACAAGGTATATATTTTTGATACTACCTTGAGGGATGGCGAGCAATCGCCGGGATGCCAGTTAAATTCGGTGGAAAAAATCGAATTGGCCAAGGCCCTTGAAGATTTGAACGTTGATGTTATCGAATGCGGCTTTCCCGTTTCGAGTCCGGAAGATTTCAATTCCGTTACAGAAATATGCAAGGCTGTTGAAAAACCTGTCATATGTGCTCTCTCCAGAGCCGTTGAAAAGGATATAGATGTTGCCGCGGATGCACTGCATTTTGCCCGGCGCGGTAGGATCCATACCGGGATAGGCACTTCTGACGAGCATATAAAGTATAAATTCAATTCCAATCGCGAGGATATCCTTACAACGGCTGTAAAAGCAGTAAAATATGCCAGAAGGTTCATAGACGACGTGGAATTTTATGCCGAGGATGCGGGTAGGACCGACAACGAGTATCTTGCAAGGGTTGTGGAAGCTGTTATTGCGGCCGGTGCAACGGTTGTTAATATCCCGGATACCACTGGATACTGTAATCCGTGGGAATACGGAGCAAAGATCAAGTATCTGATGGATAATGTGCAGAATATAGATAAGGCTATAATTTCCGTCCATTGCCACAACGATCTGGGTATGGCTACCGCAAATACCATATCGGGCATACTTAACGGAGCCCGTCAGGCCGAGGTTACCATAGACGGCATAGGCGAAAGGGCGGGAAATACGGCGCTTGAAGAAGTTGCTATGGCTATAAAGTGCAGGAACGATTATAACTTTTACACCGATATCAATACCAAAAAGATAATGAAGACTTCGCAAATGGTGCAGAGTCTCATGAATACTCCGGTTCAGGCCAACAAGGCCATTGTTGGACGGAACGCCTTTGCACATTCGTCAGGCATACACCAGGACGGCGTATTAAAGAACAGGAGCAGTTACGAGATAATAGATCCGGCCGATGTCGGCGTTGCAGAATCCACAATCTCCCTTTCTGCAAGGAGCGGGCGTGCCGCCCTTAATTTCCATTACAAGAACATGGGAATCAATCTTACGAAGGAGCAGCTCGACGATGCGTATAAGAAATTCCTTCTTCTTGCAGATACAAACAAGGAGATAAACGATAACGATCTTCTTATAATAGTAGGAGTCAGCAAGGTTGAATCCGTAAGGAAAATACAGCTAAAGTATCTTCAGGTGGTATGTGGAAAGAATTCGGTGCCGATGTCCACAGTAAAGCTCGATATAGACGGAGAGATCTGTCAGGCTACTTCATCGGGAGACGGCCCGGTTGATGCTTCTTTCAGGGCTGTAAAACAGCTTGTAAACCGCAAGATTGCAGTGGAAGAATATCTGGTGCAGGCCATTACGAAAGGATGCGACGATGTTGGCAAGGTGCATATAAAAATAGAGCATGGAGGTAATTATTACTATGGTTTCTCGGCCAATACCGACATAGTAACCGCTTCGGTCGAAGCTTTAATAGATGCTATTTCAAAATTCATATAAAAATGGGAAAAACATTATTCGACAAGATCTGGGATTCGCACGTGGTGCAGAAGCTCGACGACGGATTTTATCAATTGTATATAGACAGGCATCTGGTTCACGAGGTTACTTCGCCCCAGGCTTTTGCCAATCTTAAGGAAAGGGGGCTGAAAGTATTCCGTCCCAATAAAACGTTTGCAACCTGCGATCATAATATTCCTACTTTAAATCAGGAAAAGCCGATTGCGGATGCCTCCAGCAGGATTCCGGTTGATGTCCTCGGTTCAAATTGCAGGGAAAACGGCGTGAGGTTTTTCAATATGCGTAATCCGGGACACGGAATAGTTCACGTGTTTGCTCCGGAACAGGGAATTACGCTTCCCGGTCTTACCATGGTTTGCGGCGACAGCCATACTGCAACTCACGGGGCTTTCGGTACTATTGCATTCGGAATAGGAACCAGCGAAGTGGAGGAAGTGCTTGCAACACAGACGCTGCTTCAGGAACGTCCGCTTAAGATGAGGATTACGGTAAACGGAAAGCTCAACGATTTTGTTACGCCGAAGGATGTGATATTATATATAATATCGAAGCTCGGAACCAGCGGCGGTACAGGATACAGCGTGGAATATGCCGGAGACGTGTTCCGCAGCATGAGCATGGAGGGCAGGATGACAGTTTGCAACATGAGCATAGAAATGGGGGCGAGATTCGGCATGGTTGCTCCTGACGATATTACTTTTTCGTATGTTGAGGGACGTCCGTTCGCTCCTGCAGGATTGCTGAAAGATCCGGAGTCCGATATAAGTTCAGCCGTAAAGGTTTGGAAAGAATTGTATTCCGACAGCGATGCCGTTTTCGACCGTGAAGTGGAATTTGATGCTTCCGATATAGAACCTATGGTAACCTACGGAACCGATCCGGGTAAAGCTGTTGCAATTACCGGAGTAATTCCGGAATGTGACGAGTCCGGTAGGGAAGGTTTAAAATATATGGCTTTTTCCGAAGGCGAAAATATGCTTGGAAAAAAGATAGATTATGTTTTTCTGGGCAGTTGTACGAACGGAAGAATAGAAGATTTCCGTGCATTTGCTTCGTTTGTAAAAGGAAAGAAAAAAGCTGCTGATATTACTGCGTGGCTTGTTCCTGGATCCGTCGAGGTGGAGAAGAAAATAAGAGAGGAGGGGCTCGACAAGATACTTGAAGATGCGGGATTTGAAATAAGGCAGGCCGGATGTTCTGCATGTCTAGCCATGAATGACGATAAGATTCCTGCAGGCAAATATTCCATGACCACCTCAAACAGGAACTTTAAGGGGCGTCAGGGACAGGGTGCCAGAAGTATACTTTGCAGTCCTTTGGTTGCTGCAGCCGCGGCCGTTACAGGTGTGATAACCGATCCGCGCAGCCTGTAGAACGAGATGAAAAAGAACTTAAAAATTTTAACGATATGCCTTTTGAAAAGTTAAACAAAATAAAATCGAGAGTAGTATGTGTTCCCGACGAGAACATAGATACGGATCAGATAATTCCGGCCCGTTATCTTAAGGCTACCACGAGGGAAGGATTCGGAGAAGCCATGTTCAGGGACTGGCGTTATAATACCGACGGATCTCCCAAGAACGGGAATGTATTCGCTTCTTCTCCCAAAGATTCCGCCATTCTGGTCGGAGGCCATAATTTCGGATGCGGATCTTCCAGAGAACATGCAGCCTGGGCTATAAGCGACTACGGATTCAGGGTTGTGGTCTCGAGTTTCTTCGCAGATATTTTTAATCATAATGCGCTAAACAACGGACTTCTTCCTGTAATGGTCAGCAGGGATTTCCTCGCCCGGATATTTGCCGTCCATAAGGCCGATCCTGATATGGAGCTGTCGGTGGATCTTACTGAACGTACCATTGAAATCGTCTCGGACAAGGTGCCTTCCGCAAAGGAAAGTTTTCCTATAAGCGATTATAAGAGACATTGCCTTCTCAACGGTTTGCAGGACATAGATTACCTGCTTTCCACCAGAAAACTGACGGAAGAGTTTGAACGCAGGCCGGAGAACAATATGGTAAAGGCGAGGATCTGATTTCCATAGCCTGATTTTATAAGATATTATATGTTGTAAAGAAAAAATAATGAAGAAAAAAATAGCCGTTCTTCCGGGCGACGGTATTGGTCCGGAAATTATAGAACAGGCCGTGAGTGTGCTGAAAAGCGTTGCATCCAAATACGGTCATGAATTTACGTTTGAATATGGGTCTGTAGGTGCTTGTGCAATAGACGAGTGCGGCGATCCGTTCCCTCAAAAAACATATGAACTTTGCAAAAACAGCGATGCCGTATTGTTCGGCGCGATTGGTGATCCCAAATATGACAATAATCCAAAATCAAAGGTAAGGCCGGAACAGGGACTTCTTAAAATGAGAAAAAGCCTCGGTCTTTTTGCCAACCTCCGCCCCATAGAACCTTTCGATAAATTATCCGGCCGTTCTCCTCTTAAGGACGAGATCGTAAAAGGAGCCAGCTTGATAATAGTCCGCGAACTTACGGGTGGCCTTTATTTCGGCGAGCCGCGCGGAAGATCCGAAAGCGGCGACAAGGCTTTTGATACCTGTATTTACAGCAGGGGCGAAATAGAAAGGGTTGCCCGCAAGGCTTTCGAACTGGCAAAGGGACGCAAGAATCACGTTACCCTTGTAGACAAGGCAAATGTGATAGCAACCAGCAGATTGTGGCGTGAAGTGGTTACCGACATTCATGAACGTGAATATTCTTCCGTAACGCTGGATTTCATGTTTGTGGACAATGCCGCCATGAAGCTCGTTACCGATCCGCGTTTCTTTGATATCGTTCTTACCGAAAATCTTTTCGGAGATATACTCAGCGACGAGGCCAGCGTCATAACAGGGTCCATAGGCCTGCTGCCGTCAGCTTCCGTAGGCAGTGAAATTTCGCTGTTCGAACCTATCCACGGATCCTTCCCGCAGGCGAAAGGCAAACATATTGCCGATCCTATTGCCACCATTCTTTCCGCCGCAATGCTTCTCGATATCTCGTTCGGGCTTAAGAAAGAAGCCGATGCCGTAAGAAATGCATGTAGCATGGCAATAGAAAAAGACATGGTAACACCCGAAATTGCAGAAGACGGCAAAGGGCGTACGACCGAACAAGTAGGCGAATATATAGCCGCCAACATATAAAATATCAGCCGGTGCCGATGGCCGGGTTTTTACAAAACTTCTCAATTCTTCCTGATTCTTCACAAATTAGGAAGAATTTTTTGTCTTATGCTGCAACCTCTTCAGCACCCCGACGGAATTTCCTGCCCGAACCCCGTTATTCCCTTATTTCTATTTTTTGGGGACTGAGTTGTCAATTTTAAGACGATACTTCTAAAAATGGATTAGGATGTAGATGTATCTCGTCCTGAAATGGGTTGTCATCTTTTTTCTAAGATAATGTTTTTATTCTCTGGTATTTACTTGAGTATGGTTTCTATTCTGCGACTTTTTATTCCATATCTTTTGCTTATTGTCTCAAGGGTTTTTCCGAATAAATATTCATGCAACATCTTCCGGTTTAGAATTGCCTGCCTTTCTTTGATAGTTGTTCCCATTTTTACTCGTTTTGGTGCCAACTTTTTTAGGACGAGTCAGGATGCGATTGCCCGATTATCCTAAAATACTACAGATAAAGCACTTCCCAAAAAGCA
>JALCMP010000019.1 GCA_022648545.1 Bacteroidales bacterium | reverse complement strand
CATAAGTAAAATAAAGATAGAAAACCCCGATATTATTTCTTCCAATACTTATAATTTGTTGACGGATAAAGCAGGTACACCCTCGGATGAGAATAAAGGAACGGTGACGATAAACGATGTTGGGATAACCGGTATCTCAGCCGGAAATTCTTCAACGGTATATGTGTTGATGGTTCCGAACGAAACGGCGTTGAGCGGAAGCCTTAAGTTTACGTTTACTGTAGACGGAGAAGATATAACCGGGACTGTTGAAGATGCTTCAACAGTGGGTTTGCTCGCCGGCACGCAATATATTTTTAACATTACAATAGGTAGTTCCGTTCCGAAAGTTCATTCTCCCTCCAATTGTTATATGATACCCCCGGATAACAGCCGGATTATTCCGGTAAATGTGAGGGGTAACGGAGGAGAGGTTGCCGGAACTGGATTGAGTACGAGTATATCTCCTTCATCTGTCGGGATACTATGGGAGACTTCTCGAAATCTGATAATACTGGGGAGTTTAAGCAGTGATAAGAAAATAAATGTAACTGCAGGCGGAGCGATGGGTAATGCTGTAATAGCTGCATATTCGGGAGCCGATTGTTCGGGAGATATCCTTTGGAGCTGGCACATATGGGTTACTGATTATAATCCTGATGAAACTCCCGTGGAAAACGGAGACGTATATACAATAACAAATACAAGTGGCTCATACATATGGATGGACCGTAATCTTGGAGCAATAACGGTGACACCTTCAACAACCACGACGCTGGGTCTGCTTTATCAGTGGGGTAGAAAAGATCCATTTCCGGGAGCAGGTAATTATACCGGGATTTCTAATAACACTTATACAAGTTTGCCGATATATAATCAAAACGGAACCGCCCTTACGGAAGAAAGCGGAACGTCGGGTAGTGGAATAAAACATGCACAGGCTCTGGAAACGACATTGTCGGATAAAGTATTGAATTTGAGAAATTCGATAAAAAGCCCCATGACATTTTATTACGGTGTGGAAGGAGATAACATAAGTTATGACTGGTATACTTCTACCGATAATGCAGATTTATTGAATTCCGGATTATGGGGAAGTAGTACTTCTGAATCAAAACCGTCGGGCAAAACTATATTCGACCCGTGTCCCGAAGGTTGGAGAGTTCCATACTTTGAAGATGGTATTTCTCCATGGAAAAGTTTTGATACCGGCGATGTTGGAGATAGCCAAAACTCATATATCTATTTTCCATGGTACTCATCAGCTTGGGAAAGTTCTTATGGAAGGATTTATACCGAATCTGTTCCTGCTAATATGTATTATCCGGCAACCGGATTCCGTTATTGGGGCAGCGGGGCTTTTTTCCTTGTTGGTGTTAATGGGAATTATTGGCTTGCTTCCGTTGTAAATTCTTATTCTTCTGCTGCCGCTTTCAGCCGCAGTATTGTTGATCCTTATAATTATAGTAACCGTGCGGGCGGATTTTCCGTAAGATGTGTGAAAGAAAAATAGCGATGATGTCCATTAAATTTAGATAAATCGGTAAAAAGAGATAACTTTATATAATATTAAAGACCGATGAAAAACGAGTGCTTTCGGGATTAATGATATGAATAAAAAGTTGAGGTTATATTTTACCTTTTATAAATCGTTCGGATTTGTTTCGCTGTCGATTTCCATCGTGTGTGCTTACTTCTTATTTTCGTATGGCATCTATGCTCTTGCATCTCTGTTCTGGTTTAAGATTATAACCTTGATGCTGATATTCTTTTATATAAGAAATTATAAGGCTGACGAGTCTTATTTTTACAAGAATCTTGGCGTAGGTGAAAGGAAATTGTGGATATTTTCCATAATCTTTGATCTGACGGTCTTTTTTCTTCTTGCTATAATTGCTTTGAGTTTTTATGGGGAATAAACTTGAAATAGACAGCGTCCAACTGAGTTTTAGAGAAAAATCGGTGTTGAACGGCATTTATGTTGAGGCCGAAACAGGAAACGTGACGGGAATTCTGGGGAGGAACGGGTGCGGAAAGTCTTGTTTGTTGAAATTGATTTTCGGTGAGATACGGAATAGTGAAAAATCCGTAAGAATAAACGGACGGGGGTTGTATGGCGATAACAGAAATCCTGCGGAAATGAGAATGCTGCCTCAATTCAATTTTCTGCCTAAGCATCTTAAGGTAGGACAAGTATTCGATTATTTCGGTTTGGATTTCAGGGACTTTTGCGAATATTTCGAAGAGTTTGGGAAATGGGAGAATCTTAAGATAAAAGCACTTTCCGGAGGAACCGTAAGGCTGCTCGAGACTTTTCTTATACTGAAAAGCAAAACCGAATTTTGCATACTCGACGAGCCGTTTTCATGTTTATCACCTAAGAATATTTCTACTTTTATTGATATCATAAAGCAGGAAAAGCAGAACAAAGGAATTATTATTACCGATCATATGTACAGATACATAACGGAGGTAAGCGATATCCTGTATCTTATAAAGGATTGTACTAGTTACAGGATAAATAATATTGAGGATCTGAAAGAATTCGGATATGTGAATTAGGAGAGGGTATTTCCGATGCTGAGTTATGTTGGAGGGGGATTTTAAGCAATATCAGGCTCCGGTCAGCAGGCTGCGGACGCCGGCAATATTATCATTATCAAGGCAAAAGAATGATTCTGCGATAACAACATAAAGAAAAATTTCATAACTTTAAACTCAATTAGAGGTAACCTAACTTAAACTAAAAATCACCATTGTTATAGTTATTTTCTAAAGATTCCGGTTTGTTACCCGGTTATTAAAATTGGGGTAATACGATCGGTATTGTTATACAGGCGGGTAGTGGGCGGTAGGTATCCGTGCATGAGGGAATTGTGTATACGAAACTACGGGCGAATACGCGTTGTGTGTATTTGTTTGAATATTAAATATATAGAAAAATAGACACCTACGGCTAAGGCGGATATATACGACATTTTATGTCGCATATACAACGAGGGTGTCGTATATATAGATGTTGTGCGGCATACTAAAAAGAGCCTACGCACAAACAGCACATTTGGTTTTTGCCGACACAAAAGCCAGACCTTGAAAAACCAAAAGAGCTGTTTTTTTTGCCAACGCTCGACTGAAATAGGAAATAATAGAATAACAAAATGCTTGAAATAAGAAAAGGAACAGCGGCAAAGAATTACGAGAATATATTTTTTAGGGAGTTTGCAGAAAACCTTAAAAACTTATTTGACAAGTATTCACTTGACGGACTTCTAATTGCAAACTCTGAATGTGAAGCTGAAAAAAGGCTTCAAATTGATGCTTTGCTAATTACTGAAAAAGCAGTTTGTATCATTGACTTTAAAAATTTTGGCGGAAAAATAACATTACCCAAAAATGCAAAATCAGAATTTAATTGTGGCAAGTGGACTAATGAGCAAGGTGGTATAATCAAAGGCGGTAGTTCCATAAATCCATTTATTCAACTAAAAAAACAAAAAGACCGATTTATAAATGTTGTAGAAAATCAGATATTAGACAGATTGCCAGCATATGACTGTTTCAATCCTCATCATACAATAAAAATGGTTTGTTTTCAGAAAACGATTGAATTAATTGGAAGCATTCCACCAAAGGAAGAGCTCAACTTCTTCATAATTGACAAAGCCAATTACCTTGAAAAAATTAAGGACATTATTGACATTTCTGATAAAGATGTTTCTTTAACAAAAGAGTCCTATGATGTATTTAAGGAAGTTTTCAGAGCGGACAGTTTTGACCTTTCTGAAAATTATGGAGAAACAACTGATTTTATGACTTATGAAACGGAATTGGATTTTGAGAACCTTTATCCTGACCAAAAGTCTGCACTTCAAGAAATCGAATCTTTCATAAAATCTCAAGACGACCGTTTTTTTGTGCTTCAAGGAACATCTTTAAGCGGAAAAACGCATTTGATTCCATTTATACAGGATATAGCATATAATAATCGAATTCCAGAAGCTAAACTATTTGCATCATCTGGACGAGTTTCCAACAACTTATTGAAGAATACAAACTTAGAATTTGACAGTATCTATTCTTACATATACGGTGGAAACATAACTAATTCAGAAACCGAAGAAAAAGAAGAAACTGAAAATCAAAACGAAGACAAAATAGACTTAGAAGTTGTCCCGCTCAAAAAGTCTGACGACACAGAAGACGCAATATTCATAGTGGACGAATCTCATCTAATTTCAGATAATTACTACCAATCTATTGACTTGCGATTTGGCTCAGGCAAGTTATTGAAAGATTTCATTGAGTTTGCAGACCTAAAAAATTCAAAACGAAAAATTATTTTCGTAGGAGATAGCTTTCAACTTTCGATTGGTAAAAAAGAAAAATCTGCACTCAATCCTGAATATTTAGCTGATGAATACAACTTTGAAGCTAAAACATTTCAACTTATTGATAAAGAAAAGAAATCTCCAATTGTTGCTGAAGGACTAAAAGCTGTCAATTGCATTCGCAATCAATCGTACAACAACTTAAAATTTGAGATTTCCGGTTCTTTAGAAATCCTATCAAAGGATGAATTGAAAGATAGAATTGAAAAATCATTTAGATCAACGTCAAGTTCTCATATTCTTTGCTACTCAAATTTTGATGCTCAGAAAGTTAATTTCTGGATAAAGAACTCAATTCTCAAAAATGGGAACGACTTAACAAAAGGTGATTTAGTCATTTTTGGGAACAACATAAGAGTTGAAGATGAAAACGACCCTTTTGCTGAACCGAAAAAAATTTTCAATGGACAATTTGGTGAAATTGTATCTGTGTCAAATACAATTACCCAAACGGAAAAACTAATCACACCTTTAACTTTCCGTGAAGTAACCATCAACTTACAGGAATCGAATCATACACTCAGTTTTCTCAGCTTAGAAAATTTCAGACTAAGTGATAAAGGCGAACTTTCCAAGGAAGAAATCATATCCTATAAAATTCTTTTGGCTCAATTGGCAGAAAAGGAGTTGGACAATTTTAAAAATGGCAAATATCACGTTGATGAAGAGCTGAAAGACTTGTTGCAAAAATTGGCAGATGGTAAAAGAGTAAAAACGAAAGTTTCCCGTAAAATTCAACGTTCTTTAAGCAATATGCCATCAACCGATTATTACAAATTTAAAAATGCTGCACAGTTGCGATTTGGTTGGGCTTTAACGGTTCACAAATCAATGTCCTACAAATGGGATGAAATATTCTTTAACGTAGAAACAGGCGGTGGCAAAACGAACGAAATCTACTTCAAATGGATTTATACAGGGTTGATAAGAGCAACCTCAAAAGTTAGCCTTATCAATTACACTCCAATTTCGCCTTTCTATAAACTTGATTTAAAACCAACAATACCTTCAAATTCAAAGGGGAAGGACTTATTCTACATTGCTGACACATCTATTGATTTAAGTAATCTAAATAAAGAAGTAGCGGATAAATACAAATTTAAAGATGATGATTTTAAATCCTATCTTCTTCAATTATATCAATTCATCGAAGGAAAGCTAACAAGCAAAAAAATAAGCATCAATTCCATTAATCATCCAAATTATCAGGAATTATATGAGCTAAAAGGGAACTCTGGTGAAACAGCCACTATTTCAATCTACTACAATAAAAAAGGTCAATTCAAAATGCCTTCTTTGATGAAATCACAACCCAAAGAATTTGGAGAAGAACTACTGAATACTTTGAAAGCAGATAATTCCATTGATGATTTCAGCTTTATTAAAGACAACTGGAGAGTTTCAGCATATAGTCAATTGAATGAAATTCTTAAAGAGAAAGACTTAGCAATAAGCTATATTATCCAAGCTCCATATAAAGATACTGTTCAACTGATTCGTTCAAGCGATAAGCTAACAATTGACCTGTATTATGACGGAGATGGATTTTTCTCAACCATTTCCGCTTTGTCATCAACTGAACCAAGTTTATGGACTGATTTTCAGACAATCATTAACAAACTAAAAGACAGTTAAATGGCATCATTATTTGATTTTAGCAGACAGATATCAGATCTTAAGAAAGCTAAAAAGTACTCGGAAGCACTTTCTTATTTTAAAGAGAATAAAACCAGTTTCTCCAAAGAACAACTTTCAAATAATGAATATATCGTATCTGATTTAATTTCTTGCCTCAGATACACCAATCAATTTGATGCTGGGTTTCAATTCTTAAACATATATGACATCAAAATTGATGACAGCCAAAAGGAAAGAATCTTAACTGCGTATGGTTGGCTTTTATGGTCAAAGTACAAAGCAGAAAATGAGAACGCCAGTAACTTTGATGATGAAACGCAATTTTTTGATGAAGATGAAGAAGATTTTCAGCAACAGAATTTTCACTATGACAAAAGCGAACTCATTGAAAGAATAGAAACGCTGATTCCCATTCTTCTGGGATTGAATAGTGATTTTTCAAAAACGCTTGTTTCAAATTTGTTTTCAATTGTTCTTAAATCAGAGAAGAATAAGCCTGCTCCTAACTGGAAACTTGTAAATGATTTTTGCAACCAATTTGTCCCAATTCAGCTTTCAACCGACTGTTCAACTATTCAGGTTGAACGAAAAGGACGTACCCAGGATATGGAATTGGCATCCGATTTTGAAAATTGGTACGCTTACAAAACAAAAGCTTTAATGAAATTAGGCGAATGGCAAGAGTGTTTTGACACATCCAAAGAAGCACTTGAAAAGATTGATAACTTCCATTATTCCAATGACATTTGGTTTTCAAGGCGAGTAGCTCTGTCAAAGAAGAATCTTGGGAATGCGGAAGATACAATTGAAGAACTTAAAACTATCTTAAGAAAGAAACGAGAGTGGTTTATTCAGAAGGAATTGGCAGAACTCTATTTTGAGAAAGACGATTTGGACGCAGCATTTAAAATGGCAATTGATGCCATTAACAATTTCGGTCCTCTTGAATTCAAAGTTGACCTACTTTACTTAATCGGAAAGATTTTAAATAAGCAAGGTCAATCTGACTTGGCATTCAAGCATTTTAGCCTTTCCAAACTTGTTCGTCAAGACGAAGAATGGAAAGTTCCTCAAAAAGTCTTTGACGAATTAAATCAATTTGGACAAAGTGAAATTTCATTAAGCGAGTTAAAGAATTTAAAATCAGAACTTAAAAAATATTGGAATGGATTCAACAAAAATGACAATAGAAAGAAGGCTCCAAAACACAGTAGTAATTCTGAAAATTTACAAGGAGAAATTATTAAGTTACTTCACGACAATGAACGTGGAAAAGATGGTTTCATCAAATCGGACGACAATGAATTTTATTTTTCAGCTTCACCAAATTGGCATTTGACAACTGAGTTAACAGTTGGGACGAAAGTAATTTTCAAGGTAATTCCTGCAAAAGACAGAAAAAAAGTAAGAATACTAAGACTATTGAAATGAAAGCCCACGCTAAAACCATACACATTTGCAATTCGCACAAGCCAACGCTTCAACCCAAAATTGCAAAAGAGTATGCCTTGCCTACCCAGACTGAAGAAAAAGTACGACCGCACAACAATGTGTATAAGTTATTGGACAGAAGGCGTTTAATTAAAAGTGAGTACATTTAATAAACATATCAGCGGTTTGACAGTGAAGTGTGTTGAAATGCCCAACGCCTCATACACCAACCGTTATGGACAATACCAAAATAACACTCAAATTATGGAAATATTTAAAAAATTAGATTAAGTCTATGATAGATTTTTTAAAAATCCGTCAGGATGCAGATCGGTGCTATAATGACTTCGTGGGTATTTTGTTGCAAGTGAGTGCTTTAATGTGGAAACCCGACGGAAAGGTTTCCGCATCCTGATTTTACGTTTTTTCACAATGAGGCTTGCAGGCACATGAGAGGCCGATCGGCGAAAAACAGGCCGTCAGGATGCAAATGGATTTTGTGATAACTTTTGATGTAATGTTCTTATTATCGGTTGTTTATGCTTGGTATCCGATGGGCGTATTTCTGCACCCTGATCGTTTTTATGAATTATGAGGGAAAAGCTCCTTCGGGATGATGCTCAGCTTCGCCTGCGCATTCCCTGCGCTCCCGCGGGGTTCCTTGCAAACTTTAGAAAAGCGCCGGCGGTGCCGGTGTTTTTCATATGCGGCTCTTCGCTTTCCGAAAGCAAGCTTTCGCCGCCAGGGGCGCATATGAAAAAAGCGACCTTTCAGTCGCTCTTTTCTTCGTTTGCGGAGAGAAAGGGATTCGAACCCTTGAAACCCTTTAGAGGTTTACACGCTTTCCAGGCGTGCCAGTTCAACCACTCCTGCATCTCTCCAGTGGTTGTGTGTCTGATGGTCCCGGTTGACGGGCCGTTTTGAATAAAGACGGCGCAAAGATAATTTATTTTTAGTTTTATAAAAAGCATTTTAGCATTAGATATGTAATTTAATGTCATATTTTGTATAATTTTGTTCAGATGTTGATGTATTATGGAAATCCTGAATAAAAGAAAAGCCATAAAGGCTTTGAATCATAAGCAAATATATTTTAATCTCGCCATAGCGTTCGTGGTTATAATGATTTTTTTTCCCAATGTGGGCAGATTTAAATATTCTTATCAGATAGGCAGACCGTGGCTTTACGAAACTCTCATTTCCCCGATAGATTTTCCCATATTGAAGTCTGCAAAGGAAATGCAGGATGAAAAGACAAAAGCGGCGGAAAGCATTGTCCCATATTATATACTAAACGGTGAAACCGAAGCAAATCAGATACAGTATCTTAATAAGATGCATTCTTTTTCCGGCATGCCATCCGATTTCGAAGCTGCTATCGCCGGTTCGCTTGGCAGGCTTTATGAAAAGGGGATAATAGATGAAAACGGATCATCGGAATATGTATATGTTAAAAGAGGATCCGGAACGGTAAAGCAACTCGTTTCACAGTTGTATACGAAAAACAGTGCCTTGCTTGCGTTGCAGACCGATATGACTGCCGCATTTCCGGAATTCAATGTAGATTCCGCCCTTAATATAATAAATATTAAAAGCCTTATAGTTCCTAACGTAACCTTCGACCAATCTACTACCGAACTTATGCATAAAAGAGTGGTAGATGATATATCTCCCACGAAAGGAACGATTTATGCCGGAGAGCTTATAATCTCAAAAGGTGAGATAGTAACCCCGGAAACTGCCCAGATTCTTGATTCATATAAATCGGAGTACAGAAACAGCGTAGGCGGTAACGGAGATAAGCTTCTGATATCCGCCGGACACATGATGTTTGTGTTCATATTGCTGTTGTTGGTCACCGCCGCGGTTTTTTTCGGCGATATTGATGTCCTTCCGCAATGGAACAAATTTGATTTCATCCTTTTTATAGTAGTCCTTATTTTTATCATAACCGTTATGGTAAACAGATGGAGTTCTTCCTATCTGTTTATGGTTCCTTATGCGGTATTCGCTCTTTATATGGTGGCCTTTTTCGATACCAAACTTGTGTTTCCCGTATACATGGTTTCTTTGTTGCCTGTCCTTCTAATATCGGAATTCGGTGTGGAACTGTATGTTATAAACGTCGTCGGCGGAGGTGTTACTCTGTTGGCTTTTAGGTATCTTCACCGAGGGTGGAAACAATTCCTTAATTCCCTTCTGATTTTTATCGGAATGATGACAGTATATTTTTCATTTAAGTTTCCGGAAAATGCCGCCACTGATTCGCTAAATTTTACGGCTCTTGCGTATTTGCTTCTTAATGCATTGCTTGTGGTCGCATGTTATCCTCTGGTTTTTCTTCTTGAAAAAATGTTCTCCCTTGTATCGAATTCAACACTCAGGGATTTGTCCGATACTAATAATGCTCTGCTTCAGGAACTTGCACGGCTCGCCCCCGGTACGTTCCAGCATTCCCTGCAGGTTGCCAATCTTGCCGAGAGGGCAGTTAAGGCAATAGGCGGGGATTCCAGATTGGTAAAGGTTGGAGCAATGTACCATGATGTAGGTAAAATATATAATCCCCAGTGTTTTATAGAAAATGAAGCTCCGGGAGTAAATTACCATAAGGGCCTTTCTCCCATGGAGAGTGCTCAGGAAATAATAAAACATGTGGATATGGGAGTGGAATATGCCCGCAAATATTCCCTGCCCAAAGTTATTATCGAATTTATTACATCACATCACGGACAATCGCAGACGGCATATTTTTACAATAAATATTGCAATGAAGGAGGAGATCCAGCCAATGTGGATAAATTTACTTACCATGGAACGCTGCCCACAAGCCGGGAACAGGTTGTTGTTATGATGGCCGATGCAGTGGAAGCTACGGCCAGAAGTCTATCGGATTATTCGCCAAAAAGCATATCCGATATGGTGGAATCCATCCTTAGCAAGAGGATATCCGATTCACAGCTTGCACAGGCGGATATAACCATTAAGGAAATAAATATAGTCAAGGAAGTCTTCAAGAGACAGCTTGCGGAAATATACCATACCCGCATAGCTTATCCGCAGAAAAATAAAGATTATAAATCCGAAGTAAAGGTGAATGAAACTACGGAATAGCGATTATAGTAACAAATAAATATCACTACAATAAAAAAGGTGCCGATCAGAAGACCGGGCACCTTTTTGTGGAGATGGGCGGACTCGAACCGCCGTCCATGCAGACCATCGAAAAGCTTTCTACATACTTATCCGACCTTTATTTTTAGAGGAAATGCTGCCGGTCGGCAGGCCACATAACCCTTATCCTCTTAAATCTTGGCGCACCTTAGAGGAGTGAATGCGTGCATCCGGTTTTAATGATATCCCTGATGCCGAACCATAACCGAACTAAAGGACGGCGGGATACTCGTCGGTCCGGCAACCTAGGCCGAACGGATTAAGGTAATTGAGCTTTGCCCGATTACGCAGCGAGTGCAAAATTGTTTTCGCCAGTTAATTGGCCGGGAGTTGAGATTAACGAGCCATACTCGCAACGCTCGGTATGCTTACCATCCGGTTAATCTGATGTCAAGACCAAAACATCCCCGTGTAAGTTGGGGCGAATATAGTTATTTATTTATAACTTTGGGAGCGAATTTAAAATATTTTTAAATATGAATGTAGTATTGGTAGGAACAGGATATGTCGGACTTGTCTCCGGTACATGCTTTTCCGAAATGGGAATAAACGTTACATGTGTAGACGTGGACGAGACGAAAATCAACGGGCTTCGAAAAGGTATAGTGCCTATTTACGAGCCCGGACTCGACGAGCTTATAGAGCATAACATGCGGGAAGGCCGTCTTCATTTCGAGACATCTCTTGGTGCTTGCATAGATAATGCCGACGTTGTTTTTATAGCCGTAGGAACTCCGCCGGACGAAGACGGAAGTGCCGATCTTAAATATGTTCTTACTGTTGCACGGGAGTTCGGACAAATGATAAAGAAATATACTTTGCTGGTTACCAAGAGCACTGTTCCCGTAGGAACCTCGCTTAAGGTAAAACAGGCTGTCGAAGAAGAACTGAAGAAACGCGGTGAAGATATTCCATTTGAAGTTGCATCCAACCCTGAATTTCTTAAGGAAGGATCGGCTGTAAAGGATTTCATGAGTCCCGACAGGGTTGTCGTGGGGGTAAGTTCGGAAAAAGCCGAAGCCCTTATGGCCAAAATATACCGCCCGTTCCAGATGAACAAGAACAGGCTTATAATTATGGATGTAATGTCGGCGGAAATGACGAAATATGCGGCCAACTCCATGCTTGCTACCAGAATAAGCTTTATGAATGAAATAGCGCGTCTTTGCGAACTCACCGGGGCCAACGTAGATAATGTGAGGGCGGGGATGGCCTCCGATACCAGAATAGGAAGCAAATTTCTTTATCCCGGATGCGGTTATGGTGGGTCATGCTTCCCGAAAGATGTAAAGGCTTTGATAAAGACCGGTGCTGAAAAAGGATATAAGATGCAGGTCATACAGGCGGTGGAAGATGTAAACGAAGAGCAGAAAAAAATCGTATTCGATAAATTGGAAAAAGCTTTCGACGGGAATTTGAAAGGAAAGGTCGTTGCCATATGGGGTCTGTCGTTCAAACCGGAGACCAACGATATGAGGGAAGCTCCTTCTGTAGTAGTAATAAATAAGCTGCTCGAAGCAGGGGCATCCGTTAGGGCATACGATCCTATTGCAATGGATGAAGCCAGATTGCGTTATCTTGGAGATCGCATATATTATGCCGATAATATTTACGATGCGGCAAAGGGTGCCGATGCCGTTGCTTTGATTACTGAATGGAAACAATTCCGCGTACCTAACTGGAACGAAGTTAAGAAATCCATGAATGGAAATATATTCGTAGACGGAAGGAACATTTATGTTGCAAAAGATATGAAAAAGCTCGGATTCGAATATTATTCGATAGGGAAGGTCTCCTGTTAGATTTTCTGGTGAAGAAACTTAAGGAGGATATCTACCAGACCTCCGAAGGCGGAAATCAGTCCCAGAGCCATTATAATGATCCCGGATATGCGGTTGGTCGTTACCAATTGTTTTATCCGGAATCTTTTTCTGAAAAGGGTTATGGTGGAACTTAGAATGAACCACCATGTTACACTTCCAAGGAAAACGCCCCACAAGGTGGTAAGAATAAGGCTTTTGGCCTGATCGTCCGATACATCAACGCCAACGGCCGCCATTACTCCTATCATAAGCACTATCGAGCCCGGATTAGTAATAGTCATAATAAAGGCTTCCAGAAAATCTTCTGCATGCTTACGCTTGGAATTTTTCTGTCTTATTTGCTTTATAGGATTCGTATAATATATTTTCAGGCCAATTAATATGACAATTATACCTCCTATAATCATTACGCTCGTTTTGTATTCCTTTACGAAATTCTGAATGAACGCCAGTCCTATCAGGGATATTCCTGCATAAAAAGTATCTGACACAGAAGCTCCGAGCCCTGTAATGAATCCTGAATTACGTCCTTTGCTCAGAGTCTTTTGTACGCACAATATCCCGAGTGGTCCAAGAGGTATGGATGCAGCTATACCCACTATGAATCCTTTTAGTAGTTGTAAAAACATATTTGCATCTATTTTGTATCTTTGTCTGATAAGACATCTACAAATTTAGACAAATTAATCTAAAATATAACTAATGGATCTACAAAATGGATACGATTCCGTAAAAGGGGAGAAATTGGGAACGTCACTATGGATCCTTGTTTTTTTATCGTCGGTTTTATTATCCGTCCCGTTTCTTGTACCTCATGCCGGACTTGTTTCTCTGGTTGCTTTTGTCCCCCTTTTTGCTGCCGAATATCTTGCCGGCCTGCATTCGAAAAAACACTTCTTTACCTATTATTATGTGTGTTTTCTCATCTGGAACTTATTTACAACTTTCTGGATTTACAAGGCCACGTTGGCGGGAGCCGTTGCTGCAATAGTGCTCAATGCCCTGCAAATGGCCGTAATATTCGGATTATTCAGATGGTTCCGTAAGATTTTCAGGGGATTTCTTCCATATGTGTTTTTTATAGTCTCGTGGCTTGCATGGGAACATGCATATTCAACATGGGATGTTTCGTGGCCTTGGCTCGACCTCGGAAATTCTTTTGCTACGTCAATAAAAACTGTACAATGGTACAGCGCAACTGGTGTTGCTGGCGGTTCTTTCTGGGTCCTTCTTGTGAATGTCCTTATATTCAGGACTATAATATTGGCCATTACCGGACGCAGATGGATATCGACTGCCTTTATGTCCTTTTTCTTTTTCCTTGCTCCCCTTATAACATCTGAAATAATATTCTATAATTACAAGGAGTCCTCATACGAACCGTCGAAAAAAGTAAATGCCCGCGGCAGCAGGTATTTTTCAATAATACAGCCCAACATAGATCCTTACATAGATAAGTTCGGAGGGATGTCAATGGATATGCAAATCAATAAATTTCTTACACTCTCCGGAAAAGCACTTTCATCCGCACCTGGAACCGGGAATCTGTCCCATTTCATAATAGGACCGGAAACAATGGTTTACCCTACAGAAGTAGGCGAAGATATTCTGCTGAACAACATAAGATCAAATAAATATCACAGAAAACTCGACGGCTTTCTCAAGTCGGAAGGCGGCGACAGCCTGAATCTCAATATGATCTACGGTGCAGTAACGACGTTCGTATATAATACTTCCATAAATCCTTCCGTGGGCGGTGATTCCGAAGAAAGGCCGTCGGCATCGGCCCGGAAATTCGGAGTAGGCCTTTGGTACGACAGATTTAATACGGCAATCTTTATAAATGCCAGGCACGATATAGATTTCTACAACAAAAGCAAATTGGTGATAATAGTAGAGAATTCTCCTTATAAACCTTTCCTGAGATTTCTCAAAAAACACCATATAATAGATCTGGAGAAATATATAAGCAGTTTTGGTACGCAGAAGGAACGTACGGTCTTTACCACCACTGATTCCGTAAAAATAGGGACGGCCATATGCTACGAGTCCGTTTTCGGAGATTTCTACAGACATTACATATTAGCCGGAGCTAATGTAATGAGTGTTATAACTAACGACGGATGGTGGGGAAATACTCCCGGATACAGACAACATCTGTCTTACTCATGTCTCCGCGCCATAGAAACCCGACGGTCGATAGCCCGTTGCGGCAATACCGGAATATCAGCCCTCATAAACCAGAGAGGTGAGATAATAGCGGAAACTCCGTGGTGGAAGGAAGCTTATCTGAACGGATCTCTAAAACTTAACGACAAGATAACTCCGTTCGTAAAATACGGTGATGTAATAGGTAGAATATCCGAATTCGTATTTTTCCTTATGTTCCTTCTGGGTATATCGAGGTTCCTTATGGGAAAGAAAGGGAAAGAGGCGGAATAAATAATGTACTATCTTCCGCAATCGTATTTTGTGATTTTCTCAACCCTTTCCTGATGCCTGCCCCCTTCGAATTTCGTATTCAGCCACGTGTCGATTATCATTTCCGCAAGTTCTATTCCCACTACGCGCGCTCCGAGACACAACACGTTGGAATTGTTGTGCGCTCTGGCCATTTTGGCGGAAAAAGGTTCGCTGCACACGACGGCTCTTATGCCCTTAACCTTATTTGCGCTTATGGACATTCCTATTCCGGTTCCGCAAAACAGCATACCTTTTTCATATTCGCCGGCCGAAACGGCTTCTCCGACCTTAAATGCATAATCCGGATAATCCGTACGTTCTGGAGAATATGTTCCGAAATCCCTGATTCCGTATCCTTTTGATTCCAGATATTTCTTTATCTCTTCCTTGAATTCGAAAGCGGCATGGTCGCTTCCGATAGCTATTGTTTCCATCATTTATATTTAGATTTGTTTATTCTTTTTTAGGAGATCCGGCCCTGTTTACCAGATAGATTATGGATCTGAAATCAATGCCGCTTGCTCTTGACAATCCTATTTCACATGTTCTGTTAGTGGCAAAGCCTTCGCTGCACGGTGCGCTTTTGCCCCCGTCGGGTTCATATCCGTCGGTCTGTCTTTTTATATCCCTCAATCCATGTTCATTCAATTCTGGTACGGTAAATCCCCTGTCTCCTGCAAAACCGCAGCAGTTCGCATCCAGAACGACGACTTTTTCCGCACATCTTTCGGCAATGCCGTATAGATAATTCTCAGTGCCCATGTGTTTTGAGGCGCATACTCCGAAAACGGCTACCTTTTCGGGAACTTTCTTTATGTCCAGTCTGTCGAGGATGAATTTATATATGAATTCGGCGGTATCGTATAATCTGAGTTCCCCCTCCATATTGGACTTCATAGTGTACAGGCATGAGCTCATATCGCATACTATCGGATATTTTCCGTTTCCTGAAGCTTTGTACAAAGCCTTTTTCAATGTATCGGAAGCTTTCATGCCGGCTTCGACGAATCCCTTGCTCGTAAAGGCCATTCCGCAGCATAATTTGTCGGAGTTCTCGGGATAGATGATTTTGTACCCCGCTTTTTTGAGGATGCTTTCAGTAGCTTCGGAAAGCTCTACTTCTTTCGAATGTGATTTTGATTTCCCCATGGTGCGTGTTATGCATGAAGGGAAATAAACTACATGATTTTCATCACCCGGCAGTTCTTCTTCCCCCGTTTTTTCCACATGTGAAAAATCAAACCGGCGGCTTCCTTTAGGCATATATTCGTTCCACATGGGGACTTTGGGGCCCACCGCCTTGCGGAAAGCTCGTGCCATCGTTCCGAATATTTCTTTACCCAGAAGCAATCGTAGAAAATATATGACGTTCAGCATGATCCTCATCCATGACGTTACCTTGTCCATGTTCTCGGCCATTTTCATGGCCCTTTCCTTTTGTGATTCGGTGTGTCCCGTGCTGCGAAGTTCTTTTATTAATTTTCCTGCATCTGCATGTACCGGACATCCGAGCATGCAAAGGCTGTCGGTGGCACATGTGTTTTTGCCCCAGTATTCATATCTCCTTTTCAGTTCGCCTAATATATGAGGAGTCTTACCTTCGGCTTCGAGCCTTTTTATTTCGCGATGTACGGCTATTCGCTGTCTTGGGGAAAGCGTAAGACCTTCGGATACGCATGATCTTTCGCAAAATCCGCATTCCATACATTTATCGGCTGTTTCGGAGATAGGGAAACATGGTTTCAGGTTCTCCAGATGGATTTTCCTGTTTTTATTTAATATAACACCGGGGTTCATTATTTTCCTTGGGTCGAAGGCTTCTTTTATCTCCTGCATTATTTCATAAGGCCGTTTTCCCCATTCGAGTTCTACGAAAGGAGCCATATTACGCCCGGTTCCGTGTTCTGCTTTTAGTGAACCGTCATATTTGCCTACAACCATTTCGGTTATGTCGTTCATGAATTTTTCGTACTTCTGTAACGATTCATGATTGCCGAAATCCTGATTGAAAACGAAATGAAGATTGCCGGCCAGCGCATGTCCGTATATTACCGCGTTTTCATATCCGTCGTTTACGAATATCCTGTGGAGATCTCCAACGGCTTCGGCCAGTTGTTCTGGTGGAAAGCATATGTCTTCTATTAGAGCTGTTGTTCCGCTTTCCCTTTGTCCTGCAATGGCAGGGAAGGTATCCTGTCTTATTTTCCATAGTATCCCCTGCATTGCGGGGTCTTCCGTAAATTCGTATGGCATTGCCGGTTCTATGGCATCTATGCTTGCTTTTATTTGTGCCGCCTGTTTCCTTACTTCGTTTTTCTCTTTTCCTGATGTTTCTATAAGTAATCCGCAAGCGTCCAGCGGAACGTTCTTGAGGAAGGAAGGAATTCCCGGAAGATTTTCCAGAAGCTTAAGATTAGATCTGTCGATAAGTTCCACTGCGGAAACCGGTTGTTTTTGCAGTATTTCCACGGCCGTACAGGCATCCTCTATGTTTTTGTAAATAGCGCAGGCCAGCGATTTTACAGGCAGATCTTCTACGGTATTGAAAGTTACTTCAGAGATGAAAGCCAAAGTCCCTTCGGATCCTACTATCAGGTGTTTGAGGATATCAAAACCATCGGTATAATCTATAAAGGAGTTAAGTCCGTACCCGGTGGTGTTTTTTATACTATATTTTTTCTCTATGCGTTTTTTAAGATCCGGATTGTTTCTTATTTCGTCCGCAATAGAATCCAGCTTCCTAAGCAGTTCGCCGTGAGTGGTTCTGAACATTCTTCTGGAAACTTCGCTGGAGGTGTCTAGCAACGTACCATCGGAAAGAATAAGTTCCATATCATCTATGGTCCTGTATGAATTCCATGATATACCGCAGCTCATTCCGCTTGCGTTGTTTGCTACTATGCCGCCAATCATTGCCGATTCAATGGATGCGGGATCAGGACCTATTTTCCTTCCGTACTTTTTTAAGATGCGGTTTGCTTTTCCACCTCTTATCCCCGGCCGGAGTTTGATTTTCCTTCCTTCATCGAGAATTTCATAATCTTCGAAACCATGTGAAGTTATAACAAGAACCGAATCGGTAATGCCCTGGCCGCTGAGCGACGTTCCTGCGCTTCTGAATGTAATGGGGACACCCTCCAGAAATGCAGTTTTAATTATGAATTTTACTTCATTTAATCCATATGCCCTTATAACTATTTTGGGTATAAGGCGGTAAAATGATGCGTCAGTGCCGAATGCCAGAGTACAGAGGGGATCCGACATTATTCTAGATGCCGGTATTTCCTTTGAAATCTTTTCGTAGAAGTCTTTATAAGTCCCCGTTAACATGTTATTTATCTTTATTTATTTTCTTCTTTATAATTTCACTTAACGTTGCCGGACTTATATCTTTGGCGACTACGATATTGTTTCTATCGAGAATATAAATGGAAGGTACGCCAAGAAGTGCATATTTGCCGAATATATTTTCTTCATTATTTTTATTCCAAAGATTTACCCATTTTAAATTGTTCTCCGTAATGAATTTAATAAATGCGCCGTAATTTGTTCCGGTATATATTCCTAAGAATTCAATGCCTGCCTTTCCGGCTTTTTCGTAAAGGGCCTTCATTATTTTGGTACTGCTTATGCATTCCTGACAGCTCGTACTGTAAAAGAACAGTACCTTGTATTTGCTTTTTATGTCGTAAATGGAAACCGGTGCGCCAACTTCGTTGCTCAGGGTGAGGTTCTCGGCCCGGCTTCCGAGCCTGTTCATATTGAAAACTTTTATCGCCCTTTTTATTTTCGAAACATATTCCGGATTCGTTTTCCAGAGACAGGCCTTGTTTACTATGTACTTTTCTCCCAGATATGCTGCTCCTTCCTGAAGATCGTAAGAATCCGAATTTTTAAGATAATTATATAATTCGCCGAAAATTTCCCTGAAAGAGGAAGTGTCCGAAATGCTTCTTTTGTAAAATTCATCTATGCCTGCATGTATATCTTTATTGCCGGAAAAAAAACCGTCGAAAAATTCATATTCTTTATTCCTGCGTTCGTTTCTTACCTTTAAAAGATTTTTAAGGCTTTCTGTATCGAGGTTTCTTCCGATTATTATGCCGTTCCCGTCCAAGAGGAAAATCCTGGGAGTGGATATCACGCCGTACAAAAAAGCAAAATTACTTTTATAGTCTTTATCGGCGACATTAATCCAGTTTATGAAAGGATTATATATTTCAAATTCCTGTCCTGCATATTTTTTCCACGCAGTTGTGTCACTCTCGGTATATACGGCAAAGACATTTATTATTCCGTCTTCGTACGAATTTAGAAAATCAATCAGTTTTGGACTCTCTTTTTTGCATTCGATGCAGTCATTGGTATAAAAAAATATTACGGTATATTCTCCGGTACTGCATAGAGCTTTAAGACTCCACACTTTACCCGAGAGGTCCCTGAGCTTGAGCTCGGGTGCTTTCATGCCTATAAGCGAGTGTTCGTTGAATTTAACATATGAACGGTAAACGAAATAGTCGTTTTTCCCGGCCTGCAGTCTGCCGGTGAGAAAATACTTTTCCGCAACATAAAAAGCAACCCTTTCTTCACCCATTATGCGGGGAGATCTGAAGAAATCGAATATTATTTTTCCTGCAGCCGATTTATATGTATTTAACTGATTATTATTTCCCCCGGGTTCTTGCAGAAGGGAGTCTGCAATTCTTATTATGGAATCTACAGGAGAAAACATTGCCTCTCCCAGTATTGATTTTATGAAATTTCCCCCAAAAGAGGTATTAAGCAGTCTGTCGTCAAGGCCTATTTCAGATGCAATTGAATAGATTGATGTCGAATCAAATGAAAAGCGTCTGGCTACGGTATATTTAAGGAATGCGTGAAGCAGGGAATTTGGGCATCTTTCGGAGCTTTCGGTCCAGAATTTCTTTAAAGTGCTTTTTATTTCGGATGGCTTTTCTTCATTGAGATAATCCTGAAGTGAAAAATATATTTCGTTTTCCTTACTTCCCTTAACCTGCTTTATTCCGGACGGACCTGCAATGATTCTTTCTTTTACTTTACCTTCGGACGAGA
Organism: Bacteroidales bacterium; assembly: GCA_022648545.1. Classification (GTDB taxonomy): domain Bacteria; phylum Bacteroidota; class Bacteroidia; order Bacteroidales; family UBA932; genus Egerieousia. Next base: position 17,170 of record JALCMP010000019.1, on the reverse strand, counting down.
CGAAAAAATTAACGTCTTTTTCTATTTTATTCCCTTGTCCGTCCCTGCAGCTTATCTTATATTCTCCCGGAACAAGATCTGTTTTTCCCCTGAATATTATCTTTGCTTTTCCGTCTGCGAATCTTGTCTTTACCGAATCAATAACCGTATTTTTATTCCATCCGAATCTGACGAGCCGGAAGATGGATTCCGGTTTTCTTGTTTTAGCGCCGTTCTTTAAGGCCTGTCTTTCCATTTGGAAGGATACCTCGTATCCTTTTTGGGCATACAGGCTTATTGCCGGAATAATTAATATGATTGAAAGCAGTATGTATTTTTTTAGTCTCATTTCCCCAGGGATGCATTAAATTAATTATTTCCTGTTCATCTCTATATATTTTTCTATATCAATATTTTCCGGCAGGAACATGGATGCATCTCCATTATGAATCAGTACGTCTCTTACCACGGTTGAAGATATGAACGAATATTCCTGACACGCAGGGATGAATACTGTAAGGATATCTTTTTTCATCTTTTTGTTCGCCTGTGCTATTACACTCTCTAGCTCGAAGTCGGTAGTAGTCCTTAGACCCCTTACTATATAATTTACATTCAATTTCTTACATAACTCGACGGTAAGCTCGCTATAAGAACATACACTTATGTTCTTTTTGTCCCTTATTATGTCTTTTATCATTTCAACCCTTAGCTCGGGTTTGAAATATCCTTTTTCCTTTGCACTGTTGAATCCTACGGCAATTATGATGTTGTCGAATAATTTCAATGATGATTCCAGAACATCCATATGCCCCAGTGTGAAAGGGTCGAAGGACCCCGGAAAGATAGCTGTCCTCATATCTTTACTTTTTGTTGTTTTTTTGTTTTTATAGGCTCCAGTCTATAGGCGGCAAGCCTTGTTTTTTTAAATAATCGTTGCATTTGGAAAAATGTCTGCATCCGAAAAATGCTCCTCCGGCAAGAGGTGAAGGGTGGGCTGCTTCCAATATCAGATGTTTTGAAGGATCGATAAGATTCTTCTTGCCTTTTGCAAAATTGCCCCACAGCATAAAAACCACGCCTGATTTATTTTCGGATATGCATTTTATTACCGCATCGGTAAATGTGGTCCAGCCTATGCGTGAATGTGATGCAGCCTTGCCGGCTTCTACCGTCAGTATTGCATTAAGTAGAAAAACCCCCTGACCGGCCCATCCCGCAAGATTACCGTTTTTATTTATTTTAATATGCAGATCTTCTTCTATTTCCCTGTATATGTTTTTTAGGGAGGGAGGGGATGGAATTCCGTCTGGAACGGAAAAAGAAAGGCCGTGGGCCTGTCCCGGGTTATGATACGGATCCTGCCCCAGTATGACAACTTTCAGCCTGTCGAAAGGTGTCAGGCGGAAGGCGTTGAAAATAAGAGTTCCCGGCGGATAAATGATTTTGCCTGCCTTTTTTTCTCTATGTAGGAAATTCGAAAGAGTCTCGAAGTATGGTTTTTCAAATTCTTTTTGCAAAACCTTTTTCCAAGACTCTTCTATCTGTACGTTCATTTCGGTATGCGAATTATAATAATCTAAAATATGAATTTTATTACATCTTCCATAGTCTTTACGTACACAAAATTCATTCCTTTTATATATAGGGGTTTGATTTCTTTTATATCGCGTTCGTTTTCTTTGGAAATTACGATAGTGGAGATGCCGGATCTCTTGGCCGCCAGAATTTTCTCCTTTATTCCGCCTACAGGCAGAACCTTGCCTCTGAGTGTCATTTCTCCTGTCATGGCAATTCCGTGTTTTACCGCTTTTTTCTTAAAGGCCGATGCCATGGAACTCACCATCGCTATGCCGGCTGAAGGCCCGTCTTTCGGAATGGCGCCTTCCGGAACATGAACATGTACGTTCTTTGAAGCTATCAGCTTGGGCGTAACACCTATCAGCGATGGATGTGCCTTTATATACTGATATGCTATCATTACCGATTCCTTCATTACATCTCCGAGGTTTCCCGTAGTGGTAAGCGTGCCCTTGCCTTCGCTGAGGCTGGATTCAATGAAGAGTATTTCGCCTCCGACTTCGGTCCATGCAAGTCCCGTAACTACACCCGGACCTTCGTTCCCTTTTTGTATATCGTGTATTGCAGTCGGAAGGCCCAATATTTTTTTTACGGTACTTTCCGTTATCTCAACCGGAACTTTCTTATCTAGCGCTATATCTTTGGCAACGTTCCTTGCAAGTTTGGCTATTTGCTTTTCCAGATTCCTCACCCCGGATTCGCTGGTGTAATTGTTTATTATGGATTTTATGGCCCCGTCGGAGAATTTGAACTGTTTTTCCGTCAGTCCGTGTTCCTTCGTCTGCTTAGGAATAAGGAAATCCCTTGCAATGAAGAATTTTTCCTCCGCAATATAACCGGTAACGTTTATCATTTCCATTCTGTCGCGCAGTGCCGGCTGGATTGAAGAGACGTTGTTGGCCGTGGTTATGAACAGAACCCTCGACAGGTCGTAGTCTATGTCAAGATAATTATCGTGGAAAGCCACGTTCTGTTCGGGGTCAAGAACTTCCAGAAGGGCGGAAGACGGATCTCCTCTGTAATCGTTGCTTACCTTGTCTATTTCATCCAGAACTATGACCGGGTTGGATGACCCCGCTTTTTTTATAGCCTCTATTATCCGGCCGGGCATGGCTCCTATATATGTTCTCCTGTGTCCTCTTATTTCAGATTCGTCGTGCAGTCCTCCAAGCGAAATCCTTTCGTATTTTCTGCCCAGGGATTTTGCAATGGATTTTCCCAGAGATGTTTTGCCGACACCCGGAGGGCCGTAAAGGCATATGATGGGAGACTTCATATCTCCTTTCAGTTTGAGGACGGCAAGATATTCTATGATTCTTTCCTTAACTTTCTCCAATCCGTAATGATCGTGGTCCAGTACTTTCTCGGCATTCTTGAGATTCAGATTATCTTTTGTTTCAGTATTCCACGGTAGATCAAGGATGAATTCCAGATAACTCAACTGTATACCGTATTCGGGAGAGGTGGGTGCTATCTTTTCGAGTTTCGAAAGTTCTTTTTCAAAAACCTTTTTTACATCGTCGCTCCATTTCTTGTTTTTGGAGCGATCTCTCAATTCGCTTATATCCTGAATATTACCGTCCATTCCAAGCTCCTGCTGGATCGTTTTCAGCTGATTGTTAAGGTAATATTCCCTTTGCTGTTGATCCATTTCGGATTTTACCTTCTGCTGGATATCTTCTTTTATCTTAAGTATTTCTATCTGTTTGTCCAGCATCTGGTAAAGCAGGTAACCTCTTTGCTTTATACTTCCTTCGTTAAGAAGCTTCATCTTTTCTCCCGGATCCTCGGTATCCATTCCGGAAGATATGAAGTTAACCAGGAATTCATATCCTTCTATATTCTTTATAGCTATGCTCGTATCGGGAGTCATATGCGGTGATTCCTTTAAAATGAACATGGCAGCATCCTTTATGGAATCTGCAAGAGCTTCCATGTCCTTGTCGTTTTTAGAAGGGATTATATCGTTGAGGTAATCCACCACTCCTATTAAATATGGCTCCTTGGAGAGGATTTCCTTGAGTGTGAATCTTTTTATACCCTGAATTATAGCGGTTATGGCCCCGTCAGGCATCTCAATGAGCTTTATTATCTTGCCGGAGGTCCCTATGTTGAATAATTCGGTTTTTCCCGGATCCTCACTCTTTGCGTCTCTCTGGGTTACGGCTCCTATGATTTTGGACGATTTATATAATGATTTTATTAATTTCAAGGATTTGTCCCGCCCAATTGTTACAGGGAGAATCGTGCCCGGAAAAAGAACCGTGTCCCGCAATGCCAGAATTGGTAAAGTCCCCGGCAATCCGTCTTCATGTACTTTTGAAGTTTCATCAATGTTCGCAATCGGAAGAACATTGATTGTCGCTCCCAAAAGATCGTTGAATTCTAATTTCGGTATTTTCATAAAAATGTTTTGTCAAAATGTCAGTAAAATGTAAAATGGCGGTTTTAAATGAAACCGTACGATAGTGGGTCAATCTTTATGCCAAACTGCCATACCATTAAATACGGCAACGTGCAGAATTACATTATAGGTATATTGATGCCGAAATATATTCCGCGAGTTCCGCTGCGGTTGATGCAATAACTGAGACTGAACAGCATATCGTAGTATGATATGCAGTCTATTCCTATGCCGGTACCTAAAAGCATGGAATTGCACATGTTATTTGTAAGATAGGCATGGCTGTTGCGGATATAGCCCGCATCACCCATAGCCTTTATATATATGGTAAGAGGAACGGGGTTGAATTTTGGAATGTTCCTCAGGCATTTGAAATATTTTTCCGTTTTAGGAAGCAGCAGAAACTTGACGGTGGAATTGAAAACTCCGAAGTGTTGTCCGTCTATAACATAATAATCATAGCCGCAGATCGAAACGCCGTCATATCCCACTACACGTTCCAGAATGTAGGATCTTTTCCGCGAGGCGGAAGCCGACAATTTAAGAGAACCGCTAAGGAACCATCTTTTATTCAAAGGCTTGAAATATTGAGCTGTAGTTGAAGTTCTGGTAGACCATTGCGAACATTTGTCTCCTGTCATTATTATTTCTTCCGCCGAAAGGTAGTAGCCGCTGGTTGGGTAAACGTAGTAATTTCTCTGGTCGTTTTCGAATTTATACTTTACCGTATAAGTGAAATCGGTATTGCCTCTATGTCCCCAATAATATGGATTGTAGAATAAAATTGAATCGTTTATTTTGGAATATTCAAGATTCAGAGAAAAAGTGTGCTTTATCCTCACGTCCGCACGGTATGTATAGTTGAGATTAATTCCGGTTGCACGGTCTATTTTCTTATCGCTTTTTATATACAGGGGTTTATTGAATGACGTTCCGAAATTGGAAGTTTTATTGGAGTGGGTATATATCTTTCCTCCTATTATATTTTTACCGGCACTATCGAGTATTATGTTTTTATAAGAAAGCATAAGGCTGCGCTCGTATCCGACGGAGCATCCCAGTATCATTTTTTGTCCTACGCCGTTTATATTGTCTATCTTAAGTCCGAGATCCAATGTAACTCTGTTCATGTCGAAATTCTTCAGCCACGAAGAAAGGTTCCTGTCTTCCAGCTTTATATTTATCCACGGCCAGTAGTACCATCGTTCCTGAACTTCTATTCTTATTTTGCATGGGATCCCGAAATCGGGGTTGATGTCGTTTCCGTCAGGTTTTAATAACTCGTATTTTATATGTATTGTATTGAAAAGCGATGTATTCTGCAGATTATCCCTGGATATTTTTATTTCTCTGTTCAGCTCCTGTAAAGTAAGAGTCTCCCCTTCGTTCAGAGCCAGCTCCCTTAAAATGGTTATATTTTTTACGCTTTTGTTCCCTCCGATACTTATATCGGAAATGTAAATCTTCGAATTACCAACAGGTTGGCATAAACATTGGTAGGAGATAAAAAGGAACAGTATGAATGGGAAGTAAACTTTCATACCGCAAATTTAATTAATATTGTCATTGATATTCCGCAAAAGGAGCCAAAAGACAATAAACATTTGATAATTAAAAATATTCCTCTAAATTTGCAACGCAAAAAAGGGAAAGAAATAAATTAATCATTTATTAATAAATTTTCAATCATGACAAAAGCTGATATCGTAAATGAGGTTGCTAAGGCAACAGGAATGGAAAAAATTGCCGTTCAAAATGTTATCGAGTCCTTTATGGATAGTGTGAAAGGATCTCTTGCGAAAAACAATAACGTATATCTTCGCGGCTTTGGAAGTTTCGTTGTAAAAAGACGTGCTAAAAAGACTGCGAGAAATATTTCCAAGAAGACGACTATTATTATTCCGGCTCACAACGTTCCGGCGTTCAAGCCTTCCAAGGCTTTCGCCGCAAAGGTTAAAGACGGCAGGAAATAATAACAAATATACTAATTAATTAATTATCATGCCAAGCGGAAAAAAAAGAAAAAGGCATAAAATGTCTACGCATAAACGCAAGAAGCGTTTACGCAAAAATAGACATAAGACTCGCAAATAAGTCTTACATGTCTTGTAAAATTAATCTAAAGCGGGTCCTGGATCTGCTTTAGATTATTGTTTTTTAATAAATGGAGAAAGATTTAATAATTGATGTAGAATCTGCCGAAGTTCAAATAGCTTTGTTGGAGAACCATAGGCTTGCCGAGCTTAACAAGGAAAAGAATGACAGTTCTTATCTCGTGGGTGACGTTTACCTTGGGAAGGTAAAAAAAGTCATGCCTGCGTTGAATGCTGCGTTCGTTGATATAGGCGACAGCAAGGAAGCGTTCATGCACTATCTGGATCTCGGTCTGAATTTCAGGGCCTTCGATACGTTCGTAAGGCAGATGAACCCTAATAGGGATGCCAAATCTTTTTTCTCCGGTATTAAAATAGGTGAACCCCTCGAAAAGGAAGGTAGAATAAATGATGTGCTTCAGCCTGGACAGCCGGTTATCGTTCAGATAGTTAAAGAACCGATTTCAACAAAGGGATCCAGGTTGACGGCGGAGATATCACTGGCAGGCAGAAATCTTGTACTTCTGCCATTTGCAAAATCAGTCAACATCTCTCAGAAGATAACGTCGAAGGAAGAACGCAGGAGACTTGAACGTCTTATATACAGCATACTTCCAAAGAATTACGGTGTAATAATACGTACTGCCGCGGAAGGTAAAAGGGCGGTAGTGCTGGATACCGAATTAAAATCCCTGATAAGAAAGTGGGAAGATTCATGGCCAAAAGTTGCCAAACGTAAGATTCCCGATTTGCTTTTTTCCGAAACAAGCAAAACCATTGTAGTCTTAAGGGATCTTCTCAACGATTCCTTTTCAAACATATACGTAAACGACGAATCTGTTTTCAGGGAAGTGAAGGAGTATATAAGCACCATATCGCCTGAACTTGAAAAAATAGTAAAGCTGTATAAGGGTGGCGAACCCATCTTCGATCGTTTTGATGTAACGCGACAAATAAAGGGATCGTTCGGAAAGATAGTTCCTCTTAAACAGGGGGCATATATCGTTATAGAACATACCGAAGCTCTCAACGTTGTTGATGTAAACAGTGGAATACGAGCTAAAAACGGTATATCCCAGGAAGAAAATTCATTTACCGTTAATATGAATGCCGCGGATGAAATAGCAAGACAGATGAGGCTGAGGGATCTTGGCGGAATCGTAATAGTCGATTTCATAGATATGGATTCGCCCGATAACAGGAACAAGCTTTTCAGGCATATGCAGGATTTGCTTTCCACCGACAGGGCGAAACACAATGTACTTCCTCTGTCGAAGTTCGGTCTTATGCAAATAACCAGGCAAAGAGTCAGACCCGCTACTGAAATCAACGTAAATGAAAAATGTCCGATGTGTCACGGTACGGGGGAAATAGCCCCCAGCATAGTAATAGATAAGACATTGGAAAGGCAACTGGCATATTACGTTAAGGAAAAGAAAATTAAATCATTTATTCTGGAAACGAATCCTCTTCTGGAAGCCTATTTGAATAAGGGATTTCTTGACAGCATCAGAAAAAAATGGTGCCGGAAATATTCCTGCAGGATCAAACTCAAAGTTAATTCAGAGTATGCCCTGCTGCAGACGGAATGGTTGAATCCATCCGGAGAAAAAATAGAAGAAGAGTAGAGCGTCATTGCTGCTTGGAGCGCAAGGACGTGCATATTTAAATTTTAATGGAGGGCGTTAAACTTAACGCCCTCCATTTTATATTTGTAATACCCGCATGTATAAAAGTGTGTAAAAGATCAGAATACTGCCTTTTCCATCTTCTCTTTTATCTTATCGTTGCATAGATTTCCTATACTGCCTTCATGGGTGTGCCCGAGCTGTTTTACCGATGTTATTTTATTGCCTTTTCCTTCTTTGGCGACATAATGGAATTTCCCCTCGTTAACTTCCTTTCCGACTTTCTTATAAGCTTCCCTGAAAGGTATTCCATCCCGGACAAGCTTATTGACTTTTTCTACGGTAAACAGATATTCGTATCTGGGGTCATCGAGTATGTTTTTATTAACGGAAACATTTTCTATCATATATTTCGTCATCTTAAGACATGAGTGCATCTTTTCAAGTCCCGGGAATAATATGTCTTTAAGAAGTTGAAAATCCCTGTGATATCCCTGTGGTATATTTGTAGTCAGCAGGCTTATTTCGTTAGTAAGGTTTTCTATCCTGTTGCAGTTGGCTCTTACCAGTTCCCATACGTCGGGATTTTTCTTGTGCGGCATAATGCTTGATCCCGTGGTAAATTCGTCCGGGAATTTTATAAATCCGAAATTGGGACACATGAACATGCAGCAGTCCGCGGCGAATCTGTTTAATGTAGATGCTATTTGCGACATGGCTGCAGCGAGCGCCTTTTCTGTTTTGCCTCTGCTGAGCTGGGCTGCCACAGAATTATAGTTAAGGGAGGAGAACCCCAGCAAACTCGTGGTCATTTCCCTGTCGAGCGGAAATGAATTTCCGTATCCGGCAGCCGATCCCAGAGGATTCTGATCTATGACCCTGTAGGCTCCTGCCAGCATATACATGTCGTCTATCAGGGCTTCGGCATAAGCGCCGAACCACATGCCGAATGAAGACGGCATTGCTATTTGTCCGTGTGTATAGCCGGGCAGTAAAATATCCTTATATTTTTCGCTTAATTTCTGTAAGGAGCCGAACAATTCCAGTATTTCGTCTCTCAGATCCTGTGCCTGATCTTTTAGAAAAAGCTTTATGTCCGTGAGAACCTGATCGTTTCTCGATCTTCCCGAATGTATTTTTTCTCCTGCTTCACCGAATTTTGCAGTAAGCATAAGTTCTACTTCGGAGTGGATATCTTCAACATCGTCTTCCAGCCTGAAATCGCCGGAATCTATCTTTTCGAGTATCTCGTCCAGACCCTGCTGAAGAGTCTTTTCTTCTTCTTTATCAAGCAGGCCGATGGATGCCAGCATTTTTATATGAGCTTTGGATCCTTTAACATCGTATTTCGCAAGCTTGAGGTCGAGTATCCTGTCGTTTCCAACCGTAAAGGATTCCACGCTGTCGGTGGCTGCGGTACCCTTATTCCATAATGTATTACTGTCCATGATGAAACTACAAATTCTCAATTATTCTTATATATGTTTCTATTCCGTTTTCTATTTCTTCGATCTTTATGAATTCGTCAGCCTTATGACTTCTGGAAGATTCTCCCGGCCCTATTTTTATCGCCGGAATATGCAGGCACATCCAATCCGAGGTAGTAGGAGAGACATAACGGTCTATGCCGAGCTCTTCCATACATTGCAGCAGCCTGTGTCCCTGCGGAGTGGAAGATGAGCGGTGAACAAGGCTTCTGGGAGTAAGCTTGCTTTTCACGCTCTTTTGCAGAATATCCAGGATCTCTTCATTGGTGTACACCTCGGTAGGTCTTACGTCTACTACAAATGAGCATTTGTCCGGAACTACATTATGTGCGGTACCAGCATTGATTTGCGTTACAGTAATCTTTAATTCCCCAAGGAATTCCGATTGTTTCTCGAATTTGAAATTACGAAGGGTGTTTATGTCGTCGAGAGCGATATATAGTGCATTTATGCCTTCATTCCTTGCTGCATGCCCACTTTTTCCCGTTGCAACTCCATCCAGCACCAGTAATCCGTGCTCTGCATAAGCCGCTTTCATTCCGGTTGGTTCGCCTATGATTACGAAATCGGCGAAGGGTTTTACGTTGTCGGCCATATATGCCATTCCATCGGGACCGGATTTCTCTTCTTCGCAGGTAAGCAGTAATTTGAGGTTTACATTAAACTTTTCCAGCAGGAATTTCTTTCCGTCTTCCGTCTTTTCCGTTGCCAAATACAAAAAAGCGGCGATCTGGCTTACCACAGATGCACCGTCGTCGTTGCTTCCCAATCCTATTATGCGTCCTTCCTTTTCTTCTGCACAGAATGGGTCGAAAGTATAATCGCTCCCTTCCTTAACGGTATCTATATGCGAATTGAGCATTAACGTCTGTTTGTTTCCGTCATAGGGTTGGGGTATAAGCAATATGTTGTTTTTTATCCGTTCTACGGAAAAGCCGGCTCCGGAAAGTTTGCTCTTCTCTTTAAGATATCCGGTAAGAAAATCCGCTCTTTCGTTTTCTTCATAAGAATAAGAAGGGATGCGGATCAGTTTTTTGAGAAGGTCTTCGGCTTCTTTTTCATATTTTAGGATCCTATGATTCGTTGCCATAAATGTTTTTTTGGGATGCCCGTACGGGCAATCCGGTTATTTTATAACGGTTCCTTTATCATTGAGAAGATCTTCGGCTTTTTTTATATAAATTTCCCTTACGCCTTTTTCAAGTGCGTCGAAAGCGTTTCCCGTCTTGGGAATCATTCCTCCGGTTATAATCTTCCCGTCAAGCAGTTTTTTGTATAAATCCCTTGTGATTACCGGAATAACGGAATCATCATTATCAGGATCGCGCAGTATTCCTGCTTTTTCAAAGCAATATACTAATTTTACATCATATTCGCTTGATAAAGCTGCTGCGATATTTGCCGCAATAGTGTCCGCATTAGTATTCAGAAGGGAACCGCTGCCGTCATGTGTTATGGCTGACAGAACCGGAGAATACCCGTTTTCAAGCAATCCCCCCAGAAGCTTGCTGTTGATTCCCGAAGAATCCGGATCTCCTACGTATCCCCAGTCTATAACAGTTTTGCCCCTGTTGTCCTTTCCGCATAAAAGTTCAGCTTCAGGATCGTCCCCGACTATGAGCGGAGGTCTTTTGTTTGCCCTTATGCAATTGCCGTCTGCTCCGGAAAGTCCAAGTGCATTGCATCCGTTCTTTTGCAAGGTGGCTACTATAGTTTTGTTTATAAGGCCGGCATATACCATTGTTGCAATCCTTATTGTTTCCGGCCCCGTAATCCTGCGTCCCCTGTACATCTTTACTTCTATCCCGAGTTCTTTCAGAAGTTCGCTTACGATTTTACCTCCTCCGTGCACCAGAATTTTAAATCCCCTAAGGTTTCCGAAATCCTTAAGGAATTTATCCAGCGAATCAGGATTGTCAATAACGTTGCCTCCTATTTTTACTATAGTTATAGTCCTTTTGTCCATAAAATGATGCTTTATAAGCCCATAAGAATTTCCCGCAGTGCCGTTTGGGCGGAAACGACCCTGTTGCCTGCTTCTGCAATTACTATCGAGTTTCTGCTTTCTATTACTTCATCCGAGACTATCATGTTTCTTCTTACAGGAAGACAATGCATGAAATATGCGTCGTCGGTCAATTCCATTTTTTCACTATTTACAGTCCATGATTTGTCTGTGGAAATGACCTTGCCGTAGTTAGGGTCCGAAAAAGCCGACCAGTTCTTTGCATATATGAAATCGGCACCTTCGAATGCTTTTTTCTGATCATATTCAATATGGCAACCTTCGGTGAAACGGGGATCAAGTTCGTATCCTTTGGGATGAGTTATGACAAAATCATAATCTGCTTTCTTCATCCATTCTACGAACGAGTTTGAAACTGCCTGAGGCAGGGGCCTGGGGTGGGGGGCCCATGTCAATACAACCTTTGGGCGTATTTTCTTTTTATATTCTTCTATGGTAATATAATCCGCAAAACTTTGAAGAGGATGACGAGTAGCGGCTTCCATACTTACTACAGGCCTTCCGGATAATTCCACGAACTGATTAAGTATGGTTTCTGCATAATCGAACTTTTTATCTTTAAGTCCGGAAAAAGATCTTACTCCTATTATATCGCAATATTGTCCCATTACCGGAATGGCTTCCATAATATGTTCAGACTTGTCTCCGTCCATAACAACACCGCGTTCGGTCTCGAGTTTCCATGAATTTTGATTTATATCAAGAACTATGGCGTTCATCCCCAGATTGAGGGCTGCCTTTTGTGTACTGAGACGTGTCCGCAGGCTCGAATTGAAAAAGACCAGCAGCATGGTTTTGTTCTTCCCCAGTTTTTGGTCTGCGAAAGGATGTTTCTTTACATATTCGGCTTTTTCATACGCTTCGTTGAGATCTCCTGCATCTTCTACGGTAATAAAATTTCTCATTTTCTATTTGGTTAAATCATTGAAAGCTTCGAGAAAAATGTCGGCATCGGATTTTTTCAGGCAAAGTGGGGGTAGTAATCTTATTACGTTTTTACCAGCGCCACCGGTAAAAATGTGTTTTTCAAATAACAGTCTGTTCCTCAAATCCAGGTATTCGTCCCTGAGTTCCACGCCTATCATAAGCCCTATTCCTCTGAGGTCTTTTATAGCCTTGTTTCCTTTTAGATTGTCCAATAAGTATTTGCCGGTTGACGCTGCATTTTCGATGAGTCTTTCATCTTTCATAACCTTAAGTACGGCCAGAGCCGCCGTGCACGCAAGATGATTTCCGCCGAAAGTTGTACCCAGCATGCCTTTTATCGCTTTAAAGGCAGGGGATATGAGAACTCCCCCCATAGGGAAACCGTTCCCTATTCCTTTTGCTACCGTTATTATATCTCCTTTAATTCCGGTATGTTGATGCGCGAAAAATTTTCCGCTTCTTCCGTATCCCGATTGGATCTCATCAATAATAAGGACAGTTCCTGTTTCAGTGCATGCTTTCCTCAAAGCCTGCAGATATTTCTTGTCAGGGACATAAATACCTGCGACTCCCTGTATGCCCTCTATTATGAGTGCGGAATACTCTTTTTTTGCGAGTTCTTTTTCCGCGGCTTCGATATCGTTCATCGGTACAAAATGTACGTTGCCGTTTCTGTTGAATCCCGATTGTATTGCAGGATTGTCTGTGGCTTCTACGGCTCCGGAAGTCCTTCCGTGGAAGGCCTTCTTCATGGCCATAACCTTTTTCCTGCCGGTATGGAAAGATGCAAGCTTTAATGCATTTTCGTTTGCCTCGGCTCCTGAATTACAAAGAAACAGCGAATAATCTTCGTAACCGCACATTTTTCCGAGATTTTCGGCAAGTTCGGTTTGCAGATGGTTCTGTACGGCATTCGAGTAAAATCCCAAATTGTCGAGCTGCTCTTTAAGCATTTTCGTGTATGTGGGGTGGCAGTGCCCTATACTTATTACTGCATGGCCTCCGTACAGGTCCAGATATTCCGTTCCTTCCTTATCCCAGATTCTGCATCCTTTACCTTTTACGGGTTCGATATTCCATAAATTATATACTTCGAAAATTTTCATCATTTAATTATTTTATCAGAAAGCGCTTGGTTTGAATTTGAGGCCCTCGGTTCTGTCGAGGCCAAATATTATATTCATGTTCTCTACAGCCTGACCGCATGCCCCCTTAACCAGATTATCTATGGCAGATGTTATATGCAGGTATCCCTGATGTATTTCAAGATGCAGCAGAACTTTATTTGTATTTACAACTTGTTTCATGCTTATGGGATCGTCGGAAACGAATGTGAATGGCGAATCCTTGTAAAATTCATTAAAGAGTCCCCTGGCGTTTTCAAGTGCCTGCTCGTCGTTTTTGCAGCAATTCCACTTCGTATAAATACTGGCGAAAATCCCTCTTGCGAAATCTCCTCTCATCGGAACGAAATTTATTTGCGGAGGTTCTTCTCCTGAAATATCCCTGAGGGTTTTTCTTATCTCACCCAGATGCTGGTGAGTGAAAGGTTTGTATACGGATATATTGTTGTCGCGGTAGCTGAAATGGGATGTTTCTCCGAGTCTTTTCCCTGCACCCGTGGATCCTGTGATGGCAGTAACATGTATTTCATCTTTTAACAGTCCTGCCTTTGCGATAGGGGCGAGTCCGCTTTGTATAGCGGTTGCGAAGCATCCCGGATTTGCTATATAATCCGAACCTTCTATCTCATGGAGATACACGTCGGTAAGTCCGTATGTGAAATGTTTTCCTTCGAAATCGGAATCAAGACGGAAATCGTTTCCCAGATCAATGATCTTGCATTTTTCAGGTAGTTTGTGTTTTCCGAGAAATTCCTTGGATACTCCGTGTCCCAGGCACAGGAAAATAACGTTGGGATTACCTATTTCTCCTGTAAATTTCAAGTCGGTATCCCCCAACAGGTCCTTGTGTACGGAATATACGTATTTGCCGGCACTTGAGGTGCTGAAAACCGCCGTTACCGTTACATCTTTGTGATTCAGAAGGATCCTTAATAATTCCCCGGCGGTATATCCGGTTCCTCCCGCTATTGCCGCTTTTATCATTTTAAAAGTTCTTTCTCTTTTTCGTTGAGAGTGTAGTATACTTTTGACGGGTTGGCAAGAACTTTGGTAAATCCTATTATATCCCTGGCTCCGTATGATTTGTTTATTTCTCCGTATTCTCCGAATTTGGCATTCATCAGGTCGTATTTGCTGGAACATCCGGCAACGTCAAAGCAATATGGTCTGAGTATTACCTTTACCGTTCCAGTTACGTTTTTTTGTGTGCTCTTAAGGAATACTTCCATGTTCCTCATCACAGGATCGAGATATTGCGCTTCGTGCATAAGTTGTCCGTAATAATTGCCTATCATTTCCTTCCAGTATTGTTGGCTTTTAGTAAGAGTATGCTTCTCAAGGAGGTGGTGAGCTTTTATTATTATCATTGGAGCGGCTGCTTCGAATCCAACCCTGCCTTTAAGACCTATTATGGTATCTCCTACATTTACGTCTCTGCCTATTCCGTAGGGATCGGCAATTTTAGCCAGGGAACGTATTACATCCAGCGGCTCCATTTCCTTTCCGTTAAGTGAAACCGGTTCGCCTTCGGAGAAACCTATGGTTATCATTTCTGGATTTTGTTTTTCAACCTTGTGCGGAAAAGCTTCTTCCGGCAGGACCCCATCGGAAGAAAGGGTTTCGACTCCGCATATGCTGGTTCCCCATATTCCCTGGTTGAGAGAATATTTGCTTTTGTCCCAGCTATAATCGAAATTATGTTTCTTTAAGTAATCTATTTCGAATCTCCTGCTGCTTTGAAGTTCCCTTATAGGTGCTACTATTTCGACTTCAGGGGCTAGGATATCAAAAACTATATCAAATCTAATTTGATCGTTTCCCGCTCCGGTGCTGCCGTGTGCTACATATTTCGCTCCGGTCTTTTTTACCACTTTAAGAGTTTCCATGGCCTGGAAAATTCTTTCAGAACTTACCGAAAGGGGATAGCTGTTGTTCCTAAGGCAATTGCCGAAGATCATATATTTTATGCCGTTCTCATAATAGCTTTTTGTTGCGTCTATCGTTGTATGCGATTTTGCTCCGAGGGTTATGGCTTTTTTCTCAAGGGTCTTTACCTCTTCGGCGTTGAATCCTCCGGTGTTTACGGTTACGGTGTGTACTTCAAAATTCCTTTCGTTTGTAAGATATGGTACGCAGAAAGACGTGTCCAACCCACCGCTGAACGCAAGTACGATTTTTTCTTTTTGATTTTCCATGCCTGCTGTATTTTATGATTTCATTATATTTTTATTTTCCTTCTGTCGGGGTACTGAATGTTTTATGACTGAGATACTTGACTGTTTTGCTTATTCCCTTGAAGGGGAGAGCTACTCCTTTTCCAACCCAATTCATTACCGGCATGCCCGAACTTTTTTTAGAATCGTTTTTGTGCTGTGCGGGGTCATATAACAGCGCCGTGCACAAACACATCTTAAAGTTGTTCCTTTGCAGTATATCGTAATTTCTGCAACCCTGACAGCCATGCCAGAACTCTTCGTCCGTAGTTAGTTCAGAGAAAGGAACGGGACGGAAACCGAGTTCGGAATTCATTTTCATGACGGCAATTCCCGTCGTAATGCTGAATATCTTTGCATAAGGGAACATTTCCCTTGAAAGCTGAAAGATTCTTTCCTTTATACGCTTGGCAAGTCCGATGCCTCTGAATTCGTGGGCTACGATCAACCCGGAATTTGCTACGAATTTGGTATGGCTCCATGATTCGATGTAAGAGAACCCTGCGAAACTGCCGTCTTCTGCTATAGCTATTATGGACTTTCCGTCTTTCATCTTTTCTTTAATGTATTCGGGGTTACGTTTTGCTATTCCCGTACCTCTTTCCTGTGCCGAAATGTACATCAATTCGCAAATTCTCTCAGCGTACTTCTGGTGAGACTCATTTGCCACGTAAACATTTACTTTCATTTTCTTTTAATTAAACCAGGATCTTAATTATTATTTTTTATATGTTATATGTTTTTCCTGAGATTATACAATATTATCCCTCTTGAAATAATGTAATTGCGGAATTCTGCCTAGTGAATATGCCTGCAACTGCTGTTAACGGCCGGATATATTATATTTAACGGATTGGTGTCTGGATAGATATACTTTCTACTTTCGGACCAAAGTAGAAGTCTCATACGAATGGCATCGGATTCGCCATTCCTTTACACTGAATTGATATATGTGACTATGTCCAAACATCGGGGGCAAATGTAAGATAAAATTCTTAAAAACGTACATAAAAAATGAAAAAACAGATCCCCCTTAATATTTATATATAGGTATCCCTGTCGACTTTGTAAAATGATTAAAATAATTCCGAAAATTTTGCATTTATTATTGTTTTTGAAAAATAAATATCTATCTTTGCAGCCCCTTCGGAAATGAAGCGGCAGTTCTTTTAAAAAACAGAGTTTGGGTGCGGTGCAGGACGTTTTTTCGATGTTAAATTTTTATTGAAAAAATATTAAAAAAGTTTTGCATTTTAATTATGAATGCCTATCTTTGCAGCCCCTTCGGAAATGAAGCGGCCAGTTCTTAAAAACAAAGACAGACATTATTCAGAGCGTTATTTTTACTTTTAATTTCTTTTGAAATTTTTAATAAAAAGACTTGCAATTGAAAAATTAATTACCTATCTTTGCAGCCCCTTTCGGAAACGAAGGACAGTTCATTGAAAAATTGAAGACAAAGTACAAGCAGCGTACTAAAAATTTAGTACGATATTTAGAGATTGCTTAATACTTTTTTGAGTAGAAATATTTATTTAAAGTTTAAGTTAATCGGGTAAAATATGAACGTTAATTCCATTAAATCGATTATTCGAAAAAATGGTGAGCTTAGAGACGAGCTACGAAATAATATAAAACAATATACAATGAAGAGTTCGATCCTGGCTCAGGATGAACGCTAGCGGCAGGCCTAACACATGCAAGTCGA
>JALCMP010000018.1 GCA_022648545.1 Bacteroidales bacterium | reverse complement strand
ATGAGTTCCCTTCATAACCCATCTCCCATGGGTAATCAGAAAAAGAAATATTATTTGCTTCATTTTTTATGCAAATCTATATGATACACTGATCTGTAGATATAAAATAATTATGAGCCGTCAAATAATAATTTGAACAGTAAAAAAACGGTTGCACGCCGTAAGATTATAATAATTATAAATAGAATTCGTATCTTGCAACAGAAAACCAAAAGTCGAATAATTATGAAAAATATGATTTTGAAAACAAAAAGCACCGATTTTGGATTGCTGATATTACGCATAAGCGTTGCAGGTCTTATGCTTATCCACGGAATTTTTAAGATTTTAAATGGAATAGGATTTATAAAAGAAATGGCCGGATCAATGGCCTATGGAGTATATATTGGAGAAGTTCTGGCGCCGATTGCAATTATAATAGGATTCAGAACCAGAATAGCATCCGCAATACTGGCTTTCAACTGCCTTGTAGCTTTATTGATGGTACATGCGAAAGACCTTCTGGCTTTAAATTCCTATGGAGGATATGCAAATGAATTATTGTTTCTCTATATGTTCGGAGCCGCCGCTTTAATGTTTTCCGGAGCCGGCAAATATGCCGTATCAAGAAAGAGCCTGTGGGATTGAATCTTACAAAAGAATTCCATCATTTTGCAGATGGGATGTCATAAATTCTGGCATTGTACATGTCAGTCATAAGGGTTTCAAGGGAAAGAGCTTTTAGAGCCATTTTCCAATCCGGGATTTTGGATGGTACAAGAGTAGAATCGGCCTGGTCGTATATGAACGAGGCCGGTTTTTTCTTAGGCTGCATTATGAGAACGCTGCACCCGTTAAGTGGATATCCGTCAGCAGCCTTTAATAAGCAATCTTTTGTCCGCGATTCTTCCATATATGCATTTATCTGGTAAAACTGCATTATTGCCCGCCCCGGTATGCTATCCGGCAACTGACAAAGATCACGTCCGGGCATAGGATTTTCATTGTCGACTCCCATATAATCAAGCAGAGTCGGCGCCATGTCAAGCTGGCTGCACAATTTTGTATAAGCTTCCTTTGGAACACCTGGTCCTATGATAAGGGCCGGTATATGGAATTTGTGTATTGGAACCAGCATATCTCCGTAAGTCCTGGTATTATGATCCGCAACTATTATGAAGATGGTATGCCTGTAATATTCCGATTTTTCGGCAAGCCGGAAGAATAAACCTAAAGAATAATCGGCATACTTCACGGCATTATGTAAAGAATATTTATTATCCTTGTCATATAAGGTTATGCGGCCGTCGGGATACATGAAGGGAGTATGATTGGAACTTGAAAATACCATGGAAAAGAAAGGTTCGTTTCCGTATCCTTTGAAGACCTCGTCGGCCTTTCTCATAAGATCCTCGTCTGAAACACCCCATGTCCCCTTGAACACATAGTTTTTAAAATCCTTTTCATCTATTATACTGTCAAATCCATTGCCGGTAAAAAATGTGGACATGTTGTCGAAACTTGCCATTCCTCCATATATGAAAGAGGTATGGTACCCCAGACGCCCGAGCAGTTCCGCCATTGTAAAGAACCCGGTCTGGGATTTTCCGAGTTTGACCACGCTTCTCGACGGCGTAGGCGGAAATCCAGAAACCATGGCTTCTATTCCCCTTACGCTCCTCGTTCCTGTACAATACAGATTGGTAAACAGCTGGCCTTCCCTTGCAAGGGAATCTATATTTGGTGTAAGTTTCAAACCTCCCAGGGCTCCCACGAACTCAGCCCCAAGGCTTTCCTGAAGCATTATAACCAGATTATACGGACGGGATGACATATGTTCTTTCAAGGGTCTCTGACGATGCAAAAGCGGACATTTAACATTATTGTTGCCGCTGAGTTCGGATCCGTATATTTCATTCCGGCTGCTAAGTCCGCCGTTTCCGGAAAAGGTTTCTTCCGGAAAAACGAAAAGGGAATCCGCTATACCGGTATCCTTTTTTACTATCGGCAAAGCCTTTCCGAAATCCATCTTGCCATACAGATCCGCAACATCCTTTTCATCTTTCATATAGTGTATTGCCGTAGCCAAAGAATAACCCGAATTTAACGCAAGGCTGTTAACAAGCTGATCTGAAGCGAACGCAGCGGTACCGGGGCTTGCCGGATGGGGAGAAAAAGAAGAACGGGCAAAAAGAAAAAGCAGGGCCCCGGCAAATGGAAACATAGCCAATTTGTAGCCGTAGCGAATTCCGTCGAATTTCATCCAGGACCTCGACAGCTTTATAAGAAAGTAAAATATTATTACGGAAAGTACGGAAACAACAATAAGATCCATTGTAAACCCTTTCACAAGCATGCTCGCCACTTCATGCGGATACTGCAGATAATCTACAAAAAGCCTGTTGGGACGGGTATCGTATTCATTAACGAAAGGTACGGTAACAAGTTCCATAAATACCATATAGAAAATGGTAAGGATAAAGTACCAACGGAAAATCCAACTTATCTTCTTAACAGCCTTGTCCGGCAGGAGGAACAGAAACACGGCCGGAATAAAGCACAAATACCCAATCATAATCATGTCCATCCTGACACCCAGCGTGAACATGCGGTACCAATCCGGTACGGCATAGACACGTGAAAAATATATGAAGGATAATATTAGCCTGCTGACCGACAGAACAACAAGAAGCGTTGCCATATATTTCAGCAAAGGTTTGTAAATGCCGAACTTTTTCATCAAATAGATATTATTTTATCTACCAAATAAGATAGACTTATCTCCGGGTGGCAAATATATAAAAATAAGCCTGACATTATGATAATATTGAAAAAAACAGTATTTTTGCGGACCTTTTTCCATAGAGAGGAAAGATGCCGGAGCGGTCGAACGGGACGGTCTCGAAAACCGTTGTACGGATTTCCGTACCGGGGGTTCGAATCCCTCTCTTTCCGCAACTATTTTCAGAGGCTGCCTGCATTTTAGCCAGGCAGCCTTTTTTACTTCACTTTGCTCCGTTAACAATGTATATTAACGATTTAACCTGCTCGTTCGAAGAATATAGAACCGTCAGGATGTTACACGAAAACAAAAAGGATCTGTCCGAATCGGAAGAAGCATCATACAGACTGGAATTTGATAAATTATACAGAGAATTGCCCCGGAAGGAATTCGAAGGTTATTCTTCGCATGAAGTTGAAAACATTTTATATGGCCCCCAGGCTCCGGAGGAAAAACCAATAGTAAGGATCTGCAATATTCCTGAATTTGCATATAAAGAAATTCCGCTATTGAATATGGTAAAACGAATGGCTGAAAAAATAGCAGAACGGGGGGATGTAAAAACAGACGGAAACAACAGGATCCCACGAGAAATAGCCGAGGAATTGTTCTCGGAACTTCCGATTTACGAATTCTGGAACAAGGATACAAAAAGAAAACTGCTGGAAGATTATTATATAAACACAATACAGTTTACACGATTATTGCTTAAAGTCTCCGGGATATCAAAGGAAAATAGAGGAATAATCACTATCTCTAATACAGGATACGATCTTATGGAAAACAGTGATGCCCTGTTGAAAAAAATAATTCTGAGTCATTCGAGGGTTTTCGACTGGAGCTATTTTTACAGAGATACAAAATGGGGGGATATCGGACAATTCGGCATTTGTTATTCCATTATACTCGTACAAAAATACGGGGACGAAGAACGTCCCCTGTCTTTTTATGCGGAAAAATATATAAATGCCTTCCAGCATATCAAGGAACACGGAAAAAACGGATTATCATATAAGGAGGAAGAACATATAAAATCAAGATATTTAAAAAACACCTTCGGATGGTTCCTTTTGCAATATAATTTGGTTGAATTAACGAAATATGCACTGGAAATATCTAATATGAAAGTCCGAAAAACGGATCTGTTTGATAAATTAATATGCTGCGATCCTCCGGAGTACGGATTTTCACAAGATAAATAATGCCCGGATTATAATCTGAGAAATTCCACGGCTTTTCTTAATCCTTTCGCGGCCAAGGATGAAGGAGCATATTCCAACAGTGTCTTTCTCTCTATCATAGCCTCCACAAATGCTTTATCAAAAGGAATTTTCGCAATGACAGGGATTCCGTTCTTATTACAGAAAGATTCTATTCCTTCCGCCATCACTGGATTTAGATCATATTTGTTTATTATTACATAAAGACAATCCACATAACACTTTGCAACCTTAAACAATCGCATAATATCGGACAATCCCGATATCGTAGGTTCAGTAACTATTACTGCGGCATCTGCACCTCCAAGTGTAGACATAACAGGACAACCTATACCAGGAGGACCGTCAAGTATTATATGTCCGGCTCCTTCTTCCTTTGCGATTTTTCTTGCCCGCGTTTTTATAATATCTACGAACTTGCCGGAATTCCCTCCGCCGGGGAATAATCTTCCGTAAACAATATGGCCGTAGCGGAACTTCCCGCTGTATAAAATATTACCGTCGGAAGGCACCATTGATACGGCATTTTCTTCGCAAACCATAGTGCATAAACCGCAGCCTTCGCATGAAAGACGATCCACATTAAACGACAAGTTTTTTCCATCGTTCTTTTTAACCGGAACAATAGCATCGAACCTGCAAAAGCTTTTACATTTTCCACATCTTGTACATTTGCAATCATCAATAACCGCATATTTTCCAAGAGATATATTCTCTTTCCCTTTCAATTCCGGATCGAACAGAAGGTACATGTCGGCCGCATCCACATCGCAATCGGCAACGACAACATTTTCTGAAGCAGATGCCAACACTGCAGAAATGCTGGACTTGCCGGTCCCCCCCTTTCCACTTATTACAGCTATTTCCACTATTTAATCAGCTTTATCAAATTATCATACAAGACTAAGAACCTGTTGCGCATGCGGTCGTCGAACATTACGGCAAGCTTCCCTTCGGAATAATATGATGCGGAATTCTTATCATACGGCAATTCCGCAAGTACGGGTATGTGTCTGCTTAGTAAAAAAGAATATACATCGCCATTCCCCATGCCTGATTTATTTATAACGGCTAAACATTTCTTTTTCATTTTCGCCAGGACCTCGGAAGCCAGTTTTAAATCATTCAATCCGAACGGTGTGGGTTCTGTAACCAATATCACAAAATCAGCCCGGGATACGGTATTTACAAATGAACAGGAAGAGCCGGGAGGAGAATCCAAAAGGACGATACCTGCTTCCGTACATTCCGAGACAGCTTTATTTACGGTTGCCGCAATAACCGGAACCGGATTCCTGGCACCCTCGCACATACGGCCTTCAATAAAAACACTCCCGTCCTTACAACCGGTTTCAGAATAAAAGACCGAAACCTTTCCGGTTTTATGTATCTTTTCCTTTACTGCTCTGAAATCACATACATAAGAACAAACTCCGCACCCGTGACATAAATCATCTATAAGTTTGACCTTACGTCTGCCGGGAATCATAAATATGGCATTAAATGCACATGAATCCGCACATTTCCCGCAAAAGACACATTTTGTCAAATCAAATTCTGGCAACGTCCTTTTTACGATTTCTTCATCCTTAATTTCGGGATGAAAAAAATTTATATCGTTCGGTTCTTCGGCATCGCAGTCGGCCAGGATTACTGACTCTCCCTTCATTTTCATAACATGATACAAATTCGTGGAAACGAAAGTCTTGCCGGTTCCTCCCTTGCCGCTTGCGATTGCAATCTTTACCATAAGCCGGATTAATGGTCGCAGGAGTTTTCACCGGTCCGCAGGACTCCGCCCAGCAAATCCTCCACCAATTCTTCCGCAGACTTGTTTGCAACCCCTATATACAACTTTATGTTTTCAGCGGCGAACAGGTTGCGGGCTTTCATGCCAATTCCTCCGCAAATAACCTCACCGGCCCCCTGCTCCTTAACCCAGCGGGGATATAATCCGGGTTCATGCTCCGGAGGCACAATCTCCTTTTTACCTGAAATTTTTCCGTCTTCAACGTCTACAAAACAGAAATACTCGCAATGTCCGAAATGTGAACATAATGCTCCGTGTTCCATAGGAACGGCTATTCTTCTTTTCATATCAAAATATTAATTAGATTTTAATAATTCCATTATTTCTCTTACCGTTTTATTTCCTTCTATCGAAATCATCTGAATATCAAGCTGATCGAACAGAGGTTTTACCTTAAATCCAAATTCTCCCGAAACTATTTTTTGTGCTCCCTGCGAAGCTATGAATTTTACAGCGGCAGGACCGGCCCCGGATTCGGCTTCCTTCCCGGGATTTTCTTCGAAACGAAGTTTTCCGCTTTCACTATCAAAAATTGCAAAAAAGGGACATCTTCCGAATCTGGTATCAACCTGGCTGTCCATGCTGTTGCCGCTACACGAAATTGCAGTTATCATAATTTATCTTTTTTTTAAACATTTTCTTTTTCCGCACCCGCATCCTCTCATTGCCGAAAAACCGGCCGAACGCTTTATTTCACCTACGGGATCATATTTTCTAAAGCAATCACCCCCTCCGCACAAGGGACATATGGAAGGTTCCTTTTTTCCGGATTCGAATTTGCATCCGCATTTTCCACATACGTACCAGCCGTCGTTGTATATAACCTTTCCTCCTTCGATGCTCATACTTCTACCTTCCACAAATGCCGCAGCAATCTTTTTTCTTGCGGAAATATATATTCTGGTAAATGTAGGTCTGGATACCTGCATTATCCCGGCCGCCTGCATTTGGCTCAAGCCCTCATAATCGCTAAGTCTCAATGCTTCATATTCCTCGCATAGAATAACTACTGGAACGGATCCTCCATCCGTACTGCCTCCATAAGGTCTGAATCCCGATACGGCTGGTTCGGAACAAACGAATCTGGTTTTTAAAGGTCTGGGCATTTATTCTTATTTATATTGCAAAGTTATGAACTATTGTTCATAATAACAAATATAAATATTGTAAAATATGATTAAATTTACGATCGAATGAATCAAGCCATGAAAAAGCCTTTTTTATTATTCGTTTTTATTGTTGCGGGCTGCCTGCTGCCCCAAATATCTTCCGGCAAATGTTCAAGGACAGCGGATACGTCAGGCATAACCGGAAAATGGAACGGTCTTCTTAAGACTCCGGGCGGAAGTATTAAAATTGTTTTTCACATAAGGAAAGACGGAAGTTCGATAAGGGGCCTTATGGATAGTCCGTACCAGGGAGCATACGGAATTCCGGCGGACTCGGTGGGTCTGAAAGATTCTTCCGTGACCATAGAAATAAACCGCCTTATGATACATTATAATGGCATTTTGAAAAAGAGCGGAAATATAGAAGGTAATATTGTACAACACGGATTTTCTTTTCCCCTGGCCTTAACCCAAAAAGAGATGAAAAAACCTCAGGAACCATCTATTCCTTTTCCTTATATAAGCGACTCCGTCAGGTTTAAAAATAATAAAGAGGGATTTTCACTTTCCGGAACACTTACTCTGCCTTATGAGAAAGGCAAATTTCCGGCTGTTGTGCTTATCAGCGGCAGCGGGCCACAAAACAGAGACGAGGAGATTATGGGGCATAAACCTTTTTTGGTATTGTCGGATTTCCTTACAAGAAACGGAATTGCAGTACTGCGTTTCGATGATCGCGGAGTAGGAAGATCGGAAGGAAACTTCGCCTCTGCAACCACTGCGGATTTTGCAACCGACGTGGAATCCGCCGTCTCCTTCCTGAGAACAAGGCCTGAAATAAATAAAGACCATATCGGATTGATCGGACACAGCGAAGGAGGAGAAATAGCACCTATGGTAGCGGCAAAAGATAAAGACATAAATTTTATTATTCTTATGTCGGCTCCCGGAATACGGGGAGACAAGCTATTGCTTCTTCAGGAAAAACTAATTGCGACGGCATCCGGAGCCGATCCCGGAGCAATAAAAGAGCAACAGAAAATTAACGGCGGAGCATTTGATATTATTTTATCGGCACATTGCCACGATAGAATATCAACTGCGGAACTGGATTCAATAGGCCGGAAACTGAAAGCATATTTTGAAACCGATCCTCAAATAGCCGAATCCGAAGCGGATTCCTTAAAAAGGGATTCGTATATAAATCAACTGGCAGCCGGACTGGATAATCCATGGATGATATATTTTATAAAACATGACCCTGCTATTCCTCTTTCTAAAGTAAAATGCCCCGTCCTGGCAATAGGAGGAGACAGGGATCTTCAGGTTCAGCCTGATGTAAATATGGCTATGATTGGAATAGCTCTCGACGAAGCGGGAAATAAAAGAGTAACTTTAAAGAATTTTCCGGGATTGAACCATTTGCTGCAAAAGTGCAATACCGGACTGCCTGCCGAATATGCGGAAATAGAGCAGACATTATCTCCAGAAGTAATGAACTTCATCACATCGTGGATAAAGGATATTTTGAAAAAAGGCAAATAACATTCAATAAAAGATAAAACCGTATAATCAAATAATAAAACAGAAAAATAATGGAAAACGAAAACCGTAAAAACGGAAGCATAAATATTGAGCTCCCGGAAGACATAGCGCAAGGAATATATTCTAATCTGGCAATAATCGCTCATTCGCAATCGGAATTCATAATAGATTTCGTACGCCTGGTTCCCGGAATTGCCAAGGCCAAGGTAAAAAGCCGTATTATACTTACGCCGGATAATGCAAAACGGCTTTACAGCGCCCTTGGGGAGAATATCCGAAAATTCGACGAACAGATAAAAAACGGGCAGAACAATACGAGTCCTTTTGGTAATATAATTCCGCCCATAACAGGGCCGAAAGGAGAAGCTTAATAGATTATCCCCCCGGTCCGATTTTGTTCTTTTATGAATGCTTTAGGACCGGCAGTAAATTCAACATCGTAAAATATCTTTCCGGTAATATCATGTGCTGCAACTCTTACTTTTGTTCCATTTTTAAGTAAATCGATTGTGGAATATCCGGCCGTAGCTTTAAAAAATACAGAAAAAGGAGAATCCGACATATTAAAGCGGCCTCTTATTATATTATTTGCTGAACCGGGACGAAAATAATTAACACCTTTATCATAAAGATGTTCAAAGTTATGTTCATCCCCGGCAAAAAAAATGATATTTTTCCCTTTCTGGGAATATTTTTCAAGAAGAGGCTTGATATATTTTTTTTGATTATCTGACCATTGCCCGTGGAACCCAGTAGAAATGACATTCACATGTGAGAAAATAAAAATCCATTTTGAATCATCGTTTTTTATTTCATTATCAAGCCATGCCAGTTGATGGGAACCGGAAGAAAAAGCAGGACTGTAATCGTCGTCATTGAGATTTACGGCTATTATTTTCACATCTCCATAGTTCATTCCGTAATATGATTCGGGATCGTCACCGTTTGCAGGATGCTCCGGAAGGGAAAAATAGTCATAATAAGTGCTGGAACCGAAAGCAGTTTCGTGATTCCCTATGGTACTTATGATCGGACATTTTGCAAGCAAAGGATAACCAGGAACGAAAAATCCGTCGTTCCACTCGTCCCTTCTTGAACCGTTGTTTACAAAATCACCAAGAAATACCGTCAGATCCATCCTCTCACCGATCAATTTTCCACACAACTTACGCCATACTCCTCCGCTGTCATTGTGAATATCCCCAAGGGAAAGAATTCTGAACGACATCCCTTTGGACGGAGCTGTTTTTGTTTCACACACATCACTAAAAATATCACCGTCTCCTACTTTATAGTAATACCTTGTAAAAGGATCAAGTCCAGTTATTACAACTTCATGGATATACCCCTCACCCTTTATACGACGCCCGGCAGGCCCCCTGACTGTTGATTTCAAATCTGGCGTTGTTCCGTATTTCACAATACTAATTGCAGGACTGCTTTCCGGGGTTTCCCAAACTATTCTAATGGATGAATCTGTTGGAGACATACTGTAGGGTCTTTTTAGGAATCTTTCTTCAGCCAAAAGGTGCACCGAAAAACATATAAAAAACAGAAAACATGCAAACCTCTTCATGATTTACTTTATTGATATGGTAAAAAGAAAATTATATCCTGTTTCCGTATTCCATATTCCTTTATTCGCAAATCTTATATTATAAAAAGGATTTTCTCTCAGGGAATCGCACGGATCGGTAATGGCAATGTATAAATCATAATCCCCGGGAACGAAACGGCTATCTATATTTATGACATTAGATACTTCAATAATACCGCCGCCGAACCAGAAACGCGGATCTTCGTTAGTATTTACTACTATTTCGCCTCCGGTAGATTTATTTTTGAGTACAAACTTTACGTCATGAGCATTGAATGGAGCGGCAAAACCATCGTTTGCTATTTCCAGACAAATATCAAAGTCCGAACCTGATTTAGGATTTTCAGTATACTCTCCCTCTATCAATCTAAAACGATATCCAAGACGCCGCGCTATTTCATTAAAACATCCCTGCGTTTTCCATGATTTGATAACATCGGGATGATAAACCATGTTAAGATAGGACCAATGGAAGCGGGCCATTTCTTTAAGAGCATTGTCTTTTTTCGAATATGAAGAAAGCATATCGGTTTCGCCTCCAACAGCAAGATATTTTGAATCATGCTCCAGATAATTCTTGTCTGCCTTCAAATTATCATAAGTTCCCATATCGTTGTATGTGGAAAGAAAAGCATCGTTGTGATGTGCTATGCGAGCAATAGATTTATTTCCATACGCTTCTGACGCTGTAAGCGTGTCATATTCCGAAAGATCCAGTACACCCATTTTCAATGCAGGCGTCCTGACGGCTATCATCCGGCATGCGGGAAGAGCATCAAGCAGAGCTTCTATAACTTTTTTACGTTTAGTGTAATCCGCATCAGGAAATCCAAAATAAGAAGAATAATACCATTCTCCCCATACTCCTATAAAGCCCGCCTGCATTGTAGAAATAACATCGGCATTCGTCTGAAGCAAAGGCTTCAACTGCGAGATATGTTCAAGAACCGTGCTTTCGTCAGCATCCCATGGCTTTTCCAGTGTATCGTCGGTATAGGCGAACCTCAATATACATTTGAAGCCGTTTCTTCTCATAGTATCAAAATTCTCCTTTATAAGGGAGAGCCATTTGTCAGATAACCGCTGGTTTTGATAACCGTGAAATTTATACTCCGCCATTATAAGCGAGGTTTTGTAAAAATCTCGTATAGTTTCCAGTTTTTTATCATTCAAGGGAGAATCGTTTTCAGAATTCCACTCCTTGGGGATATAGAAGCCTCTGTCGGGATTTGCAAATACGAAAGTATCCTCTTCGTATTTAATGATTATGTTGCCTGCTAATTTATTTTGCGAATCACTTTTAGAACCGCATGCAGACAATAACAGGTAACACGACAGAAAAAATAAAAATGGTCCGGAATGTCTCAACGACAACAATCCGGACCTATGTATATTCTTACGCATTATAAATTAACCGTCAGACTTTCATTTGCAAAATTATAATCCGCCGTAGTATAACCACCTTCCGGAGAAGGAAGAATTCCAACCGAAGACCAAGATGAATTCATAAGATTAAGCCCCACTCCTATACCTGTAGAAGACAAATTGATAATCAGTTCTTTAGGAATTGAAAATTCAAATTTGGTAGTTCCGTCGGAAGTCACAGGATCGGCTGCATTAATAAGATTGGATCCGGCTGCTACAACTTCTTCCCATGACCAATCGCCTGAACCATCCTGTCCTGTATATTTATACATTGCGGCATCCTTATCGGAAAAGATCTCTCCTTCTATGAGATAATCCACACCACATCCGGCATCCCACATCCAGCTGTGATTTCCCGTAGTAGAATCAAAGTCCGTATCAAGCATCATATCCAGGACTCCGTCAGTATATCCGGAAGCCATTTTCAAATAAAAGTAAATATTATTGTCATCGGCATATATTTTAAATATTTCCAACGAAGGAGTACCGGAATCTTTATCACATGCAACCAGTGCCGTTATCTGATCCCAGTCGGAAAAATCTCCGTCTATGGTTATTTTCCCGGGAATCGTAAGTGAAACGTTCTTGCTTGCACTATCATGTCCCCCCTTGCCTGCAACATTAAGTGTTACCGTATACTTGCCGCCAGTTGAATATGTATGGGATGGATTTTGCTCAGAAGAATTAGTACCGTCTCCAAAATCCCAGCTATATGTACTGGCATCCAGGGAACCGTCCGTAAAAACGACGTTCATACCGTCAGTTTCATAAGTAAAATATGCTACCGGATCAAAGGTTTCGTTTTTGCCGCAGGACGCAATACAAATCAAAATCAATATTCCCGACAGGATTACGCCCGATATAATCGATATTTTATTAATTATTTTCATTAAAAATGTTTTTAGCTATCAAGATCATTTAATTCTATTATGGATTCTGTTCTATATTACTAACGAGAATCTCGCTCTGAGGAATATAATTTATTATTCTCTCATCATCGGGACTTATTACTACAGCCGGCTGAACTCCGGGATATCTTCTGTCCAGACTTTTGCCGTTGCGAAATACGTCGAACGCTCTTTGTCCTTCGAAAGCAAGTTCGAGTCTGCGCTCGTCGAGAACAACATCAAGCACATTATCATATCCATGCATATTTGTGCTAGAGAACAATTCATCTCCGCTTAATCCTGCCCTTTCTCTAATAGTATTTACATCGGCAAGTGCTTCATCGGTTTTTCCTAGTTTTGCATAAGCTTCTGCTCTGTTCAGGACGACTTCGGCCAGGCGTAATATTACAGGAGAACTTAACATGGGATCGTCATCCTGATAAGAATATTTCAACACATAATATTTAGGATAACCGTTGCGCTCATCCATTTCATATCCAAAATGTACAATTTGCGTTTTACCATTAAGAACAATAGAATAAACATCCTTCCCTTCCGATGTGCTCTTATTTACATATACGATATTGCCGTTTTCGTCCGTAAACTTATATCTCCCAGCAGATGTATCATATGTAACTTCGTAATTCACATCTTCCAGATTATTATTATCGATGTTCAACACAGAATAATAAATCCAATATTTATGTTTGCCGCTGCCGTCATAAGTATAGACAGGTCTTATGAATTTATTTCTCACATCTTCGGGATATTGTTCCAGCAGATCCAGATAAGATTCTGAAGCATAGACTTCGCCCCAGCCTATTCCGTCATTCAGATACATTGATCCTATGGAAGCCTGTCCCTTGTTATCGGCAGCCGTATGAGCAACGGCAAATAATGTTTCACTCGAAGAAAGAGCATTTGCAAAATAATCCGGGAAGGTCGATGTAGGTTCCAAATTAGATATCGGCACCAGATCGAAAACCTTGTCCGCCGTTTCCACAACTTTCTCATTTTCTCCCATATAAAGATATACTCTGGAAAGGAGAGCTAGAGCTGCAGCCTGATTCGCATATGAATTTCCCCTGCTGTACTTCTGCTGCATAAGAGATGACGCTCTCTGAAGATCGCTTACTATCAGATCATAGACCTCTCCCACAGTTGCGCGTGTAACGCTCTCCTTTACAGGGGAATCCATAAGTACTACTCCAGGATTATCGCGTCCCTGATTATAAGGACGGGCGAACAGGCGTACCAGATCGAAATGGCACATGGCCCTCAGGAAATAATTTTCGCCAAGAAGTTCGTTCATTGAATGATCGTCGCTCTCGCTTACACTTGCTATTATATTGTTGGCTCCGTAAATTATTTTGTAAGCGCACCACCAGAAATAGCTTATATTGCTCATTGTAGCATCCAGTTTATAAGTAGCCGTTTCATATAATGGATCGGAAGTACGTCCGCTAAGGCAAGTATTGTCGCCGTTGAATTCGCACAATTGCGTAAGATGTCTTACATAGGTATTACCGTCATTTTCGCTGCCCTGGAATTCCAGAATATCCTTCATCATTGAATAATTGCCGTCGGTAGCATAAACGATACTCGAGGGATCCTGCATTTTTGATGTTGATATACTGTCCGACGGACTTACTCCCAAATCACAGGAGTAAATTCCCATAAAAAATAGTCCGAGAGCAAAAAATATTTTTATTTTAGAAATATTCATAATATTAAGTTTTTAATTAAAACTTCAATTCTATACCGAACATATACTGTCTGCTTATAGGGTAAGAAGAATGATAAAACCCTGCAAGTTGCCACTCTTCTGTCCTCATATTCACTTCCGGATCCGTCCCGGAGAACTTGGTGAATGTAAACAGATTATCTCCCGATACATAAACTTTTGCAGACGAGAGTCTGAGTGATTTTATCCATGATTGCGGTAAATCGTAAGACAGCTTGATATTTCTGATCCGCAGGAAACTTCCGTTTTCAAGATATCTGGAAGAAGTTTTATTGGATTCCTTGTTTCCGTTCATAACAAGTTTAGGATGAGTTGCATGATCACCGACTTTCTCCCAACGCGACCAGCCCGTCTTCAATTTCATCATATTATATCCGGGATAAGCTCCGTCGCAATCGAGTTCCTGCCTGTCGTAATTATATATTTTATTCCCGTAAACGAAATTAGTGGTTATGGATAATCCGAATCCACCATAATTAAAATTGTTATCAAATCCTCCTGTAAATTTCGGAGAAGCTGATCCCACTTCCTGAAGATTAGCCTTAGTATAATCATTCGTAAGCTCCGTGGAAACAACTCTTCCCTTTTCATCCAAAGTCTGGCATTCCCATAAAGGATCTCCGTTCTCCGAATCTACTCCGGCCCATTTTGGCATATACCATGTAAACATGTCTTTTCCAACACTTATCTTCTGATTTACATTGTCTACGGTCTGAAGTATATAATCCTGCCCGGCAGGCAATGACATTACCCTGTTTTTATTGAACGATATGTTAAAACTCGTATTCCACTTGAATTTTTTATTGAAATTTACAGTAGAAACGTCTATTTCCAATCCCCTGTTGCGAACATGTCCGGCATTTCTGGTCTGGTAATCGAAGCCGCTGGAGAACGAAACAGGAACATCCAGAAGAAGATCCTTATTCTCGTTATTGTAAAAATCGACTGTAAGATTAATTCTGTGATAAAATTCCATATCGATTCCAAAATTGGTCATATATGCGGTTTCCCATCCCAGATCAGGATTGGAAAGAGTCACCGGTATCGCTCCTACATGACTGTTATATTGAGAACTAAAGCTATAAAGAGCCAGATATTTGAATGCCCCTATATTTGAATTGCCGGTAACTCCGTAGCTGGCACGCAATTTTAAATATGTTAGAATATTTGAACTTTTCAAAAATTTTTCCTGACTTGCAAGCCACGAAACAGCTGCTGCAGGGAAGTTTCCCCAGCGATTATTCTGTCCGAATATGGAAGAGCCGTCCCTTCTATATGAAATAGTTGCAAATAATTTATTCTCAAAACTATATTGAAATTGCGACAGGAAGGATGCAGTCTTCCCGGGTATTTTATAACCGTTTACATCAAGGGGGACAACAACGTTAAGAACGCTCAGTCCCTGCGGAGGATTGGTTCCACTTGCATCAACATTGTCGGAATGAGATTCTCCGTATTCAAATCCTACGAAACCACTAAGAGCATGTTTTCCAAAATGATAATTTGCCTTCAACAGATCGGAAGTTCCTACACTGTTTGACTGATAAACGACATTATCAACATATCCATTGTTCCAAGAAGGATCGTTGGTTCTCGTATCAACATAACTTGCTGTTTTAGACAGGGAACTTGAAACACGGTTTGAACTCGTAAATATGAGCCCCGGCAATATGTTAACCTTAAGGACAGCATCCCCCACCATCCCATAATATTTGGATCTGTTGAAATTATATTCTGAACTTTGAAGGAAATTTATTTTGTCCTGTCCGTACCATTTCTCACCGTTATCACTTCTGGTATCACTGTTTATATAAACATAACCACTTCCGGTAGTAGAATAAGGATTATCCCATGGCATATTCTTATATGCTCCTTCCAGCCATGTATAACTTGCGGGATAACTTCCCCTTGAAGATGTAAGGGATATACTTGTTCTAAGACTGATCTTATCCGACAAATCAGCATCAACATTTATACGCGAACTCAATTTTCGGAAATCGGTCTTTATAAAAGTACCATCTTCGTTATACATGTCAATACTCGCATAATATCTGAGTTTATTTGTTCCGGAACTGACCGACATAAAAACATCGCTCATAGGTGCGGCCTTAAAGGATTTATTCTCCCAGTCGAAATTTCTAGAAGCAAGCTCTATCGGACGCAACTGAGAAAATAGAGAAGCACTCATCATTTCTCTTTGTGTTTTATAAAGTTCACGCCCGTTCATCATTTCGAAATTACCCTGATTGGCTACCTTTATACCTGTATAAGCCTTTAAATTTACCATAATCCCCTCGTTTTTTGCAGCATGTTTCGTAGTTACTACGATAACTCCGTTTGCAGCTTCTGATCCATACATGGCAGTAGCACCGGCATCTTTTAATACGGTAATGCTTTCTACATCATTTGGATTAAATTCTCCTCCTGCAATACCGTCCACAACATATAAAGGATCAGATTGTGCAGTAATAGAGCCCGTTCCGCGTATACGAATCTGCGCCGACTCTCCGGGCTGTCCGCTGGAACTCGAAACCGAGACTCCAGAGACCTTACCCTGCAGCATGGAGCCAACATCTGAAGAAGAAATATCCGTAAGTTTGTCAGAAGAGACAGTCGTAATAGCACTGGATATCTCGGCCTTGGACTTGGATGTATATCCAACTGCTATTATAGCATCAAGTCCGATAACATCTTCTTCCATTTCAACATTAAGTATGTTCCCATAAAATTTTTTTTCAAGGGTTTTATATCCCATACATGAAAACCGGAGCTGATCCGTACCCTTTTTCACTTTCAAAGTATACATCCCGTCTATATCGGAAGTTGTACCGATGGTCGTTCCTTTGACAAATATAGACACGCCAGGCAAAGGCTGTTTGTCAGTTAAGGATATGATTTTCCCGGAAACGGTTATCTCCTGCGCGAAAACCGATGTCGCAAGAAGCACAAAAATACCGATGAGGGAAATCATCCTGGAGGCTGATTTGTATTTAGCCATAATTGTTAAAAATTAATATTAGTTTAACGGTTAAGTTTTTTATTTAATTCGATCAATAATGATCCATGAAATTTTATGTTTTTCATAATATGATCCGAAGCATCAATTTCTCCCATACATCTGTTGTGATAATAATCATATACTTCGTACCTTCCTTCTTTCAATCCCCGGAAATCAATATCTCCGCAATAATCATCTGCATAGAAAGCATAATAGAGCGTATCTCCTTTTTTTATTAAATGAGTTTCGGGCTTGTCATAACCGATATCATAGTAACCGGGGACATATTCCCCCACGGATAATTTATGTTTTTCATATAAGACGAAAGCCTTCTTCCATATTTTTTGTTTCTCAGGAGTAAGAAGGAAACTTTCTTTTTGCGACGGATTATCGGCCGGATAAGTAAATTTGGTCCCCGGGACAGCTCCTATTCCTATTTGAGAGGCAAAATCATCTCCTCCATCTATCAATTCCACATGATCTGCAAAATAGGCTGTATTTGGTGCAATGGCACGGTAAACATATCCACGTGTCCTCACCTGACGACTGTCCAGAGGATCGGAACTAACGAACTGATTCACATATGGCATATCATAAAACGAGAAACAACAGCCACATGGACATAATTGTATTACGGCGTGGGGATTAAGATTCCGTGCAGTATCGTATATCATTTTATAAAATAGAGGCAACATGCGGTTCGCACGATATGGATCTTTGGGCGAATGAAATGAATTATAATCAGGATTGATAGAATTCAAATGATGGCTGTCGAGTTTTATACCATCGAATCCATAATATCTTATATATCTGGTTATAAGACTCCTGGTTTCGGCAATAACATCATTGTCGGCCGGCGACATTTCGTATTTTCCGTTTCCGGTTATATTGTAAGGTTGCCCTGAAATATCTTCTACAAGACAATTTGGATATTCTTTAAGAAAAGGGACGTCCGGTTCCGTCACAAGCGGTTTATACCATATCTGGGCCTTCATTCCCATATTATGAATGACATCCACCAGTTTTTTCATATCGGAATCGCCCTCGGGGAATTTCTTTTTGTTGAGCCTCCAGTCACCATCTGCCCTCTGAAAGCCATCGTCTACGGTAACCCATTTTATACCCATTCTCTTTACCATGGGCAAGGTTTCCATTATTTCTTTTACGGTAAAATTACTACCATATCCCCACGTACACCAAGCTGATCCGAACGCATCCGGCTCTGATTCCGGCATTATAATACCATGCTTGGCCATAATAGAAGCGTATCTTCTAAGAGGCATGAAGCAATCTCCGTTATATGATTCAATAAAGGAAGTTATGGTAGAAAAAGATTCACCTCCGGCAAGTTTGAAAGGCAAATCAAAATTTCTTTCAATACACATTTCAGCCGATTTATCATTTTCACCCATCAATACAGGTAGAGATACTATCTCGGGCATTCCTGATATGTGACCAACGGAAAACCCCGCATCTTTTCGCCATAGACATGAAACCGGGATTCCGCCGCCATAATCGGATTCGTTGGTTCCCATATAATTTTTCTGGTAAAAGCCTTTTCTCACCGGCAATATCCACGATTTTCTTAAAGGAGATGATTCCCCCTGGAAAGACCAAAAATCCGGATCATCTCCCCCGGAAGAAAAATGTAAAATATCGAACTTAATTTTTCTCAGCGAAATAGTAGCAGAAGTAAGATTCGTATATCTGAATGAAATAAAAACCACGGATGGATACTTCTCATAATCGGTAAGAAAGATTTCCTTTCTTATTTTAGAACCGCCAACTTTTCCTTCTCCCTTAATAATATAACGTATCCCAGGGCCCGGTTCTTCATTTACTTTGATTCTTATTATATTTTTAAGAACAAATTTCCCGGAAGATCCTTTTTCCGAAAAAAGACTATCTATATCAGAATACCCTTTTTCTACAGGATTAACGGAATTTCCGACGGCAAAATGGAACTGCATGTTTTTATTTATGGAAACAGACATACCTCCGGTGCTCAAATTCATGCACCTTGAACACGACAATGTAAAAATTACGCTTAACTGAAGAATTATATATCCGATAGTTTTCATAGTTACGACCTCAGGATTATATTTTTGTAAGTCTTAACAAAAGCGCACCTTTTATGCTCATATTCTTTATAATATGGTTTGAAGCATCGACTTGTCCCATATCCTTTTCAGTGAAATAATCATAAACCCGCCAGGAAGTATTTCCGTCTAGTCCTTTTATATCCAGATCTCCACAATAATTTTTTGCATAAAAGGCATAATAAAGCGTATCTCCTTTCCTTATAAAATGTGTTTCCGGTCTGTCATAACCGATATCATAGTACCCGGGTACATATTCACCTTCCGAAATTTTAGTCATCATGTATATTCCAAAGGCCTTTTTCCACAGCTTTTCCTTGTCTGGGGACAACGAATAATCTTCTTTTACATGCGGATCATTCTTTGGATAGGTAAATTTACTGCCCGGAACAGCTCCTATTCCAAGCTGGGTCCGGAAATCATTTCCGTTATCAGTAAGTTCAACATGATCGCCAAAATAAGCTGTATTGGGAGCCATGGCCCTCAGGACATAACCCTTGCTCCTTACCTGCCAGCTGTTCTGCGGATCGGACGCAACAAACTGATTAACGTAAGGCATATTATAAAGGGAAAAGCAATCCCCGCACGGACAAAGCTGTATTAATGCATGAGGATTAAGATCTCTGGCAGTATCATATATCATCTTAAAAAATAAAGGAAGCATACGATTAGCCTTGTCTGGATCATCGGGCGTATGAGCGGGATTATAATCGGGATGGACTGAATTAAGATGCTGGCCGTCGAGTTTCAAACCGTCGAATCCATAATACTTGATGAATTTTATAACCAAACGCTTTGTTTCCGCTATCACATCCGTATCTATCGGAGACATATAATAACTGTTCCACCATGATATATCATAAGGTTTGCCATTCTTGTCGGTCATAATGCAATCGGGATGCTCCTTAAGGAATGTCGTTCCGGGATCGACTGCAAGCGGAGCCCACCATATCTGGGCTTTAAGGCCATATGAATGTATTGAATCAACTAACCGTTTCATATCTATATCACCATGAGGGAATTTGGTCTTGTTCAAATTCCAGTCGCCTTCGGCAATCTGATATCCGTCATCCAGCGTTACCCATTTTATTCCCAATTCCTTTACCTTGGGAAGAGTCGCAAGAATTTCCGATGTCGTAAAATGTCTTTCATAGCCCCATGCGCACCATGCCGATTCAAAAGCATCGGGTTCGGATACAGGCATTATTATTCCTCTTTTAGCCATCAGTGCGGAATATTCTCTAAGAGGCATAAAACAATCGCCAGAATACACGTGCACGAAAGAAGTTATTGTAGAAAAAGAATGTCCGGCCGGTATTACAACAGAATCCCTCATATTTCTTTCCATACATATTTTTGCTCTCTTATCTTCTTTTTTCATATTGACAGGTAAGGAAATCAATTGCGGTACGTCGGAAATATGTCCGAGAGAAACTCCTGCATCCTTGCGCCAAAGACATGTCAACGGAATACCTCCGCCATAATCAGAGTTACTCATCCCCATGAAATTTCTCTGACTGAAACCACTTTTTACCGGCAGTATCCAGGATTTCCTAAATGATGTGGATTCTCCCTGAAAAGACCAGAAATCGGGATCGTCCCCTTTTGATACTACGTCAATCATATCGGTTTTCACATCTGATAGCAAAAGCGTATCATCCGATATATTTGTATATTTATATTTGAAAAACAATGTCGACGGAATTGTATTATAAGATGAAATAGTTATTTCTTTTCTTATTTTGGAGTCCGCCACATTCCCTTCTCCCGTTATGATATATTCGTACCCGGCCCCGAATTCATCTGAAATTTTCTTTCTTTTAATTCCGGTCAATAAAAAATTTTCTGCCGCTCCATTCTTGAAAACGACACTGTCGGGCGATATCGGTTTTTTACCGAAAAAATCCGAAGCATACCCGGAAGAAAATTGCAATTGCATATTATTATCAACAGAAACCGATAATTCCCCCGAACATATTTCTTTCGGTCCGGAACATGACAAAAAGACGAATTGCAGTATGAACAGAATCAGAAATCCGGAATTTTTTTGTAAGTATCTTTTCATAACGATAAAATTTTTCCGAATTGACGACAAGCTATTTCGGACACTTTGTCCTTTGAAATAAATGCCCCTGTACCTCCTGCCGCCGTTGTATTTACGGCTCCGGTAATATTTCCGGCTTCCTGACATTCCTCAAGAGATTCCCCTTTTACAAATGCATGAATAAAACCCGCATTAAAACTATCTCCGGCACCAACGGTATCTACGACATTTATATTTATACATGCAGGAAGATTCTTTAATTCCCCATTTTGCTTAAGCATAAGAGATCCGTTCGAACCTTTTTTTATTACCGCAACATTTGCATAATCACGAATTCTTTCAATTGCATCTTTTATATTATCAGTACGGGTCAGCGCTTTTAATTCAGTTTCATTAGGCATAAAGACGTCTACCATTGGAAGTATCTGCCTGTAATCCAGATCCCACTTTTCGGAAGGATCCCATTGTGTATCAAGCGATATAGTTGCACCGCTTTTCTTTATAAGCTTTAGTATTCCTACAATATCACGATGCAATGCTTCCTGCATGAATAATGAAGATATATGAACATGCTTGGCATTTTTAATTGCATCTCCGTTTATTTCATTTATTCCCATAAAATTCATAGCTCCCGGATACGTTACGTTAGCCCTGTCTTCTTTATAACTAAGAACGACGGTCAGTCCCGTGGAATAATTATCAGACTCAGATATAAATGATGTTTCTACTCCTTTTTGTCGCAGATTATTTTTTACGAACGCACCAAAATCGTCATGTCCCACCATTCCCATAAAGGCAACTTCGGCCCCAAGAGTAGCAGCATTGGCGGCGAAAATAGCCGTGGAACTACCGAGGGTCATTACCATTTTTTCGGCAATTATTTCCTTGCCAACCGTTGGGAGACCGTTGATATCATTTAATATGAGATCTACGTTAAGTTCTCCCAGAGCTATTATATCCGTTTTCTTCATTCTGAATAGATTTAATCTTTTAGATAATCATTGAGATTAACTATGTTAAATGCATTATAATATTTATCAATATCGTGTTCGATTCTTGAAAGAACGATTGTTTCCGCATCTATGCCGTTGTCCTTAAGATTATCATACAGCAGGCCTCTTGCCGCTATCGTCTCAGGTTGCTGCCATATGTATCTGGCTCCAGTTTTAATCAACCAGTTTCTGCGATTAGGATCCAGGGAATAAAAGTCTTTGCCGGATTCGTTTTGATGAAGCCATTTTTTCCATCGGCCGGAAGAAACGACCAGTTTCTCTATTACCTCTGCTATTTTGGATGGCAGGGCGACCCTGTTATTTTCATAGAATCGTTTTTCCAGTATTTCCAGTTCGGCAATCGCATCATATTCGGAAATAGTAAATTCAGGTCCTACATTTGCGGCGCCCATACCGCACAGGGGGTAATCCTGAGGATTTTCCACACCATCAGTATAGTGCCCTTTTATATAACTTCCGTAAGGCTTCACTCTTGCAGTGAGTTCGCTGGCTACTTCTTTGTCGAAATATGCAGTATCCAAGTCAGTTCCAACCTTTCCAACAATATAGCATGGCCAGACATCTTCGTAACCGACCTTTCTCAAACCGGATTTCAATAATACGAGAAATTTATCAAAAGTCTTTTCATCTGCCAGACCTCCATGTACTTCTTCTGTCCCGACTTCATATGATATGGAAGGAAGATCTCTTTCCCTTCTGAATTTCTCAACATAAGAAATAAGTTCCACGGTCCTGTCTGCAACTGTCTCTATTTTTATCTTTTCCCCCTCTGACAGAGTTCTGTCAACGGTGGGATCCACATGTATCATATCATATCCGGCAAGAACAGCAGCTTCGAAAGATTTTTTGACTCCTTTCATAGCTTGCTCAT
Source organism: Bacteroidales bacterium (assembly GCA_022648545.1). Lineage (GTDB taxonomy): Bacteria > Bacteroidota > Bacteroidia > Bacteroidales > UBA932 > Egerieousia. The sequence continues at coordinate 19,060 of JALCMP010000018.1, read as the reverse complement.
AGCTCCATTTTTCAATTGTCTGCTTATCCTTGAGCCATGGTCCGCCATGATCTACGGCTGCTACATAAGGTCCGTCATAATCGTTTTTACGGGCTTCCATCTTTAGCACTTTAATAAAATCTTCCTGGGTCATCCCGGTATAACCACCATCGCAGTCCACCTGATTAAGAGTTGCCACAAAAAGAATAGGTGCATTATTTCTTTTAGCGGCACGGAATCCGGCTTTTATTACAGAGGGAGAGTTAGGGCAAACACCAAGAAGGGTCATAGGTTTCATGCCTTTATTCTTAAGAATCTCAATGCGATTCATAATCTTTTCCACTTTGGGAAGATCATTATAATGTTCCATAATCAAGTATTTTTATATTTTATATTCATATATTTTTACTCCGTTCACAACTCTTGAAATTGTTCCCGACACGGACGGATTATCGGGATTCAGACCTTTTTCCGTACAAAATGAATATCCTAGCAACTGACCGACAAAGACGAACGGTATATACTTATATTCGTTGTCGGCCAGAGAAAAAGAAGTAGGATCATTCAATTCCATATCCACGATATCTGAAAAATCGACAGGCATTTTAGATCTTGATACGACGACCTGAAGAGCCGGATGATTTTCTGTATTCACCTGTTTGATTAGATCAAATTCATACATGTTTGTATAATTTTCATCTGACAACAAATAAACTACCATGGTATTGTGCTTTATAACGGCCTTGGGGCCATGTCTAAGTCCCATAAAAGAATCATATTCACATATTATCCTTCCATCTGTCATTTCCTGGAGTTTAAGATTGCATTCCCTGGCTATTCCCTTCAGCGGTCCGCTTCCGAGAAAGACTGCCCTTTCTATCGGTAATTCCGTCATTTTGCTTACATGAGCGGCAAAAGATGGATTTTCCAAAAGAGATTTTCCAAAGGCAACGGCTTCTTCAATCCTGTTTTTTTCTTCTTCTATTACTTTTATATTCTTTAGAAGCAGGCCAGCCAACATCATTGAGGTAAAACTACTCGTCATAACCAAACTTCTGTCGTTTGTAAGATCAGGCATTATCAGGGCCAGTGTATTTTTATTATTACGCGCCTTTTCGGCAAGAGCGCCTTTGGAATTACAAGTAATTATTATATGTGAGGGATTGTTGCAAAACTTATTTATTATATCATATGCAGCAACGCTCTCTGGGCTATCTCCGGAACGTCCGAATGAAATATCGACTACCCTTTTTTCCCGATCCAGATAAAATGCAGGATTTGTTATTATATCCGTAGTAGGGACCGAACGGACATCCAAAAAACCATCCTTTTTATAAAGACATACTATAGAATCGGCGATATAGGCAGAAGAACCTGCTCCTGAAAAGATAATTTTAGAATTCCTATCAATGTCGCGATCTCTTAAGAATTTAACGATTTGCTCCTTGTTACTCCTTATGGTTTCAAATGTTGCATATAATGTATAGGGCTGCTGCATTATTTCCTTGTAGGTTTGGTTAAATGTTATTTTATTTATCATATCTGATACGATTAATCCCATATTTATTTTGTTTCGACACAAATGTATATTAAAATATTTAATTTCATAACATTATTTCAATAATATTTCATTTTAAAATGCATTTTACACTATAACAAACAAAAAATGGTTAATAAATGAAATATCGCATTCCATTTATTAACCATATGTTTAAAATAGAAACTATTTCTTTATAGAAAGTCTCCTGTTTTTCAATGTTAGGGAATAAATCCTAAGTACATTCTTGTAATATATTTTTTCAAGAACTGCACGCGGAAGAGCAAGCCCCTTTATATCTGGCCCATTGAAAAACCCTCCGCCTATTACGGTATCTGCGGTTTCGAGTATTCTGAAGGTTCTTGCATACCTGGCGGCAATGCCTTCAGGATCATTATCTCCTTCGTCAGATACATCTGTTCCATAAATTATTCTATCGGAGTATTCTATCATGAAATCACGGAGATTCTTACGATCCAGCAAATAATAATACTGGAAGGTGGCCGCAATATCTATATATAAATTAGGATATGTGTCAAGTAGATATCTCATATAATCTAATTGCGCGTCCTGATTATTCAGCCAGGCGCCATGCGCAATCACAAAAGTAAGCCGTGGATATTTTTTTACGATGTTCTCCAAAGACCTTATCTGCCCCCAGAAGAAAACCGGATCCGCACACCATTCACCTCTCCGGGAAAACGGACCGTTTGGATCGGCAATATGCAGAGAGGTCATTGGCATATGTTCTTTTTCCATTGCCCTGAACATGGAAGACAATCGCGGATCATCTATGTTTTTTATAAGATGACTGCTGTCGGTCATTCTTCTGTAATACGGACCGAACCAAAACTTACACCCGATATAACCTTCTTTTTTCTTTTCAGCTATATCCCTTCTATTATATATATGTACGTCATAATCTCCAAAAGAGCATAAAATACGGCCATCTGCTGCTGTTTCAACCGAATCAACAGAAGTGATAGGATTTTCCCATTTATCAAGATCAATCCAGCAGGCAAGATCGGAGTGATATTCTTTTTTTATAATTGAACTTATTTTAAGGTAATTTCTTACAGTACTATATTTCCCGGATGCATGTGTATGTGCATCTATTATCGGAATATCAGGGTAGCGTGATATATATGGTTCGGAAGAATGATCCGCACATGTATCAGGATAAAGTTTGTCGATGTCAGGAGCCTTCCATCCTGTAGGTTTGATTGGATTCATGGTAAGTTTCGCTGTCTTTGAGTTCTTTCCGGAATTCCTGCTCTTATTCTGCGCAAGCACCAGATCGTTTGCAAAAACAAAAAAGATAAAAACCGATAAAAATGTCAGTACGTTTTTTATTATTTTCTTCATGATAAATTATTATAATATGATATTTTATTTTTGTAAAGATATAATAAAGTATTTATTTTAATAATATTTTACAGCATATAATTATTTTTTATAAATAAATTCATTAATTTTGCAATAACAAAATGCAACATACAGCCCAATTATGTTAAAAAATGAAATATAATATTTCAAAAAGACCATATATGTTTTATTTTTTAATATAAAATATTATCTTTACGGAAATAAAAATTATTTCTATGCAAAATAAACTGACGGCTAAGGAAAGAAGATCACAAATAATAGATCTTCTGCACAAAAAAGACAGATTCTCCATAAAGGAGATGGTAAAGATGTATGGAATTTCCGAAGTCTCAATAAGGAAAGACCTGGCTATATTAGAAGAGCAAAAGTTTCTCATAAGGGTTAAAGGAGGTGCTGTCCTTGTAAAACAGGATAATTATACCGACATCCCTATTTCCAATAAGACACAGAGAAAAATTCGTGAAAAACAACTAATAGGGGAAAAAGCGGCCTCTCTCATAAAAAACGGAGAAACAATAATAATAGACTCCGGGACAACATCGTTGCAGGTAGCAAATAATTTGTCGGAATTCGACAATCTTACGATAATAACAAACGGAATTAATATTGCGTCCCGGCTTGCTGAATATGATAAATTCAATGTTATAGTCTTGGGCGGATATTTAAGGAACGAGTCTCTTTCAACGATAGGAATACAGGCGGAATCCACCATGAAATCTCATTTCTGCGACAAATTGTTTCTTGGAGTAGACAGCTGCAATTTTACCCGCGGATTATCTACGCCTAATGCAGAAGAAGCACGTTTAAATCAAACTATGATAGAAGCAGCCGATGAGGTGATCGCCATAATGGATTCAAGCAAATTCGAAAAGAAAAGTTTTTCCTTTATAGCTCCTCTTTCTGCAATAAACACAATAGTAACCGACAGCGGTATATCTCAGGAAAGCCGTGATAATATAGAAAGACAGGGAATAAAACTTTATGTCGTAGATATTAACCAGAAAGAAAACAACTTTAATATATAATGGTAAAAAAGAATTGGCTATTTTATGCTCTTGTAACAACACTGACATGGGGCGTATGGGGTGCTTTTTCCGAAATTCCGGAAAAGGCAGGATTTCCCCCCACCCTTACATACGTAGTTTGGGCAATAACAATGTTTATCTGCGGGATCGCAGCTCTCGTAAATATAAAATTCAAACTTGACACAAGAATAAAATCGGTTGCTCTGGGCATGGCAACCGGGCTACTGGGAGCAGGTGGCCAATTAATACTTTTTCAAGCCCTTATGGAAGGGCCTGCATATATAATATTTCCGCTTATTTCTCTTTCTCCCATACTTACGGTTATATTATCAACTATCATATTGCATGAACGGGCCGGCATAAAAAGCATTCTTGGCATAATACTGGCTTTCATTGCCATTTTCTGCATTTCATACTCCAGTCCGGTCGAAGCAAGAACTTCGGGATATCTTTGGTTGATACTTTCTCTATTGGTTTTCGCCTTCTGGGGAATCCAGGGTTTCATAATGAAAGTTGCAAACAACTACAGTCCCGAGGCCGAAAGCATATTCGTTTATATGGTAATTTCCGGAATAATTCTGGTTCCCATAGCGTTACTTATGACAAATTTTTCCGCAAATATCTATTTGGGATTCAAGGGCCCTTACCTGGCCTTTATGGTTCAGATTCTCAATGCTATAGGGGCCTTATGTCTGGTATATGCCATGAGGTATGGTAAGGCAATGATAGTTTCGCCTCTAACCAACGCTCTGGCTCCGGTTCTTACCGTAATAATATCATTAATAATTTACAGGGTTGTCCCTCCCGCAATACAAATATTCGGAATCGCAGCCGCAATAATATCTGTATTACTGTTAAGCTTTGAAAAAGAAAACAAATAACCATAAATCAATGAAGATGAAAATCAACGATATTTTGGGACAATTCGAAATAAAAGGAGTTATTTATAAAATAACAACGCTCGGCGAAGGTTTCATAAACGACACATATACTATCACCACCTGTGGAAATTCTCCGGATTATTTATTGCAGAAAAAAAACAAATCGGTATTTCCTGATATTCCGGGCATGATGTCCAATATTGAAAAAGTTACTGCACATATAAAGAAAAAACTTAAAGCCAGAAACGACGACCCTTACAAGGGAACTCTTACCATAATTAAAACAAAAAAAGGAAGCAAATCGTATTTTCAGGACCCCGACGGCAATTTCTGGACAGTATGCCTTTTAATACCCGATGCCGTTTCTTATAATATTGTTGACGATGCTAAACTTGCATACAAGGGAGGCACCGGAATAGGTGATTTCCAGCAAATGCTATCAGATTTTGATTTGCCTCTGGACGAAACGATAAAAGGATTCCATAATATTATATTTAAACTGCGGGAATGGGATAAATGTCTTAAGGACGATCCTGCAGGCAGAATTTCGGAATGTAAAAAAGAAATAGACTGGATAGAAAAATACCGCAACAATATGACCGAATTCTACAAAGATGTAGAGAATGGAAAAATTCCGCGTAGAATTACTCACAACGATACAAAAATAAGCAATATACTCTTCGACAAGAACAATAATATATTAGGGATGGTTGATCTCGATACAGTAATGAGAGCTCCGGCTTTCAACGATTTCGGTGATGCCATAAGAACATATGCATCTACTGCAGCAGAAGACGAACCGGATATTTCAAAAATAGCCCTTGACATGAACATGTACAAAGCTTTTACCAAAGGATACTTAAAATACATGAATAAAACATTGACATCTTCCGAAAAACAATCCCTGCCATTTTCCGTCCTTTACATAACCTATGAACAAGCACTTAGATTCTTAATGGATTACATAAACGGAGATACCTACTATAAGACAAAATACGAAAAACATAATCTTGTAAGAGCTCATTCACAAACGGCACTTTTCAAAAGTATTGAAGAACATTTCCATGAAATGGAAAATGTTGTATTTTCTTAACTGCGATAAATTTCTCTATTCTTTAATAATACGCAACATATTATAAAATTATACTTATATTTACAGACCGGTCTGTCTAAGACCGTAAACTAAATATTAAATTTTATATTATGAAACTAAGTGAAATAAGTGATGTTCTGCTTAAAATGGCGGACAATAAATTAGGAAGAAAGTTCATAGCACGAAGGCTGGACTCAAAAATGTACTATAGTATTGTGAAAAACAATCAGGAAGAAGACCTTAAGGCAATAAAACTGAAAAAATACCAGTGGTCTTCCGCCCTTTTGAACAGGGTTGTAATAAATATGAACAAAAACTATTTCTCCGGTAAATCACTTCGAAAATTATCCGATGTATTCATAAACGGTGCCTTCCAAAGCGATCAAACGGCATTTCAGAAATACAAGGACAGCTTTTACTCTAAATATGGTGCTGAAACACCTGGCTTTCTGGTTATTTCTCCAAGTCAGAAATGCAACCTAAAATGCACCAACTGCTACGCTTGCAGCAACAGTGAAACTGTACCCCACCTTTCTTACGAGACTTTCGACAGACTTGTAAACGAATTCAGGAACGAAGGAGGAGGACGTTTCATTGTAATTAGCGGAGGAGAACCACTCATGTATAAAGACGGGGACAAAACTCTTCTGGATATCTTTGAAAAATACAATGATGTTTTCTTTATGTTCTATACAAACGGAACATTAATTAATAAAGAAATGGCCGAACGTCTGGCGGAACTGGGAAATGCCGTACCTGCTATTTCCGTAGAAGGTTACGAAAAAGAGACCGATGCACGGCGTGGAAAAGGTGTTTATAAAAGGATACTTCAGGCAATGGGAAACATGAGAAATGCAGGTTTTCCTTTCCTTATATCAGTTACTGCGACCTCTGAAAATACTGACCTGCTGCTTTCCGACGACTTTTACAAATACTACTTCGATGAATTGGGCGCAACCTTCATGTGGCAGTTCCAGTTAATGCCTATAGGCCGCGGCGAAGCTGCATTTAATATGATGCCGTCACCGCAACAGCGAATAAAACTATACAGAAAATGGGAGGATATGATGAATTCAAGGAAATATCCTGTTGCAGATTTCTGGAACAGCGGCGTATTAACAAACGGCTGCATAGCCTACGGAAGAAGCGGAGGATACCTTTATATCGACTGGAACGGAGATATAATGCCTTGTGTATTCGTCCCTTATAAAATAGATAATCTTAACGAATTATACTCCAACGGAAAATCTTTTGGAGACGCATTAAGTTCTCAATTTATGAAAAACGGCCGTCAATGGCAATACGATACGCAACTCAAGGATAAGATGCATGCAAACAATCTCTTAATGCCCTGCTCTATAAGGGATCATTATGCTAATTTTAGAAAAAACATACTTACGGCAAACGCCATGGGGGAAAACTCAGCTGCAGAGGATATTATCAAAGACAAAAAATATTACGACAACTTAGTTAATTATGATAAAGAATTACTTACTTTGACAAATGAAATATGGGACAAAGAATATCTGTCCAAATCTTAAAAAAATAATATGCCCAATACAAAGGATAGAATCATAGAAACCGCCTTCAAACTTTTCCTGACAAGGGGCTATTCCGTAGGAATAAATGAAATAATCAACAAATCCGATACTTCAAAAGGAACATTTTATCATTACTTTAAAAGCAAGGAAAAACTCTTTGTGGAAATTATAGACAAATTCTTTTTCGGAAGCGCCGAATATGAAAGTATTGCCTGTGCCAAAGATAAATCATTCAAGGACAAGTTGCTTTCCATTGTAAAATTTTCGTATAAGCCTTTCAATGCAATATCAGAATCAATCCCCGAAACAGACGGACTAAATTATTTAAGCATAATGGCTGAATATCCAAAGCATTCTATCCTGAAAGAGAAAAGATTGGAAAAATTTAAAGAATCTACTAACTTCCTTGAAAAAATAATTAAAGAAGCACAACAAAACGGCTCTATAAGAAGAACAATTGACGCTCACATCCTCAGCATACATTTTTTCACTCTGATAGATGGAACAATACTTGATGCCATTATGATGTTTAACAGTGTAAAGGAAGCCGAGAAGGCTTGTATAAAGGCAGTAGAACAATTCACTGACATACTCGCCGTATAGAGAACCCTTTCTTTGTATGTTCAACGACAAAGGGGCTCTTTACTTAAAGAGCCCCTTATTAATTAACATTATGTTAAGACCACGGAAGAATCCCGAGTTTTTATGACGAAATTCCGGTAAATAATTTCAACAGATAACCTATGACGAAACTTATTCCGGCAACACCGAAACTAAGGACAGCCATTTCCATGAATCTTCTTTTAAAGCTTTCGCTGCGGGCTATTGCATAGTAATAATTGAAAAGAGCTATAATCAATATTGCGATTACAAGCATTACTGCAAGAGCTACAAGAACACGGCTTATAAGTATATAAGGAAGGATAAGGGCTATTACTGTTATAAAATACGTTATTCCTGTATATACGGCAGCTTTTACTGGATGTTTGCTGCCATCGGCTTCCGTTTTGGTAGAAAGGTATTCCGACGAAGCCATGGACAGGGCTGCCGCGACTCCGGTAATACATCCGGTAAGGGCAATAAGTTTATTATCGCTAAGAGCCAGGGTAAAGCCGGCGAGAGCTCCTGTAAATTCAACGAGGGCATCGTTAAGTCCCAGTACGACAGACCCCATATAGCTTAACCTTTCTTCATTAATAAGTGCAATAAGTCTCTGCTCGTGCGAATCTTCATCAACGGACAATTTACGCAGAACCTTTACGGGAGAATTCGCCGACATCTCTTCGCCGGATTCATTCTTCCCCGAAACACCTTCAGTATGTTCTCTTTGCTCTTCTTCATCGGCAATTCGGTTATAATTATTATTAGCATAACCTTCATGCATTTCCATCAACTTGATGGTAAATGTAAGTCCGAGAATACGGGCCATAAGATAATACTTCCGTATCTGGAATTTCTTTGGGGAAGCTTCACGTCCGGTAAACTGCTTCAGAATCTCATAGTGTGTCTTTTCTTCTTCGGCTATACGCACCAGAACCTTCCTGTTCGATTCATTTTTTTCAATGGAAGCCAGACGTCTGTACAATACGCTTTCCGTAATTTCGTTCTGTTGAGAACGATATATCTCAATCTTGGTTTCTTCGGACAATATCATGATTTATGCTTTTAATGCCTGATCTATGTCGGCTATTATATCTTCTGCATTCTCTATTCCCACAGAGAATCTTATAAGATCCGGCTGGATTCCTGCTTCAAGAAGCTGCTCGTCAGTAAGCTGTCTGTGAGTATGGCTTGCCGGATGAAGAACACACGTACGGCAATCGGCAACATGTGTTGCGATTACGCAAAGTTTAAGATTATCCATGAATTTTATGGAAACATCCCTTCCGCCCTTCAGCCCGAAGGTAACTACGCCGCAGCTTCTTCCCCCGTCGAATTGCTTCTGTGCAAGAGCATGATATCTATCATAGGGAAGTCCGCTGTAATTTATCCAGGCAACCTTTGGATTCCCCTTAAGATATTCGGCCACCTTCTGCGCATTTTCACAGTGACGGAGCATTCTCAAATGAAGAGTTTCGAGGCCGAGGTTAAGCAAAAATGCATTATGCGGAGACGGAATGGAGCCCAGGTCCCTCATAAGCTGTGCGGTAGCCTTGGTAATATATGCTTTCTTTCCGAAGGCTCTGGTATATGCCAGTCCATGATAAGAAGGATCAGGCTCCGTAAGGCCCTTGTATTTGTCTCCGTATTTCTCCCAGTCGAAATTGCCGCTGTCCACTATTGCTCCGCCTACACTCGTAGCATGACCATCCATGTATTTTGTAGTAGAATGTATTACTATATCGGCACCAAATTCGAACGGACGGCAGTTTATAGGAGTTGCAAAAGTATTATCAACGATAAGTGGGACACCGTGTTCATGTGCAATTCTTGCGAACTTTTCTATATCAAGAACAGCAAGCGTCGGATTGGATATTGTTTCAGCAAAAAGAGCTTTAGTATTAGGTCTGAATGCAGCTGATATTTCTTCTTCGTCCGAATTTTCGTCCACGAATGTAGAATCTATACCGAGTTTCTTCATGGTAACTCCGAAAAGATTGTAAGTCCCGCCGTAAATCTGGGAAGTGGTTACGAAATGATCACCTGCCTCGCAAATATTGAATACGGAATAAAACGAAGCAGCCTGTCCCGAGGATGTTAGCATGGCTGCAACTCCGCCTTCCAATTCGGCTATTTTAGCTGCAACACAATCGTTCGTAGGATTCTGTAGCCTGGTATAAAAATAACCTTCTTTCTCAAGATCGAAAAGTTTACCCATCTCTTCGCTCGTATCATATTTGAACGTAGTACTTTGATAAATGGGAAGGACTCTCGGTTCTCCGTTTTTCGGATTCCATCCGGCCTGAACACAGGATGTTTCTATATGTCTTTTTCTGTTCATGTTTTTTATTAGAGATATATTGCAAAAATAACAGTTATTTCTTTAGATAGTATTGAATGGACGAGACTACGCGTATTTTTTTAATGTACGGCGTATATGAATCACGGTCTGAAATTGAAAACTGTCCCTGTGAAGCATATTTGATTTTTCCGAGTTTGCTGTCGGAGTCTCTTGCAAATTTTTCCGCGGTTGCTCTGGCATTCTTCGTTGCTTCTTCTATCATCTCGGGTTTTATTTCATTAAGTCTGGTAAATCCGTAAGCAATGTTATACTGATAATCTCCTCCGGTAATAACTACCCCTTTCTTCAAGAGTTCGCCCTGCTCCGCAATTAGCTTGCGCACAAGGTCCACCTTAGAAGACGTTACAATAATTACTGAGGTTGAATTATACCTGAATCCCGTTTTATTCTGATTATACCTGTCGGCGTTCAGATCTATTATTTTCGGAGGATTTATGCTTATTTCTTCATCGCTTATTCCTTTCTCCTTAAGGAATTGTAATATCTTTGCATTCTGACTCTGTATCTGGTCATACAAAGACGGGATATTATTTCCCAACAGCTTGTAAATAAGCGGCCATACAACCTTATCGGCCTTAACTTCCTTTACCGACAATCCTTTTACGCTTACGGTACGTTCTTTGTCCTTAAAGTCATTAATTCCTGCCCTTAACGACATTCCCATAATAATAATACCCAGAGAAAGTATTACGGCTTCAGTAATTCTACTTTTCATATTAAAAATTTTTAATTGTGTCTGTTTTATTCTGTTCTTATTAATTGTCCACTGCCCTCTTTAAACGTTCCCCTTTATAGTATTTTCAACAGGCAAAAATTCATTTGACACGTTTATTTTCCCTATTGCGTTTAAATGACTTTTTCTGTTCCTGATTACAAGTTCCACTTTCTTGTTTTCTCCGGCTTTTATGTTGAAAAACGTCATTGTCGCCAGCGCACTCCCATTTTCAAGCCTGTATCCGGTTGTTAAAAAATAATATCCACAGTCGAGCATTATCATGGTTCAAGACTTTTATCCCAATACTGTAATTTTCTTTCTACTTCTTCTATTCTTGCCGGAATACCCGCAGTACGGCATAATGCAACAAACAATATTTTTTTCGACAGTTCATCGGCACATCCAAGTCTCACCACACCACGCGGAGAAACGACAACATTATAAGGATTATCGTCGCTATGTTCCCAACGCGGAGTATAGACCTGCCTTGCAGGGATACCTACTGACATAAGAGCGGATACGGCAAATACAGATTCCTCCCCGTATCTTCAGGCTGCGGAACATTACAAGCCTGGCAGTCTCTATAGTCTCATTATTTACTATTATCGGAAGGACGAAATGTCTGAATATTACACCGGGAATCTTTCCGCCCCAAGGCATCTCTTTTTGGGCACTGAGAGAACATTCTGCCTGGACGGCAAAAAAACCGGTAGAATAATCGGCAATATCACCAAGAGGCATATATGCATAAATAAACCTTAGAGCTTCCCTTTCCTTCTCATTGCTGCAATATTTTTTTAACGAGTCATCAAGAGAAAAATCATTAAGACATCCGCTCCTGGTAGACCAATCTTTCGCAATTTGTTCATTTACATGGTAACAGTTATAGGAAGATATACCGATACATATAATAAGACATAACGCAAAAGACAAAAGGACAGTGGATATTTCAATGTTTTTCATTCTACAATTTATAAAAAAAGGGCCGTTAAAAAAACGGCCCTTTAAATCATTCTTAAAAAATATTTATTTAAGATTCGGATTGATAGAAGGCCAGTCGGATATCTTAGGCATGACTCCCATCTCAATGACTTCGTCTCTTAATTTACAAAGGTGTACATAGCTTTGGTCAAGCTCTTTCATCTCTTCCGCAGTTCCGTCGAGTTCTTGAAGCTCTACCCCGTTCTTACCGAGTTTCGTTTCCCAGGCCATCATAATATTGGCATATTTACCATTATTGATATATGTACCAACAGGCCAGCCGAATTCGCTGCCTCCCATGGCTGCCTCAATCATTCTTATAGCAAGATATGCAGGGCTCTGGAATGAAGAACGTCCTCTTAATTCGATAATTTTCTTTCCTCCCTGGATAACTCTTACTCTCAGAGCTGCCCATTCTTCCTGAGAGATCTCATTACCGATGAGGGAAGCAAGCGGTTTCCCTGCAACTTTTGCAGTTGAAGCAAAAACTGCCATTTGCTCTCCATGTCCGCCATATGTCCTACAACCTGTTACATCTTCAGGATTTACATGGAAATATTTTGTAAGTTCATTTCTCAACCTCGTGCTGTCCAATGCCGCAAGAGTAGTAACCTGACAAGGTTTCAGTCCTGAATAAAGCAAGGTTACCAGACCAGTTATATCGGCCGGGTTGAAAATAATTACAACATGCTTTACATCCGGACAGTATGACTTTATATCTTTGCCCAGCTGTTCTGCTATCTGGGAATTCCCTGCAAGCAGATCTTCCCTGGTCATTCCGGCCTTACGGGGAGCACCGCCCGAAGAAACAATATACTTGGTATCCTTAAAGGCTTCCTTTATATCGCTGGTAAAAGTTATATGAGAAGATTCGAAGCCGCAGTGATATAATTCTTCTGCAACTCCTTCGAGTCCTTTTGCATATGGATCATATAAACAGAGATTAGGTGTCAGGCCCAACATAGCAGCGGTTTGCGCCATATTTGAGCCGATCATTCCGGCTGCACCTACTATTGTTAATTTGTCGTTTGTTAAGTACTTCATAATTATATATTTGTAAAAACGTTAATTGAATCGTTCCGAAATAAAATCCATTTTACAAAAAAATGGCGAAGTTGTAACTTTAATTCACGTGGTAAAGTTAGCCTTTTTTTATGATATAACAATTTTTTAAAAGTTTTATTGCAGGCGTTTACAAGCACATATTACGGTACGTTTTATGTAGAAAAATAATTTATCGGCTGCATAAAATTTTTCGTAACTTTGAAAAGAATTTTTTCTTTCAGAGGAGGATTTTTCATTATAAATACAAAATAATATTAATACGATGCAATTAATTGACGATTTTAATTTTAAAGGCAAGAAAGCGATCGTACGCGTGGATTTCAACGTCCCTCTAAACAAAGAAACGGGGGAAGTCTCAGACGATACCCGTCTGAGAGGCGCACTTCCTACTATCAAAAAGATACTGAGCGACGGCGGTTGTGCAATACTGATGTCACACATGGGAAGACCTAAAAAAAATCCGGACCCTAAATTATCTCTGAAACAGGTAATACCTGCTCTGGAAAAATTATTGGGGACGAAAGTAGCATTCGCACCGGATTGTGCTCATGCCGACGAACAGGCTTCCGGAATCAAACCGGGAGAAGTTCTGCTTCTTGAAAATCTGCGCTTCTACGAAGAAGAGCAGGGCAAACCGATGGGAACATTTGCCAGCGACGAAGAAAAAGCTGCAGCAAAAGCTGCATTAAAACCAAAACAAAAGGAATTTGCCAAACATCTGGCTTCATATGCTGAGGTATACGTAAACGATGCTTTCGGCACGGCGCACAGAGCGCATGCTTCCACAGCGCTTATCGCAGATTATTTTTCCGCTGAAAACAAAATGTTCGGATATCTCATAAACAGCGAACTCAAAGCCATGGACAAGGTTTTGAATAGTTCCGAAGCTCCTTTTACCGCCATAATGGGAGGTGCAAAAGTTTCCGACAAGATAATGGTTATAGAAAATCTTCTCGATAAGGTTCAGAATCTGATTATCGGCGGAGGCATGACATATACGTTCATCAAGGCCAAGGGCGGAAAAATAGGTGATTCACTTTGCGAGGAAGATAAACTCGGAGTAGCCTTGGATATATTAAAAAAAGCAAAAGCCAAAGGTGTTAATGTCTACCTTCCCGTAGACGGCGTAAATGCCGATAAATTTGCTCCCGATGCAAAAACATGCCTCTCAAGAATAGACAAGACTCCTCTGGGATGGATGGGTCTAGATATCGGAGACGAATCCGTAAAAACATTCGAAGATGTAATTGCCAAATCAAAAACAATCGTTTGGAACGGGCCTATGGGTGTTTTCGAAATGGATAAATTTGCTGCCGGAACATCGGCAATAGCAAAGGCCGTTGCAAAAGCAACCGAAAACGGAGCATTCTCGCTTGTAGGCGGAGGTGATTCCGTAGCTGCAATAAACAAAAACAAACTGGCCGACAAAATCAGTTTCGTCTCAACCGGCGGCGGAGCAATGCTCGAATACATGGAAGGCAAAGTTCTCCCTGGCATAAAAGCCATAAGAGGGTATTAAAAACCTTTTCTAAAATTTTACACTCCGGTTAAAGCATACCGGTTTATAAACATTTCGTGAAATTAGTCAGGATGCCTCGTTCTGAAAGAGGTTCACAGATTTTGATTAATAATTGTTTAGAGAAGACACCGCGTCCTAATAGTGGGTGTCTTCTCTTTTTTTAAGATAATGTTTTTATTCCCTGGCATTTACTTGAATATGGTTTCTATTCTGCGACTTTTTATTCCATATCTTTTGCTTATTGTCTCAAGGGTTTTTCCGAATAAATATTCATGCAACATCTTCCGGTTTAGAATCGCCTGCCTGTCTTTGATAGTTGTTCCCCTTTTTACTCGTTTTGGTGCCAACTTTTTTCAGGACGAGTCAGGATGCGATTGCCCGATTATCCTAAAATACTACAGATAAAGCACTTCCCAAAAAGCAAAAATAGCATCCTGACAGCCTGTTTTTTGCGAATCGGCTCCACAGGTACATACAAGGCACATTGTGAAAAAACGTAAAATCAGGATGCGAAAACATTTCTGTCGGGTTTTGGGGTTAAGATGGTTATATACAATATGTTATGTGTAAAGTTGTTACGGGGTCAATTCGCATCCTGACGGAATTTAAGAAGTCACAGCCTTTTTACTATTACCTTTCCCTGATTTTAGGTAACAGATCGCAGAAAGCTGTTGCAATGCAACAAGAAAAAAACACATAAAACGAGCAGAAAAGCGCAGATATTCAAAACGCTCGAAGCACCGGTATAACGCACAATAAATAAGAATAATATAAACGCAGGTCCTGTTATTTCAAACAACAAAAGTCTGTCGATCCCCGGGCCTTTTCATACAATTGCACATCGACAGAAAACAATCACGAAAAAAATGTATATTTGTAAGGCAAATACAGCACAGAGTTCCTTGAAACGTTGCTCAATATCTCCACTTTTATCCCTTTTAATCGAACCAGTTGGAATTGAAACCTGGTATTCGCGATTGCTATTCTTTGTAAACGCATGGCTTTTAATCGAACCAGTTGGAATTGAAACCAAGAGACCCCTCTGGCAAAGAAAAGGCCCCTAACTTTTAATCGAACCAGTTGGAATTGAAACACGGTATCGGAAAGGATACGCACACAAGCCCAAACCTTTTAATCGAACCAGTTGGAATTGAAACTTACGGCTGATGGGGCGATGGCTCTTTCGGCTGTTCTTTTAATCGAACCAGTTGGAATTGAAACGAGGAAACTTCGGGCTTTAATTTTTTTGTCATGAATCTTTTAATCGAACCAGTTGGAATTGAAACCTACGTTCGGGAACTTCTTATGTTCGGACCGGGGTCTTTTAATCGAACCAGTTGGAATTGAAACATTTTCTCGGATCCCCCATATCGCTCAACATCCCCTCTTTTAATCGAACCAGTTGGAATTGAAACTTTTGTTGGTCTGCCTACATATTTTGTGTTTTGGCTTCTTTTAATCGAACCAGTTGGAATTGAAACAAAGTCACCTTGTCTTTATTTACACTTCCATATTCTCTTTTAATCGAACCAGTTGGAATTGAAACATAGTACGAATCTTCCGGGTTGTGTTGATACTCACTTTTAATCGAACCAGTTGGAATTGAAACTCTTTCTCTTATGTAATATATATTGATTCTGATTTCTTTTAATCGAACCAGTTGGAATTGAAACCGCTTATCTTCATCCATTTTATCAATTTCTTCTTTCTTTTAATCGAACCAGTTGGAATTGAAACGAACATTCATTCTCTCTCTTAATATGAATATTAGACTTTTAATCGAACCAGTTGGAATTGAAACTGCATGGTGGCTAACGCACTCATGCGGATTAACGCACTTTTAATCGAACCAGTTGGAATTGAAACTTTTTATCCAGCCCGCAAAAGGCCTTTATGTGCCTCTTTTAATCGAACCAGTTGGAATTGAAACAATCCTTATGGATTACTCAGTTTAGCAAACTAGTCCCCCTTTTAATCGAACCAGTTGGAATTGAAACGGCAGTAAATATCTGCTTTGCATCAATAGGTTCATTTCTTTTAATCGAACCAGTTGGAATTGAAACTCGAGTTCCGGTATTTCCAATATCCAGCAACCTTGCAGCTTTTAATCGAACCAGTTGGAATTGAAACCTGGATTTGCGCATACCACTGGAGCGGTATGCTGTTCTTTTAATCGAACCAGTTGGAATTCGGGAGCAGGAGGGCGGAATGGATTTAGGGGAATGATAGGGAGGAGGGGTGCCGACTCCTTTTTTGCTTCGTGAGGAGATGTTTTGATGGTTTTTTAGATCCGGAGTCTACATTGGGGCTTTTTATTTCTTTATCTTCTTCATGTATTCGGAAGGGTTTAATCCGAATTGCTGCAGGAAACATTTGGCGAAATAAGAAGGAGAAGAAAATCCTACCATGTAGCTGATTTCGTTTATGTTGCCTTTTCTTTTTGCAAGGAGTAATGCTGCATTCTTAAGCCGCATTATTTTTAGAAGTTCGTTAGGTGTAGTTCCGGAGACAGCCTTTACCTTGTTATAAAAATTTGATCTGCCCATGCATAGATCAGAAGCCAGAGCGTCTACGGAAAATGACGGATCGTTTATGTTTTTGTTGATTATAGAGGTTATTTTGTTTAGAAAAGTTTTATCTGCGTCGGACGAAGCAATGGAGCTTATAAGGCTGGTGGGTTGTTTTATGAAATTTTCTTTTAGCTTTTCTCTGTTCAGTATTATGCTTTTTACCTGTGTCTTTAATATATCTTCGTCAAATGGCTTTTCTATGTAAGCGTCTGCAAAATTCCTGTATCCTTCTATTTTGTCCACGGGATCGACTTTTGCAGTAAGAAGGATTACCGGAATATGACTGAATTCTATGTTTGTTTTTATTTTTTTGCATAATTCTATGCCATCTATTCCCGGCATCATTATATCGCTTATAACCAGGTCTGTTTTTCTTTCGGAAAGTTTCTCATATGCAGTTCTGCCGTCTGTTGCGGTTATTATTTCGTAATCTTTGTCGAAAAGGGTCTTAAGATAATTCCGCATGTCGGTGTTGTCCTCTGTAATGAGTATGGTGTATATTTTGTTACGGATATCGGGCTCCTGTGGTAGCTCTTTTGATATATGGGAGGAAGGCAGACCGGTCTCTTCTTCCTCCGTTTCTCCGTTTTGAAATGAAACGATGAATTTTGCTCCTTTACAGGGAGAACTGTCGAGTTTTATTGTGCCGTTCATTTTGTATACTAATTCTTTTACTATTACGAGTCCGACTCCGGAACCAATATTGTCTGACGGGGTATTTTCTTTTACCTGATAGAATGCTTCGAATATTTTGGATTGATTTTCCCGGGAAATCCCGATTCCGTTGTCTTCAACGGTTATATCCAAACGATCTTCCGTCTTGACAAGAGATATTTTAACAAATGACGATGTGAATTTTAATGCGTTTGAAATCAGGTTGCTTATAATTTTAGTAAAAGCTTCGGGATCTACCATGGCGTAGCAGTTTTCATCCGGAAGATTTATATAGATGTTAACGTTTTTAAGTTCGGCTGAAATCTTGAATCTGTTGTATATCTGAAGTAAAATAAAGCAGATATCTGTTTTCCCTATTTTAAGGTTTTCGCCGCCGGCCTTAATTTTTCTGTAATCCATTAGTGAATTTATAAGATCCAGCAGTCTTTTGCTGTTGCTCTTTATTACTCCGAGTTCTGAGGCATAGTCGGAAACCGGGCCCTTGCCTTTCATTATAAGATTCAACGGTCCCATTATAAGAGTCAGAGGTGTTCGTAATTCGTGTACTATATTTGTGTATAGTTTCATTTTGGAATCGTACAGAGCTTTTTCGTTTTCAAGATTTATCTGCTTTATTTTATTTTCATGGTTTTTCCTTACCCTTTCATATCCGTAAATGCATAAGGAAATCAGCAATATTATATATAAAAGGATAAAGGGCATGGACAGCATTACCGGCGCAAGAACCTTTATTTCCAGTGTCGCTTCTTTTTGTGAGAGGTCATTATCATTGAATCCTGTCTTTACGATGAATTTATAATTTCCTGCAGGAAGATTAGTGTAAGTGGCCTGCGGATATTTTACCTTATTCCAGTTCTTGTCGAACCCTTGTAGTTTGTAAAAATATTGTGTCTTTATTGAATTTATGAAGCTTAAGGTAGCAAAACGGATACTGAATGCCGATTGTCTGTGTTTTAATGTTATTCTTTTTGTGTAACGGATCTCTTTTTTCAGCGGCGATTTTTCCGAATTTATTTTTACCGATCTATTAAATATGAGCAAATCGGTTAGAATGATATCGGGGTCTTGCTCGTTAGTTATCATCCTGGAAGGATCGAAGGCATTAAGCCCGTTGATATTTCCGAAGATTAT
>JALCMP010000017.1 GCA_022648545.1 Bacteroidales bacterium | reverse complement strand
TTTAAAAGTCACCGTCTTTTTGCTATTAACTTTCCCTGATTTTAGGTAACAGATCGCAGAAAGCTGTTGCATTGCAACAATAAGAATAAACACATAAAACGGACGAAAAAAACATAAATACTCAAAGACTCGATATATAAACATAACACACAATAAATAAGGACAATATAAACACCGCTCCTCCCCTTCTATACAACAAATGTCTGTCGATCCCCGGGCCTTTTCATACAATTGCACATCGACAGAAAACAATCACGAAAAAAATGTATATTTGTACTATAGACACAGCACAGAGTTCCTTGAAACGCCACTTAACGTCACGACTTTTATCCCTTTTAATCGAACCAGTTGGAATTGAAACATATGCTTATTTAGCATATCGATTGCTTTTTCTTTATTCTTTTAATCGAACCAGTTGGAATTGAAACGATTTTATCGCTGCTTGCATTTCTGCTTGTCTCTCTTTTAATCGAACCAGTTGGAATTGAAACATATGATAACCGATATTGTCGGAGATAATAATGTCTTTTAATCGAACCAGTTGGAATTGAAACAACCATAGCACAAGCAGTAGTCGAACTGACATCTCTTCTCTTTTAATCGAACCAGTTGGAATTGAAACAAGTTTCCTCCGGGCGATTGATTAAAATGATATTCTTTTAATCGAACCAGTTGGAATTGAAACTAGATGGATTCCTGAAAGCTAATGAATTCGAAAAAACTTTTAATCGAACCAGTTGGAATTGAAACTTGAATAATCATATAGTTTCTCCTCTGCTTCGGTCTTTTAATCGAACCAGTTGGAATTGAAACATAAGTTAGATTTGTCGTTAATCCGATATATATTTTCTTTTAATCGAACCAGTTGGAATTGAAACTACCGAAAGAATCTTTTCGTCAGAATCAGTATACAACTTTTAATCGAACCAGTTGGAATTGAAACTTTTAATAAAAAGCATCATAAGGGATTCAGACTTACTTTTAATCGAACCAGTTGGAATTGAAACACAGATATTGCATCTCGGACGGAGGTTTTTCCGGCTTTTAATCGAACCAGTTGGAATTGAAACTAAGAAACATCACGCTGGTAATACCAGCCATCTGCTTTTAATCGAACCAGTTGGAATTGAAACACAATATCACGTATGGTGTCTATTGTCTTTTTGATTCTTTTAATCGAACCAGTTGGAATTGAAACTATCTAAACCATAAAATAAAAGATAAAATTGCGAAACTTTTAATCGAACCAGTTGGAATTGAAACATTAGCATGATATCCGGGTAATCCGCAATATCGAATCCTTTTAATCGAACCAGTTGGAATTTGGAAGTTGGGTTGTCCTGTGTATGCAGGATTTCGAGAAAAGCGTCAGGATGCAAAAGTGTGTTTATAGGCGCATCATGGCATAATACTATTAAACAGAATATTACAGCAACTGCAGGATTAAAACCAATTCGCATACTGACGGCCTGTTTTTTGCCAATCGGCCCCACAGGTATATGCAAGGCACTTTGTGAAAAAAAGTAAAATCAGGATGCAGAAACAATTCTGTCGGGTTTCCTAATTAAAGTTCTCACACACAACAAGTTCCCCGCAAAGTCTTTCCAGAGAACATCCGCATCCTGACGGATTTTTAAAAGTTATTCATCATAAACTGACTTGTCCTGAAAAAAGTTGACACCAAAACGAGTAAAAATGGGAACAACTATCAAAGACAGGCAGGCCGTTCTAAACAGGAAGATGTTGCATGAATATTTATCCGGGAACCCTCTTGAGACAATAAGCAAAAGGTATGGAATAAAAAGTCGAAGAATAGAAGCCATATTCAAGTCAATGCCAGGGAATAGCGCAGCTGGAGGCGAAACTCAAGGGCGCAAACTTGAAAATAGAGGCATACGGAATAATGGAACGCATCATGCGGAAAAAATAAGGCATAGGGGTAAAAAAAATCTGGGGCCGAACAGCAGACGAAATAAAATATAAACACAAGGAAGAAAAGCTTGCATCTCTTTGCGGACTGTTCGGCCACAGCGGGCTATGTACGCTATAATTTATATAATGCCGACACCTTAAATCATATTGGCACCGTGACGGCAAGTTTCCGGGAGCGCTTATCGATAATTAGTTACAGACGTATAATGATCTATAAGGCTGATATAATAATTTTTATAATAAGTTCAACTAAGTTTCTCGAGAATTTATCAAGCTCGATTTTTGCAATGCCTGATTGTTTTAAAATCATCATCCTGGACAATTCTTTTGCGTTATTTAAAATTAAATCGCTGGCTTCTTCTTTGCTCATTTTTTTCTCCAGAACCATTGAAGACCAATTCTTCAAATTTTCTTTCATGTTTTCCAAAAAATTTGATGTATCGGATTTTGCTGCGTCTTTATAATTCTTGAATGTCGATTCTGCAAGATTAAGAGCTTCTTCTTTTAGATTCTTAAATAATTCATCAAAATTTTTCATAACTGATAATTTTAAAGATTATTTTTTTGCTTTTTTATTTCCAATTCTATTATCTGATCGAAACATTGACCAATAAGTTTCTTCTTTTCATTTATATATGTTTCACTGCATTTCTCATTACTTTCCCATATCCTAAAGAAACTTCCTAAAGCATTTCCATCTTTATTTAGTAATAAATCCCATTGTTTAACGGTTATTTTATTTTTAGATCTGCTCTTCTCGTATTCGTAAGCCTTTTGTATTTTTGTTTGAAAGGTTTTTACTTCCATTTCATGGACCGAATAATTGTCTTTAGCTAAATCCATAATATTAAGTGTTTCTGTTTTTAGAGCGACAACCTGATAATAAGCCGTTTGGTCAAAATGTGAAATTGTACCACATCCGATTAAAGAGAATACAAGAGATATTAACGCACAATTTCTGATCTTTTTTGATAAAGTTTTCATATGATTGTATTTTTAAGTTATTGTGTTAATAATAGTTATTTGTATATTTCTTCTTTATCCCGACGGGCTTTCTTAATTGAAGCCGGCAAGCTGTCGCCAGGTAATAATCTGGTGTCGGGCAATTACCTTTTTAACAGCTGTATTTCAAAGCTTTTGTCGCAGAAGAATATTATGCGTACGGCCAGAGAGTCTTCGTCGTCTCCGATATTGCGTTCGTAGATCGGATAAGCCGTTTGTATAATTTGGAAGGATTTTAAAACATTGTCTATGTAAGATAATTCTTCTTCGAACAGCGGATCTTTAAGGATGTCCGGGATTTCCAGTGTTCCGGTACCGAGCAGGACATTTAAGTATCTTATGAAAGAAGCATTGTTATAGACAATGCGTTTTGAAGGATCGAATACGCAGATACCGTCGCCAGAAACGTCGAGATGTCTTTTTATGGAGGCCCGCATGTTTTTGCGCTGTAGTTTGAGATGTTCGTTTTCCATTTGCAGGGCTGCGCGTATGTTGGCTTCTTTCTGCAATTTCCTGAACGATTCTCCGAATCGGCCTGAAATATACATGAGCAGGAACATTATGGCGAAAAACAGAAGGATAACTATGTACATGAAAATCCTGTCGGAACTTAATATGGCTGTTGCCGCAATATCATATGGAAGGGATATACGAATAAAGATAGGTTTGTCGTAAAGCGCATAATAAACGTAGTCCTTGTTGAGCGTGGCGGAATGCCTTACCGAAATACCCGAACCTTTTATAAGCGCAGACGCTATTTCGGGGCGGTTCCCGTGATTTTCCATGCTTCTGAAATCCGACCTGTTATCGAAGATTACCGTCCCGGTGCTGTCTATTATCGTGTATCTGAGCTCGTCAGGCATGCATGTCTTTAATGAGGAGACGCGCAGACGCAGGGAATCGTCATTCCCCTTTTGCCAGGATGCATAATTATCTATCATCAACGCATAAGCGTTAAGACGTTTGTACAGTGCTTCTTTCCTTATCTCCTTTTCCCGTATGTTCTGTTGCCATATTATGAATACCGAGAAACATAGAAAGAGTACTATCATATAAAGGAAAAGGCGTTTTCCGTATGATAACCTGAGTTTTTTCATTCTTCGTCTTTTTTTATTCCCGAATCTTCCATGCTTTTTTCATGTTTAACGTCCCTGCCTTCTGCAAAATATATTGCAGCCTCGGCAATATTGGTTGCATTGTCGCCTATCCTTTCTATGTTGTAGGCTATGCCGTTTATGCCGAACAGGTCGTTCAGCTGGCCTACGGAGAGAGCCTTGTCTCCGTAATCGGTACTGGTTATCCTGCATATCCTGTGATACAGGCCGTCAACTTCGTCGTCGCTTTTTATTATTTTTCTGGCCATGGCGTTGTCCTTATAATCGAAAGAGAGGAAAGACCGTTCGACCATATCGGAAGCCAGCTCTATCATGCTCATTATGTCAGATTTATAATGACGGAATATAGGTCCCTTTATATCCATGTCCTTAAGAAACCTTGCTATGTTTTTAACAAGATCCCCTACACGTTCCATATATCCTATCATGTCGTAATTTGACATCATAAGCCTGAGGTGCGAGGCTCTCGGATTATAGAGAACTATCGCATTTATGACTTCGCGGCGCATCTTAACGTCGAGACTGTCCAGCAGGACTTCATTAGTATTGATTTCGGTGTAAATGCTTCCGCCTGCGTCGTTATCGTCCAAAAGCATCTTTATCAGCCCTATCTGCTTCATTACTAGCGAAGACATTACGTTGAAGTTTTCTTCAACCCCGGTAAAGAATTTACCTTTTACAATTTTTTCCATAAAGCATTTGATTTTATCCGAATTGTCCGTTAAGATAATCCTCGGTGCGTTTATCCTTTGGGTTGGTAAACATTATTTTGGTTTTTTCATATTCGATTAGTTCCCCCAGATACATGAACATCGACATATCCGAGATTCTTGCAGCCTGCGCAATATTATGCGTAACTATTATTATTGAAAAAATTTTTTTCAATTCCAGTGCGAGCTGTTCTATCTTGTTGGTTGCAATGGGATCTAGAGCCGACGTTGGTTCGTCCATTAGAAGAATTTCAGGTTTGAGTGCGATGGCTCTTGCAATGCAGAGACGTTGCTGCTGTCCTCCGCTAAGGAATGTCCCCTTTTTGTTCAGCGACTCCTTTACTTCTTTCCACAAACCCACGTCGCGCAGGCATGATTCCACAATCTCGTCTTTTTGCGACTTCTTCAACTTAATGCCGTTCAGCTTATATCCGGCCAGAACATTATCGTAAACGCTCATCGTAGGGAACGGATTGGGTCTCTGGAAAACCATGCCTGCCTTGCAGCGTACCTGCATGGGATTCATTTCCATAATATCTTCACCCTTAAGCAATATATGTCCCGAAACCGTAATCCCCTTGTACAATTCGTGCATGCGGTTTATTGCTCTAAGAAGAGTACTTTTTCCGCACCCCGACGGACCCATTATGGCCGTAATCGCATGTTCCTTTACGTCGGCATTTATATCGTCTACGGCATTTTTGCCCGGCACATAACTCACAGAAACATGCTCGAATTTTAATACCGTATTTTCAATTATCTTATTTTCCATTTTCTGGCAACTCTGCTTGCTGTTATATTAAGTATCAATATCAAAATCATTATGAAAAGCGATGAAGCCCATATCATTCCCACCAGGTTGGGGTCGTTGTAAAACTGCCATATCAGAAGCGGAATAGCGTTCGTAGGAGCCGTAACGTCCCAATTAACCTGCATGCTCCCCAGTGCCGTAAACATTAACGGTGCGGTTTCGCCCATGACGCGGGAAATTGCAAGCAATATTCCCGTAAACAGTCCTCCGAAGGAAGAAGGCAGCAAAACCTTCAATATTACGGAGCGGTAGGATGATCCGAGTGCCAGAGCCGATTCCTTGAGGTTGGACGGAAGCATCTTCATGGTTTCTTCCGTTGATCGTACTATAAGCGGCAGCATCATTATGAACAATGCAATGGAGCCAGCTATAGCCGAATATGATCCCATGGGCTTTACCACCCATGCGTAAGCTATGATTCCCAATATGATGGAAGGAACTCCCTGAAGAAGGTCGGTAAGGAAGCTGACAGCTTTTGAAAAACCCGTATGCGGCTTTTCCGAAAGATATACTCCTGCAAACAATCCGCAGGGAACGGCAAGCAGGGCGGCCATTACAACCATTATAAGTGTCCCCGTAATGCCGTTGGCTATACCTCCGGGGATTATCTGCCCGCTTCTCTGAGCCAGCATTGCATCGAGGGTATTTGGGGCGACCTTGGTAAAAAAGTCCCAGTTGATCTGATGGTACCCTTTTTTTACGAGTTCCCATATTATTGCGGCAAGGGGAATTACCGTAAGTCCCGAGAACAGACATACGACGATCTTTGCAACCTTATCTTTTATAATTCTCCTGCTCATACCTTTACGGCTACTCTTTTCATTATTAGTCTGCCTATGAGATTTATTATGGCCGTAAGCAGGAACAGCAGCAACCCCAGAGCTATAAGCGAACTGAGTTTCAGTCCGTCCGCTTCTCCGAACTGGTTTGCTATTATGCTGGCCATTGTATTTCCCGTGGAAGTTAGTCCGAACGGGATGCCGTTTGTGTTACCGATAAGCATTGTAACCGCCATCGTTTCACCGAGAGCCCTTCCGAGAGCCAGAACGTAGCTTGCAAAAATTCCCGTTCCTGCCATAGGCAGGGATATGTGCCTTACTACTTCCAATCTCGTAGCTCCCATGCTGTACGCTCCTTCCTTTAAATCGTCCGGAACCAACTTGAAGAACTCGCCGCTCAATGATGCGGCATAAGGGATTATCATTATGGCCAGGACGAAACCGGCCGTCAAGATGCCGAATCCGTTTTCACCGAGTCCGAGACTTTGGACTATCGGCCTTAAAGTATAGAAGCCCCATAACCCGTATACTATACTTGGAATGCCTGCAAGAAGATCCGTTACGGTGCCGAGGAAAGAGGCTATTTTTGTCCCCTTAAAATATTCGCCCGTAAAAAGTGCCACCGGCAGTGAAAAAGGGATACATAGCAGCAGGGCTACGAACGAAGTGAGCAATGTGCCTATGATGAAACTCAGGGCACCGTAATTCTCGCTGCCGGCCGTCGGGTTCCATGCTGAAGTAAAAGTGAATTTAAAAAAGCCGAATTTTGAGAAGGCGCCGAAAGATCCGGTAGTAAGCGAATAAATCATTCCGGCGCTTATTAATATTATAAGTGCTGCAGCAACGAACAGCAGCTGCCTGAAGATTTTATCCTTTACAATCGAAGCCGATTTCATTTATTCTGATTTTCCGGAGTTTCAATCTGTGCGTCCTTATATGTAACGAGCGACAACTGCTTTTTGGCATTTTCTATAACTTCTTGAGGAAGCGGTGCATAATTCACCTTTTCGGTAAGAGCCTGGGCTTCCGGTCCGAGCATCCACCTTATTAAGGCAACAGTATTTTGCGCCTGTTTTGCCGTGCGTTTGTTGTAAAATTGTTCCTTATATATGAGTATCCATGTGAAGCAGCTTATAGGATAGGCCCCTTCCACCTGCGAATCGGTTATCATGCATCTGGTATCGGCCGGCATATCTCCGCTTGCTGCCTTTGATATGCTTGTAAGATTAGGTGTTATGAACTCTCCTGCCGCATTTTTTATGCCTGCATACGAAATGTCCTGTGCAAAAGCATATTCCGAACCTATGTATCCTATGGCACCTTCTGTTTGCGATACTGTTCCGGCAACTCCCGGGTTGCCCTTGGATGCTATTCCTTTGGACCATTTAAGGGATTTCCCTCTTCCTATGGCATCTTTCCATGCGGGGCTGACCTTCGACATATAGTCGCTGAAAATAAAGGTGGTTCCGCTTCCGTCAGAGCGGTATACCGGGGTTATCTTTTTATCCGGAAGCGTTGTCCCCGTATTTATTTCCGCTATGCGGGCGTCGTTCCATCTGGTTATCTTTCCAAGATATATGTCGGCTATTATATCGCCCGTGAGCTTGAGATTTTTTACATCTTTAAGATTATAAGCGACTACTACGGCCCCCATGCAGGTAGGGATATGTATTACCGGAGCAGGCATTCCCGCCATTTCCGCGTCGCTAAGGAAGGCATCGCTGGCGCCGAAGTCCACGACCTTATCCTTGAGGCTTCGTATTCCGCCCCCGCTTCCTATTGCGCCGTATGTGATTTCTATTTTATTTGCTTTTTGGTATGTCTGGAATGCCAGGTTGTAATAAGGCACCGGAAATGTGCCTCCGGCTCCTGCAAGTGAACGGTCGGCTTTGCTGCCGTTCCCGCATGATGCCGCGGAAAGAGCCGCAGCTGCAATTAACAAATTTCTTACGATTGTTTTCATGGCGATTATTTTAATTCAAGCCAAAAGTAGGCTGTTGATATTTACCGGATATGAAAAAGTTGTTACGAATTTGTTAAAATAACAAGGTTGTATTATTTATCTTTTTAACATAATTTTACAAAAGTTAATAAAATTTATTTTATGAAAAAAACGTTGCTTTTCTTTTCGCTGTTTTTTACCTGCATAAGTCTTAATGCGCAGGAGACCATAAGTGTTATGAGTTATAATCTCAGATTCGGACAACTTGCATCCATGGATTCCATTGCAAATTTTATTTCAGAAAAAAATCCCGATCTGGTTGCTTTGCAGGAGTGTGACTGGGCGACATACAGGGAAAATGCTCTCCGACAAAACGGAGTAAGATTTATAAACGTACTGGCTTATGATACGGGGATGTTCGGTCTTTTTGCCAGAACTATAAATTATAAAAAGGGATATTACGGAATAGGCATATTAAGCAAATATCCCATAATACGATCCGAAAGAAAACTTCTGCCGAATTCCAGGAACGGAGGCGAGCCGAGGGCAATGCTGATATGCGAAGTGGAATTGCCGTCCGGCCAAAGACTTACGTTCGTTTGTACTCATCTTACCGTAAAGTCATCCGAACTGAGGGAAAGGCAGCTTGCATTCATAAATAAAACGCTGGCGCATATCTCCGGTCCGGTAATTATTGCCGGGGACATGAATTCGAAACCCGACAGCAAAGAAATCCAAAAAGGATTCGAGGGATGGACGCAGCTGACGGATATGTCGACAAAGACATTTTCCAGCACCGAACCACGTGTGAAAATAGATTATATAGCCGGGAAGCCGAAAGGAATTTTTTCCCTTATATCTACAGAAGTCTGCAGCGACGTAATGCTTTCGGATCACCTTCCGGTAATTTCCAGAATAAGTTTTTAGAAAAAGAACTATTTCATGTCGGAGAGATTAGGTCTTGAGAGATCGGAGGCCTTGTAATCGCTGCCGAATTTAGGCTTTTTATTGAGCCGGCCGAAGTCCCATATTAAGTATAATCTTATCGTTCTTCCCAATACTTCCCTTGATCTGGCAAGATTGAAGGAATCGTTTCCTATAATGCTTTTCTCATAATGGCGGTTCTTAAAAGGTTCATCTATACTCAGATGCAGGAAGAGTTGATTTTTAAAAAGGGACTGGTTAAGGTTGAATGATATATATTTATTATATCTTACTTTCCGCGTCTGTGCGGTGAAAGTTTGAGGGATGATATCCAGGACGTATTCGAATCGGGTAGTTTTGGTTAAGTTTGCTGAAAAAAATCCGTCGTATCTCCATCCGGATACGTTATTTTTTATTCCCGTGACGGTATTTATATATCTGGAATAAAGATAAGTTATTGAGCTATATATCGAAAACCATTTGAAAGGTCTTACGTTGATGTTGAACCCTTCGTAGTAATTCCGTTTTTTGTCCACGTTTGCGTATGTGGTTGTACTTATGTTATTATCGTCTACCGTAGTTACGTTTTCTATGGCATTGTTGGTGAATTCAGCTGTGGAATTAAAATTAAGGCAAGTGTAATTCCCTATATGTTTCATAAGATATAACCTTATTGTATGTGCATACTCCGATTTTAGATGGGGATTCCCCTCCGTTACATTGTCGGGATCGGTATCGTTTACGAAAGGATTGAGATAAGAAATATTCGGCCGCAACGTGCGTGTGACGTACTGTATATTTAGTTTGTCCCTGTGTTTTGTGCGAAAGGTCATATTTATGCTGGGAAATAAGTTGAATTCATGGCGATTGAGTTTTGAAGCTTCCGTACTGTAGAAAGTCCCTTTATTAGTCGTTTGTGCGGCGGCAAGGACTAAATTTATTAAAAAATATTTTGCCATATAATTATACCGCCCTGATGCTCTGTATATTTGCTGTGTGTAATTAAGGCCCGGACGGTAGGATAAATCGCTTTCTATGCTGTTGTCATCATATTTTCTATTGGTGTATTGCGTATTTATTTCAAGAAGATGTTTATTTCCATACCGTTCCCATAAATGAAAATTATACGTCTGGTCTTTTGTCGAATTATTGGTGAGTGATATTTGACTGTCCGGGATTGTATTGCCGGAAATGTTTTTTATAAAAGAATAATTATCATTTGTCTTGTTGTTTGTAAGATTATATGAAAGGGACCAGAAACTACCGGGTTTAGTGTAGTGTTTGAATCTTACGGATCCGTTCAATTCAGGTTTTGTTATTCCCTTGTCCAGGCTGTTGCATGTCTGCGAAGATATGAGGGTGTTGTTGATGTCGTAATTCTCGGATGATGAAGTAAGATGGCTATGTGATACGCCCTTAACGGTTGAAACCGCAAGGCTCAGATTGTTTTTTTTGCTCATTTCCCATGTAGCACCCAGTCCGAGATTATGCGTAACGCCGGTACTCCATGATTTTGACCTACTGTCCTGAGTATGTACGGCAGCGGTTTCGCTGAGATTCTCTTTTGTTGTTATTATGTCGGTTTTAGGACTGTCCTGAAAGTTTATGCCATAATTTACGGAGTAATAGAACTTCCCTGATTTGGTAACTATATCGGTATTCCCGTTTAATACTCCTCTGTTGCTTGCATCGGCAGTAATCTCGGCAGCATATCCGTCGGGTAGTTCCCTTGCTAATTTTATGTTTATTATAGGCTTATTCCCGGGATTTTCCATAGTTCCAGGAAGGATAATTTCTATTTTGCTCATTACGTCTCCCTTAATAAGTCTCATGGGAAACTGGTGCATTCCGTTTATCATTTCATTGCGTTTGCCGTTTACAAGAATCGTGGTTATATTATCATTAAGATACTTTAGTTTGCCATTTTTCCCATTCACCTGCATGAATGGAATCTTCTTCATTATGTCCATCATTTTCTTGTGTTTGGCATCCGGATCTTTCGTAACATCATAAACGAGTCTGTCCATTTTATCCTTCATTATTAGTCTCTTGGCCGAGACGGTTAATGCCTTTAACTTTTCATTTACAATGTCGAGCCTGATGGTTCCTATATTTATTTCAGGACGGTCAACCTTTACCTTAACTGAGTCCGTTCCGTATCCCATTGCATGGAATTTCAGAAGGAATGTACCTGCCTTTTTCAACTTTACGCTAAAATGTCCTGAAGAGTCAGAGACCGTAGACGTAACGGCCTTGTTGTTCATGTCGAAAGTCTGTATTGCGGAAAAAGCCAGCGGCTTGTTTGTATTAAGGTCCGTTATTTTACCTGAAATGATAAATCGTTTATTCGGAACGACCTTTTTTGAAATAATGTTGTTTTGGGCGGAAATGGCGGAGCAAAACAGCAAAAGAGCGATAGAAAGAATAAAATGTTTAAGCATGAGAGTTTAAATAAACACTGTCCGTTATAAATTTTCTAATTAGAAAGTATAATGTATTGCATCCATAGGACATGACTCCTTTGCTATTTCAAAAAGATCTGCGTCCCGAATTTCTCCATTGTGTCTAACAAATGCAATGGAATTATCATTCATTTGAAAATCTTCTGAATCTACATCAACGCATGTCATGCAGCCAATACAAAAATATTTATCAACATAACCATAATTGGAAGAGGCTATTCCAGCTATGGTAATAAATGTGAGTACTACAGTAAAAGCAACAGGTAAAATCTTACGTTTTTCGTTTTTTAATAAGTTTAATTTTTTTTTCATAGTATTTGATTTTTTATTTAATAAAATGTTGATAACGGACAGTGTTGTGTATTTAATAATATTTTATTTATGTTTTTCTTTGAAATGAAAAGGTAATGCCGCATGAATTTCCTTAAACGTACTGTCGTTTATTTTGATTCTCCATTTTTCATGAGTTAACATATTTTGTATAGCTTGCTTGTTAAAATGTGTCCTTGAATAATATATTCTGATTACGGAAGAACAGTCATTATTTAGAGTCGTTTCTATGCCCCAGATCCATTTGTTTTGTGAAAGATAATTTGCGAGATATGGAAGATATCTTCGCAATATCGGCTTTTCAATATTGGGGTAAATAATTTCATATGTTTCTAAATCTTTCTGATCCAAATCTTTTTTAAATATTTTTTTATAAGGGCGGAACATTAATTCAAGCATCGAGCGTTTGGATATAGTGTCGATTTTATTTTCAAGATAAAGGAATTTAAATCCCATTTTTATTTTTCTTATTCTTCCACCTCTGAGAGGGATACTTAATTCAGGAGTCTCCACTATATTTTTTATAAAATCGAGGTCTATCGGTTCATTTATGTCTATATAAAGTTTGAGTGTCAATGGATTTGAATATTCAGAAGACAATGCATAATACTTTCTTTTTATAGTTCTGAATTGTAGTCCTAAATAACTGACATCTAAAGGATCTTCCATGTTAGCCGTATGCAGGGTGAGCACTTTTATTCGCCTGACACTTTTGTCGGGCTTGAATATTTTTAGTTTAACAGGTCTGTATAAACTTTTTCTTATTATTTCAGGAGCAGTTTCATCGGGATTATAGGTTATTATAACTCTTTTATTTCTGGTGTATGCCTTGATCCCATAGGTCCCTTTTATTTTCCTTATTTTTTTAGAAAAATTTATTGCTGCATAATAACAACTTACGGAACGGAGCCCGTCTATTTCCAATATCTTCGTTTTTATAGTGTCCCTGTTTCCCCATGTATAATTTATCACAGGGATTTCCCATTTATTTCCTATTAAAATACCTGTGGCAAAAAATAGAATGGTAATGATTGGGATTATCCATTTTATATTTTTCTTTTTGTTTATTGATAAGGCTGCACTTTTACATTCTGAAATACAGTCCCCGCATAATGTACAGTCTACATTTTTTACAGTCCTTGTCAGGTGCACCGGAATATTGTAAGGGCACTTTTTCATACAATCTCCACATCCTGTACATTTTGTTGTGTCACGTGTGATTTTGAATAGCGGAAAGATTTTCGGTCTATTATGAAATATCTCATTGAGATATCCTGTTATACAGAATATTATTAAAAGCCATTCCCATGGTAAAGTCCAGCCAATTAAGTGAAGCAAAAAGTAAAGGACTGTTATTATTATGGCTGTAATAAAGTATTTGAATATATTGCTTATGGCTCCTAACGGACAAATGTATTTGCACCAGAACATTTTTATGAAAACCCCTCCGATAAGAAGCAGATAAATGGCAATAAGTGCCATCCATCCATTTATTTCACCTTTGAATCCTGTTGCTGCGGCATAATAAGGATCGAATAATTTGCAAAATAATTCCGAATAGGATATGGAGAAATAAAATATGAGAAACAGCAGGATATATTTTATGGACCTTAATATTTTGTCGATGATAGAATTCTGTCTTATAACGATTTCTTTAATTTGAGACGATTTCCTGAATTTTACGAGTAATTCGCTTATATATCCCAGTGGGCAAAGGTATGAGCAGAATAATTTCCCGAACAAAAGAATTGCCAGACCTAACAATAATCCCAAGGCTACTTGTACCGTCGTTATATCACAAGCAAGGTTGCCTTGAACAAAATAGGTGGAAATAGCTTGCAGACCACCTAGCGGACAATAAGTCTCCGGATTAAAATTTCTGGTAAATAACTTTAATGAAAAAATAATGATGATGATCAGGACGATGAATTGAATTAATTTTCTGGGCCAGTTGGCTTTTACAAGTTTCATAAAATAAGTAGTTTAGGTAAAGACAAATTTTCTGGGAGACCGGAGCGTAAAAATTTGTCGGCTGAAGAGTCGGCCTTTGCGGACCTATTTTGCCAGAAGTTTAACTGCAAGTTAATAAAAAATAGATTAAAACCTCTATGTAGATCTGACAATCACAATCATAACCGTATTTTTCTATGTTTTTGTATATTTACAATAACAAATCGGAAGTTGAATAAATGAATCAAAAGGTTGATAAAATATAGGGACGATTCTAATGATAAGCGGAGTGGGATTGTTCTAAACTTATACGGGCTATATTGCTTCCCTGTTTTCTAAGTCGGAGAATAAAAAGATATATCGAAAAAATAATTTTATGTTATGAAAAAGCAGAAATACAGACATTTGCGTGTATCGGAAATAAGTTCTCTCAAAGCTAACGGATGTGAAAGCGACGATTGGAGCGAAGTCTATGTCACCGGGGCTTTTTCTCCGTCGGGTTTCATGCATGATTGTTTCAGCGGTAAGATCTTTCTGGGAGAACAGGGGGGGAGCTTCGAACTTCCGGGAGGCATAAAAAAGAAATGCGGGGTCTATGATACGCACCTGCATAATTGCGTGGTGGGTAATAATGTGCTTATAAACCACGTAGGGAATTATATTGCAAACTATGAAATAGAAGATAACGTTTTGATAGACCACGTAGGTGTTTGCGTGGTGGACGGCAAATGTACTTTCGGCAATGGAACAAGAGTAAACGTGCTGGATGAAACGGGGGGGAGAAGTGTGGCTATGTACGATCATCTTTCAAGTTCTCTTGCGTATGTGATGACGTTTTACAGACACAGGCCTTCGGTTATAAAGATAATAGAATCTCTTATAGACGAATATGCCGACAAAGTTGCATCGTCGACGGGAATAATAGGCGAAAATTCCAAGATAGTTAACTGCAGGAAGATACTGAATACAAAGATAGGGCCTGATACTTTGGTGGAGAGTGCGTGTCTGCTGGAAAATTGTTCTATAAACGGGAACTGTCATGCCCCGGTGAAAATAGGTGCGGAGGTGATCTTGAAAAATAGCATAGTCTCTTCCGGTAGTGAAATCTCGGACGGTGCAATCGTAAGTAATTGTTTCGTCGGACAGGGATGTATTTTAAGTTCGCAGTTTTCTGCTGAAAATTCGCTGTTTTTCGCCAACTGCATGGGATATCACGGAGAGGCTTGTTCTATATTTGCCGGCCCATACACTGTTTCGCACCATAAGTCCAATCTTTTAATTGCCGGGATGTTCTCCTTCTGCAATGCAGGCAGCGGCTCTAATCAAAGTAATCATATGTATAAGCTCGGACCTATACATCAGGGGATAGTGGAACGCGGAGCAAAAACTGCAAGTGATTCATATATTCTTTGGCCTGCAAAAATAGGAGCCTTTACTCTTGTTATGGGGCGTCATTATAAAAATTCGGATACTTCCGACATACCTTTTTCCTATTTGATAGAGAATGATGATAAAAGCTGGCTCTATCCGGCTGTAAATCTCAGGAGCATAGGAACTATAAGAGATGCCGTAAAATGGCCGAAACGCGACAGAAGAACCGATCCCTGCAGGATGGATTGTGTAAATTTTAATCTGTTAAGTCCTTATACCATACAGAAAATGTTCCGTGCAATAAAGATTCTGAGACATCTTCAAATAACATCGGGTGAAACTACGGATGTATATTCATATAATAATACGCAGATAAAAAGATCTTCGATCGAACGCGGAATCGAAATTTACAAACTGGCGATAATGAAATTCATAGGGAATTCATTTATTTCCAGATTGGAAAAATGTGATATGTCTTCGGCTGAAGCGATTTTAAAGGGTCTTAAACCTACGGATACAACAGGAAAAGGGGACTGGCTCGACCTGTCGGGATTGATAGCTCCTAAAAAAGAGCTGGTTCGTATGCTGAATGAAATAAAAGATAAGAAGATAAAGGATTTGCAGGGGATAGAACTTTTCTTTTACAAGTTACATGCGGATTATTATGAAAACGAATGGACATGGACCTATGATTTTATAAAATCATATATGAAAAAATCTATTACTGACTTTTCTATAAAGGAGATGGAAGAGCTCATAGAAAAATGGTATGACAGTGTATTTCAGATTGATAAGATGTTGTATGAAGATGCAAAGAAGGAATTCAGGCTGGATGCAATGACCGGATTCGGAATAGACGGAGGGCAGAGCATCAAACAAAGAGATTTTACACAGGTAAGAGGACGTTTTACAGACAATGTTTTCGTAAAGGAACTTAGCAATCATGTAAAGAGGAAAAAGAAGCTGGAGAATAAGATGCTGGACACTCTTGGAAATATTCAGGAACAATAATATCATACGATCATGAAAAGAATAATGCAGAAATCTCTTGGAATAGCAATTTTAGCGGCCTTTGTTATTATGGCCGTTTCGGTATGTTTTGATTCGGTGGATATTTCCTATATCATATTGTTATTGGCTATGGCCGGAGTCTTTGTCGCATCATTAGGAGTTTTTTATATAATCTATAAAGCCCGGGGCGGTGGAAAATATGGAAGAACCGCGGAAAATAAATCAGATAAACATGAAGAGATATGTGATCCTGACATCCCCGGTCATACTAAAGAGAACAGGATGGCTGCTTCCCTTAGAAACGGAGCATACGGAATTCCAATTTATCTGTTTTCTGCTTATATGGACCATGAAAGTTTTTCCGTTGTTTCTCTTATAGCATATGTGCTGGCGATGTTTGTTTTTGCATACGGATTTTTCTCCATAGGGAAGACGAATAAAAATCGGCATAATCATAAAAAATCTGCCGGCCCGGGAATTTAGTTTACTTTCGGTATTCTTTTTTCAGGAGGCCGTATACTTCGCTGTCGGTGAATTTCCCTCCCTGCAGAAGCTCCCCGTCGCGTTCTATCCCTTCGAATTTAAATCCGAGGCGTTTGGCCACGTTTCCGCTTCTTATGTTTCCGACTGCGCATTTTATCTGCACCTTGTTTATCCCGCAGCTGCCGAAGGCATAATTGATGAGGGCATTT
Source organism: Bacteroidales bacterium (assembly GCA_022648545.1). Taxonomy (GTDB): domain Bacteria; phylum Bacteroidota; class Bacteroidia; order Bacteroidales; family UBA932; genus Egerieousia. The sequence continues at coordinate 25,186 of JALCMP010000017.1, read as the reverse complement.
ACAGATTTGGTCATGATGCCTTTGCCGGTATATTTCTTGGAAAGCCAATAACCTATTTCGGTCTTTTTATTCGGCTTCTCCGTATTGAGGAATCCGATTAGTCCTGCAAACGAATTGCGGTATATTATTACAAAAACTTCTTCTCTGTTCTCTTCGGGACCGGAATAAACGGACTTTATATATTTTTCCGTATCGGATAGTTCATTGCTGTATTCTACAAACGGAAGCCATTTACCAAGATATTCCCTTTCGCTGTTTATGGTTCCGAAAATGCGCGGAGCGTCGGAGTGTTCAAGTTGTTTGAGAGTTATGTCTTCTCCCGCCTTTATGGTCTTTATCTTTTTATCCAGACTTCCGGCCGTCAGGTTTCTGAACTTATTAAGCTGCTCTTTGGTGTGGAAATAATGCTCCGCTCCGTTTACGACTTCGAGCCGGCAGGAGTATCTATTTACGAAGGCGGAAAGGTCGTCCTTATTGCAGATGTTGTCTTCCGAGCCTGAAATAATTGTGGTAGGAACGCTCCATTTTGTTATGGGGTTGGCTTTTATGTAATTGTAATCTTCAAGTTCTTCTTTTGATAACCCTCCTGACGGCATAGTTTTTTCCACTAATTTCACCATGTCGGTTACCGGTGAGAGGAAAAGGGCCTTTTTCAACGGGATATCCTTGTATGCTATTAGGGAGAAATATGCGCCCATGCTGCATGCGAAAAGAGAAATGTCCCCGGAAACGACTGCGGCGTAGTCCATTATTTTATTCAGGTCTCTGACGCAATTGCGGGCATTGCATTTATCCGGTCCGTTCCTGCGGTCACCGTGTTCAGGCAGGTCGAAGCTCAGTACGCCATACCCTCTTTTAACGGCTTCTTCTGCAAGAATTAATATTACAGCATCGTCTTTCTTCGACATTTTTCCGTGAACGGCAACAAATAATTTTTCGGAAGAATTTCCCCATAATATTGAGGGGATGCCGTTTATACTAAGATAGATCTGTTTCATAACAGCCAAGATAGTAAAATCTTTTACTTTTTCGGCGATTATTTTTAACTTTAACTCGAGTTAGCAAAAAATATTGAGTTATGAGTGAGCTTGTTACGTTTGTAAAGAAGAAGCAGTCCGCCGGCATTGCATATATTATACTTATGATTGCCGCCGTTTTTTTAGGAGGATGTTCGGGTAAATTAGAAGATCTTACGGTTGATTATCAGAATAATCCGATAGGAATAGATAATGCCGCCCCTTCTTTTGGGTGGAAAATGAAGTCGCGGAGAACCGGGGCGGCGCAGGCCAATTACCGGATAGCTGTCGCCACCAGCCGGAAGGATCTCCGCCGGGGTAATTACGTGTTCGATTCCGGGAAGATAGAATCCGATGTATCGGCAGGTATCTCATACGTGGGGAAACCGCTTAAACCCTGCACCGGATATTACTGGACGGTAGAGGTCTTTGATAAGGATAATCATTCTTATATGCCGTCGAGACCGGCGTATTTCGAAACAGGCCTTGCCGTAGGCAGGCGAGGAAAAGCTACTTCGCAAACGGACTGGAGCGATGCAAAATGGATAGGGTCGCAAAAGACGAGGATATCGCCTTACCGTACGAATTTCCTGCTGGAATATTCGTTGAAGATATCCGAAGGCAGCAAGGCGTCGTTCATATTCGGAGCCCGCGATACTCTTAATTATGTCCGTATTATGCTTGATAAGAAATCCGGACGCCTGATAATTTCGCATTATGCCGACGGCGTTCCCCACACAGATGCTTCGTATAATGTCGGAAGAATATTAAAAAATCACGGGACCAACATACATAATGTAAAACTTAACGTAAATTCCGTGCAATATGCGCTTGCTTACAAAATCATTCCCAAACTCGACGGAAAATCCCTTGCTCCGGTTAAAATAGTTCCTTTCCCCGCGGATTCTCTTGTCTACAAATGCAGGTTGTACAAGATCGGTTATGAAATACCGTCTTCCACCATAGCGGAAATTTCCAATATAAAGATAAGTTCGGAGCCATGGAATACGGTCCTCTACGCTTCGGAAAACAGTGAGAGGCTGGCAACCGGAAAAGAAGGGAGAATTTTCCATTTGTGGCAGCCCGGAAGTGGAATAGCCGCTCCAATGTTGCGCAGAGAAATCTCCGTACGCAAACGTATAAAAAAAGCAAGATTGTATGTTACGGCTCGGGGCATATATGAATTCTTCATAAACGGTAAATGTGCAAGTGATTATTATTTTAATCCCGGCTGGACGGACTACCGGAAAAGGATAATGTATAATACTTATGATGTTACTAAAATGATCCGCAGGGGAGATAATGCGCTGGGAGCCGTTCTTGGCAACGGATGGTGGAGCGGAGCGTGGGGCTATTCGCAAAACTGGTTCGACCAGTACGGTGTTACTCAGTCGCTGCTTGCAAAACTATCGGTAACCTATTCCGACGGTTCGGCGGAGAATTTCGTTACAGACGGTTCATGGAAATGTTCGAACTCCGGACCGATCCTTTTCGACGGACTTCTTAACGGAGAAATATATGATGCGAGGCGTGAGGTAAAGAACTGGAATATGCCGGGATTTCGCGATGCCAGATGGGATTCTGCGAATGTATTTGCAGCTCCGCCGGATTCCTGCTCTGTCTCATCCTATATCGGCAGTCCGGTCCGGCAGGTTGGGAAGTTGACGGCGAAAAGCTATACGGAACCGTCGCCCGGCGTTTATCTGTATGATCTCGGACAAAATATGGCCGGAGTTCCGCAAATAACTCTTAAAGGAAAGGCCGGCACTGAAATAACCGTAAGATACGGAGAGATGAAGTATCCCGACAGTATTCCCGCAAAGCCGGTCCTTCCTTATACCAAAGCCAGGTACGAAGCCATGAAGGGGCAGGTTTACAACGATAATTACCGGGGCGCTCTTGCTACCGATAAATATATATTAAAAGGAGGCGGAACAGAAGTCTTTTCCCCGCGGTTTACCTGTCACGGTTTCAGATTCATAGAAATATCCGGGCTTAAAAAACCTTTATCTCCCGAGAATGTTGCCGGTCTGGTCCTTGCGTCCGTGGGACCGCAGACAAGCGGTTTCGAAACGTCTGAGAAGAAAATAAACAGGCTGTTTGAAAACATAGTATGGGGACAGCGCGGTAATTTCCTTTCGATTCCTACAGATTGTCCGCAAAGGGACGAACGTATGGGGTGGACGGGAGATGCGCAGGTCTTTTCGCGTTCTGCTACATATAATATGAATACCGATCCTTTTTATTCGCGCTGGCTCCAGACCGTGCGCGACGATCAGGGAGATGACGGTAATTATGCCAATTATTTTCCGGTAGTTGGAGATGCCCCTTCAGGAGGGCACAGGGGGACGGGGTGTCCGGGGTGGACCGATGCCGGAATAATAGTTCCGTGGCAGGTCTATCAGCAGTATGGAGATACTTCGGTGTTGAGGGAGAACTATGCTTCCATGAAAAAATATCTTGCCTTTATGGAGGGGCGTGCGAAAAATTTCATACAACCTTTCGGAGGGTTTGGTGATTGGCTTGCTCCAGAATATACGAACTCCATGCTCATTAATACGGCTTATTTTGCATATGATGCCCGTATAATGGAATCGGTGGCTTCCATTCTCGGACATATAGACGACAGTATGCATTACGGCGATCTTTACGGCAAGATAAAAAAGGCTTTTAATGCTGATTTTGTGAATGAAGAAGGTTTTACGGTAGCTCCTCCCTATGCCCCGGACGGCAGTAATCTTTTCCACGGAAACCCGACAGGCAAGACGGTTCTTATAAATACCCAAACTTCTTATGTGCTGCCACTGCAATTCGGTCTCTTTTCGGACAGCCTTAGGCCACAGGCTCTAAAACATCTTGTAGACAAGGTAAGAGATAACGATTATACGATTTCGACCGGTTTCCTAGGAACCCCTCTTATAAATAAAGTCCTTTCCGACAACGGATACGATTCTTTGGCTTATAAACTGTTCGAGCAAAAAAGATGTCCCGGATGGTTGTACCCTGTAGAACAGGGGGCGACTACGATATGGGAAAGATGGAATTCATATACCAAGGTTAATGGTTTCGGTCCCGTTAACATGAATTCATTCAATCATTATTCCTACGGGGCAATAGAAGAATGGATGATGGCCTATTGCATAGGTATAGAGAGGAACGAAGATTATCCGGGATATAAAAGGTTTATTCTGCAGCCGCGTATAGGCGGAACACTATCATATGCAAAAGGGTTCTTTGATTCTCCGTACGGTCGGATAGAAAGCGGCTGGGAAAAGACTCCGGACGGATATGTATATTCGGCAACCGTACCGGCTAATACAAGCTGCGAGCTTTACCTTCCCGGAACGGAAATGATTTCCGTAGAAAAAGGCGAAGACGGGATCTTTCCGCCGGAAGGTCCGTCCGGGAATTCCCCGAAAGGATATTATCGGCTTTCTGCCGGAAAGTATGTGTTTAGTGTAAAAATGTAAATCTTTTCAAAGATTTTGCAACGATTGTTTGCGTTTTTGCTTTTCATTTGTGAAAATGAAAAATCGTAAATAAGAAAAGATGACTGTAATATTGGCTTTTATAAAGGACTTGTTCCTTATTTTGTGCGAGATGGCTCCCTATTTGCTTCTGGGCTTCTTTTTTGCCGGACTTCTTTATGCTTTCATGCCCAAAAGGCAGATAAGCCGGTATTTTAACGGAAAGCCTTTTGCTTCTTCCGTTTATGCCGCAATTTTCGGAGTCCCTCTTCCTTTATGTTCATGCGGCGTAATCCCCACCGGAACGGCATTATATAAAAACGGAGCGTCGCGGGGAAGTACCGTCGCGTTTCTAATATCTACTCCACAGACAGGGATGGATTCCATACTCGCAACATTTTCGGTTCTGGGCCTGCCGTTTGCCATAATAAGGCCTCTGGTTGCATTTATTACAGGGATTACCGGAGGATATATAACGGCGCGGGTTTACGGTGAAGGAAGAACGGTGTCAGAATCCGGAAGTATAAATGACGATACTGTTGAATCTTGTGCGCTTGATGCCGATTCGGGGCACCGTTCTTTCTGGCAGAAGGCGAAGGCGGCTGTTCGCTACGGATTCGTGGACTTCATAGGAGATATTGCCAAATGGCTTACCGTTGGTCTTCTTCTGGCTGCGGTGGTGTCGGTTCTGGTTCCTGATAATTTCATAGACGTGGCAGGGCTGCCTTCCATAGTGCAGATGCTCCTTGTACTGCTCGTTTCCGTTCCGCTTTATATATGTGCCACGGGGTCTATCCCTCTGGCTGCCGTTCTTATAATGAAGGGGCTGAGTCCGGGTGCTGCCTTCGTTTTGCTTATGGCCGGACCTGCTACCAATATGGCTACCATAACCATGATAGGAAAGGTAATGGGACGCAAGACGCTGGTTGCTTATCTTTCTGTAATCATAGCAGGAGCATTGCTCGGAGGTTTGATAATAGATTACCTTTTGCCGGAGGCTTGGTTTTCCGGAATTGCAGGAGGGGCTGTTCCCGGAATGCCTGTAATGTCGATGGTAGGCTGGTTCAGCATAGTCTGCGGAATAGTTCTGGCCGGATTGTTGCTTTATAGTTTTATTCACAGGGCCATAATGTCACGCGAGGGGAAAAAGGAAATAGCTGAAAATAAAAATAATTATATTATGGTAAAGAAATTCAAAGTAGGCGGCATGAGCTGCAATCATTGCAAGGCGAATGTCGAAAAGGGAATAGGTGCGCTTGATTTCGTGGAAGACGTTAAGGTAGATCTTGCAACGGGATCCGTTATGGTATCCGGAGAAAAAATAGATGATGAAAAAATAAAGGATACGGTAGAATCTCTTGGATATACTTTTGGGAAATAATATTTCATTCAATGTCGGACGGCAACATAATACATATAAGGAATATGGTTTGTCCGCGTTGTATAAAGGCGGTAAAACAAATTCTTTCGGATTTGCATATTAGTACCGAATCGGTATCTTTGGGGGAGGTTGTCCTTTCCGAACCTCTGAGCGGTGCTCAAAGGCGGCAACTCTACGAAATATTAAAGGAGGAAGGATTCGAACTGCTGGACGACGGCCGGACTGTTCTTATAAACAAAATCAAAACGATGCTTATAGAAATAGTACGTTATGATACCCAGGTCCCTGCCGGAATGAAACTTTCGGAATATCTTTCGCGTAAACTGGGACGAGATTATTCCTATATGAGTAATCTTTTTACCAATATAGAGGGATGTACCATTGAGAAATATTTCATAAGGCTGCGTATAGAAAGGGTAAAGGAATTACTTGTTTATGATGAACTCTCATTAAGTGAGATAGCTTATAAACTTAACTTTAGCAGCGTGGCGCATCTTTCCTCTCAGTTTAAAAAAGAAACAGGCATTAGTCCGTCGGCTTTTAAGAAACTTTCCGGACATGAGCGTTTGTCGCTTGACAAAATAGTTACCCGAAGAAATAAAAATGAATAAGAAAAAAGATTTAAGCTGCGTGGACTGCGGTACGCAGAATTGCAAATACAAGGACCGCACATATCCCGAATTTTGCCCGACTGCCAATCTTAAGCAGGAAGATTGGGAATGGGCTCTGGAAAGGTATGACGAAAAAAACAATCATGAGGTTACGATAGCAAGTGCGGAAGTGGAACATGAAGGATATTGCCGTTGGACCCGTGTTGAGGAGATAATGCAGTTCGCACGCAAGACAGGTGCGCATAAAATAGGAATTGCCAATTGCATAGGCCTTATTCGCGAGGCAAAAATATTTGCTAGGATACTCAGGGCGAATGATTTTGAAGTCTGTGCCGTCATATGCAAGGTGGCCGGCAAGAACAAATCTTCCATAGGAATCCCAAAAGAATGCGAGGAGATAGGTCCGGTAATGTGCAATCCCATATTGCAGGCCCGTTTGCTTAATAATGCAGGAACGGACCTGAATGTGGTAATAGGTTTATGCGTGGGGCATGACAGCCTGTTTTATAAATATTCCGATGCTTATGTTACTACTCTCGTAACCAAGGATCGTGTTACGGGCAATAACCCCGTTGCTGCCCTTTATACGGCCGATTCATATTATCGTAAGAAATTCTTTCCGGAAAAAGCAGAAGATTCCGAAAAGAAGAAATAGCGCCGCGTTTTATTTCTTCTCTTTAGTCTGCTTGTTTGCGGCTTCGGCTGCGTCGGCTCTCGCTTCCGCCTTTGCCGCACGCTTCTTGGCTGCTTTAAGTTGCTGATTCGCTTTTTGAAGTGCCGCTTTTATAGTTTTAAGATCGTTTTCAACACTGTCGGTTTTCTCGTTTGCGGCTTTTGCCTCTGCAACGGCCTGCGCCAGTTTTGCGGCCCTTTCTTTTGCAGTTGCCTCCATATCTACGGCATTTTTCCATGTCTGGTCGTAGCCCGGCTGGTTGGGATATACAGGAATCTTATCGCTGTATCCGTTTGTAATGAAACGGCCTTCGGCATCGGTTTTCTTTATATTGCCGTCGATATATTTTACAAGAAGGTATTTATCGAGTTTCTTCCATTTCCCGAACATCCGGTCTGCAAATCTGTCAGACCATTCGGTGAGGTATTTTTTTATCATATTTTCTCTTTGCAGGGAATCGTCGGCTTCGTATGAATCGTAAATTCTCAGTGCTTCTTTATCAACGGTGGGGATTATTTTTATTGCTCCGTTTTCGTGTTCGTCGGCGACCCTGCGGATTTCAGGTGCAATGTAGTTGTACCTCAGATATGCCAGTTGTGCCACTCTGTTGAACAGCCAGAAGGCCGATGTTGAGGAGTATTCTATCATGTTCCCGTTGCCTTCCGCAAAGCATGCCGGAGCATGAAGTCCGCTGGAATATACCGGAGTCAGGCATGATGTAGCCGTGTCGTCTACTCCGAACCAAATTATGCCTCCTATTGCGTCGGGAAGCCAGTTCCTGGCCTGACAAAGAATCCAGAAGCCTGTTTGTTGAGTAGCAGTGGCGCGCTCGTTAAGATATTTGTGCCCGTTTACTTCAAATGTCATCGGACGCCATCTGTAAGGGCATTCGAAACCTCCGGCTCCTATGCCTTTGGTCATATCCATTGGGGTTCCTTCGAAATGGTCCCTCATGGCATCGGCAAGTTTCTTTACGGAAATTTTTTGCGGAGGTTTTATATAAAGAGGCATTTTGTCCGAAAGATTTTTCCCAAGTATGTAGTCGAGATAGGAATCAGCCGTCCTGTCGCCTATTTGTCCGTTGCATACTTTATTGAAGAAGCTCCATACCCTTCCTTCGCAAACTCTTACGTCGAATGCGTTTGCAGGATTGAACGTGTCGGAAAAACTGAAGTCTTCGTCGCGTTCCCCCTTGTAGAGGCCGGATTTCCTTGCGAATTTTATTATGTCTTTGGAGTATATGCAGTTTTCGGGGTCGTCCATAGGAAATGTAGTTATGCGGGAATGGTTTGCATGTGCGCAAATGGATCCGTCGGGAATTCTTTGTGCAACCCATGCAGCTCCTTTGTTAAGGTTGCGTCCTTTTTTATCAAGCCTGACTCCTTTCCCTACCATTTCCATTATCCATGCTTCGTTTTTGTCCGCCACAGTGAAGCTTTCTCCTTCGGAGCAGTATCCGTATTTTTTTACGAAATCTCCCATTATGTTTATTGCCTCCCGTGCTGAACAGGCTCTCTGCAGGGTTATGTATATCAGCGAGCCGTAGTCGAATGTGGCAGTCGTATCTACAAGCTGCGGAAGTCCGCCGAATGTGGTTTCGGTTATTATTACCTGATGTTCATTCATATTTCCCATGGTGGAGTAGGTGCGCTGCGCTTGCGGGATGGTGCAAAGAGGTTTTCCTGTATCCCATTCCGCAACGGCGAGCTTGCTGCCTCTCGGAAAAAATGCTCCGTCGGTATGGTAAAGTTCTCCGTAAAGCTGATGCGAGTCAGCTGCATAGGTGACCATTACCGAACCGTCCGCGCTGGCTCCCTTGGTAACTATGAAATTTGTACAGGCATATCCGTCAATATTAAAAAGTGTAAATGCCATTATAATTGTAAAAATCTTGAGAAAGGTTTTCATGTGTTTTTATATGAAAGATTAAATAATAATACAAATATAGGGATTTAGGCATTAATAAATATATCTGCAATGCTAATATCTGTATTATAGGGATGTGCGTTTTTTTTCGTTATATTTGTTATAGAAGACTTTTACTATGAAAAAAATATTTGCCGTTTTTTGCGCCGTATTGTCGTTCGCGACATCAACGGCTGCGGTCAACCCGTCCCGCAGCAAGAATTTCCTTTCCAGTACCAGGATCAACGTTATTGTGGAAGATAGTCTGGGGCGTCTTATAATAGGGACGGAAGACGGCCTGGTCAGTTATGACGGCTATAATATAAAAATGCTGAAACCTGATTGCTTTATAGAGGATGTATCTCCTGCTCCGGGGAATAAATTCCTCATACGTACTTACAACGGCTTTTATTTTCTTATGGACGGCAGCTCAAATAAACTGGATGAAAATTTTACGGCTGGCTTTAATGTTTCCCCGTCGATGTTCGGGAATGCCATATACAGCGACAGGTCTGCTTTTTGGCTTGTAAACGATACCACTTGTACCATAATAAAATATTTGCCACGGAAACATCATGGAGAGATTTACAAGTATGACGAATCATACGGCAGCATAATTTCCAAGGATAAAAATTCTCCCTCCTTTCTTACATCCGCCGGAGAAGTAATAAGGATAGAAAATTCTATATTAAAGATATACGACGGTTTGAAGGGGAAGCATTTCGGAGAATACAGCCGTCTTTTTATAGATAGCAGGGGTACGCTTTTTTGCACCAATACCGGAAACTGCGGTCTGCTTTGTTCATATCCGGGACGTTTATCCGCCGGTACGATAGACAAATTGAAGAATGTTGTAGTAAATGATATTTGCGAAGATGAAAGGGGGTATCTCTGGATAGCTACGGATCATGGAGGAGTAATAGTAATACACCCCGACGGAACTCCTTCCAATACCATTTTACGTGCCGAGGGACTTTCAGGAAGCAGCGATCTGGATAATGTGTTATGCCTCTATGAAGACAGACATATGAATATGTGGATGGGCGAATACAAGAAAGGGCTATCATATTGTTTTAACAGAAACGTGCCTTTCAGGGAAGTAGAACTCGATGGAAAAAGTGAAGGCATGCCGTTTTCTCCGGATATAGATGCCGTACTTTGCAAGGGAGATACTTTATGGCTTGGAACCAATAAACATGGAATAATATGTTATGATTATACCGGTAAACGAATATTAAGAAAGTATTCTTCCGTCAGTATGGAAAACAGAATTGCTTCCGACGTAGTTGTGTCGTTATGTAAAGGAAGTGACGGCGGAATTTGGGCTGGACATTACTGGGGTGGACTGAGTCATATTCATGGCGGACATGTGGAGATATTCAGACATAAGCCGGGCTGCAGAAATTCGCTATCCAATGATAATGTGTGGAGTTTATATAATAAGGACGGTCTGTTATGGATCGGAACTCTTGGTGGGGGCCTTCAGTCGTTCGATCCGGTTTTACATAAATTTAAAACTTATCTTTTTTCCAGCAATTCTACAAGTTCTTGTAATTATGTGGTATCCGTATGCGGAGGAAGACCCGGGTCGTTATATGTTGCAACGGTGGGAGGCATATTTGAATTTGATATAAGGAACCATTCGTTCGAACCTGTTGAGGAAGACAGTATAGACGAAAGTTTTCGCAGCCATAACGATATAGTCCAGATATTTTTCGATTCCAGAAAATTACTCTGGATATTAAGCAAGCATGGAATAATGGTTTATGATACATCTTCGGAATCTCTCGTGTGGAAAAACGAAACTTCCGGAGATATGAAGTATGCTTCCCTCGGAGAAGCTTCCGACGGACATATGTGGGTTGCGGGAAGCGGAGGCCTTCTGGATTTTAATATAAGGAAGGACGATGCAGGCAATTACCTTTTCGACAGGGAAATCTACGGACGAAGCAGCGGCCTTGTGAATACCTCTTTCAACCAACGCTCGGTTTCGGAATTAATCGACGGCAATCTTCTGTTCGGTAGCTCGGCAGGACTGACTTATGTTATCCCTTACAGCGAGAGGACGGTTCCGGAAAAAATAAAGATATATTTCGGCGATTTGCAGATAGACGGTAATTCTATACAAAAAGATTCGATTTACAACGGGCGAAGAATACTTGGAAAAAGCTTATGGCAGACGGATCGTATAAAACTGTCATATAAGCAGAATATGATATCCCTGAATGTGTTTACGGACGAATTGTCTTTCTCCGGAGAAAAACAATTCAAATACAGGCTGATTGGTAATAACGAAAATTGGATTAACCTCATGCCCGGAGCTAATGTGATTCCCCTTATGAATTTGCCTTCCGGCGATTACGAGCTTCAGGTAGAAATGGCCGAATGTTCCCGTTTGATAAGATGCGAACCTGCAGTGCTTTTTATAACTATTGGAAGACCTTTTTGGAAACAGTGGTGGGCTTTCATAATGTATTTTGTATTGGCGGGAGGAATAGCGCTTTTTATTTACTACAATATAAAGCATGATATACGTCAGCAGTATATGATAAAACAGGTATCCTATGAAGCCGCCAGAGAAAAAGAGCTGTCAGATATGAGGCTGCAGTTTTTTATGGATACTTCTCATGAGATCAGAACACCGTTGTCTCTGATGCTCGGACCCGTGAGGCAATGTATTAAAAGCGATGATATAGGGAATATTAAGTCGAAGCTGGTTATGGTGGAAAGCAACGGCCGCCAGCTGCTGAAACTTGTAAACCAGATACTGGATTACCGGAAATTCGACGCTACAGGTTTGTGTGCGAATATTACTGAAGGCGACGTTTCAATGGGTATGGAAAAAATGCTGGGCGGATTCGGATACATGATACGTTCTTCAGGAGCCATAATTACTTATACTTCCGATTGTGCCGGATGCATATGTTCGTATGACGAAGATTTTATGGATAAAATAGCCGATAATCTTATTACCAATTCCCTTAAATACGGAGGCAAGGGGGTAAAAATAAATCTATCATGCAATATCGGCCGGCCTGCCGGATCGGAAGAGGATTGCATAATACTGAAGATTTCGGATGACGGACCTGGGATTGCCGATGATGAAAAGCAGCATGTCTTCGAACGGTTCTACAGATCGAAAAAGACGGAGAAGGGGTTTGCCGTACAACAGGGAACCGGAATAGGACTGTTTATGGTAAAGCATTATGTGGAGCTTATGAATGGAACCATATTGCTTGAAGATAATAATGCAGCCGGGCACGGGTGTATATTTACCATAAAGATACCTTCAATGGTGACTGATTCTTCTCTCAGGGAAACGAAAAAAATAATATTCGACGGCATAGAGAATGAAGATGAAGAGAAAAATGCCGCCGTCTCCCTTGCTCCCGTGCATAATGAAATGATAATGATAGTAGACGATAATCCCGATTTTCGTAAATATATCGCCGATATAATGAATCCTTATTACCATCTGGAAATGGCTTCCGGCGGAAAAGAGGCATGGGAGAAAATTCCGGGGCTGCATCCCGATCTTGTAATTGCAGATCAGATGATGCCGGAAATGGACGGTATGGAGCTTTGCCGCAGGATAAAGGAAAGTCCTGAGACTTCCCAGATACCGGTAATAATACTTACAGCATGTGCCGATGACAAGAACAGGTTGGAAGGATTGCAGAGCGGGGCCGATGAGTATCTTACAAAGCCTTTCGAATGGGATATATTGAATATGTGCATAGAATATTTGATAAAGCAGAACAGGTTGAAAAAGGAAAAGATCATGTACAGATCTTATGTATCTCCGATAACTTCAGACCTTGCGCCAACCGATATAAAATTGCTTTCCGACGCTCTTCGCTATGTGCAGGATAATATAAAGGATACCGCCCTTTCTGTGGAAGGGCTCAGCCTGCATCTGGGTATAAGCAGGGGGTATTTATATAAAAAGATTGATTATATGACGGGCAGGTCCGTAGTGGAGTTCATAAGGCTGGTAAGATTGAGAACCGCCGCGGCCATGCTCAAAGAAGGGCTATTAAATGTTTCCCAGGTTGCATATTCGGTGGGATTCAATAATGTGAAGTATTTCAGTAAATATTTCAAGGATGAATATGGAATTACGCCTTCCATGTATAGAAAGTCTTAGTCCCCAGGCGATATATTATATGTTTTTGACTATACATGATATGTGTATTTTGTATGTATGTTATGTATTCACCATTTTATTATATCTAAAATGGATATAATATCTATACAATTAATACCTCTTTTTGTACTTTTTTATCTTTGATAGGTTCTACGGCGTGGGTAATTTCGTGTACTCCAAAATAGAGATTATGAAAAAGTACATGATTCTTCCGGCGATGTTTTGTATCGTATCGTTTTTATTTACGAGCTGCAGATCCCGGACCCGTAAGATTCCCCGCGGCGTGGAAATAAAAATAGCCGATCATCAACCCGGCCATGTGAGGACCATAAGAATATATCCCGTATCAGATAATATAATACATATAGAAGAGTCTCCGAAAAATAATATAAGAAACAGGGAATCCCTTGTAGCGGAATACTCCGGCGATTATGAAAATTACAAGGTTATTGAAAATGATACTTCTTCAATAATAGAGACTCCGTCGGTTTCCGTTTTTGTAAAACTGTCGGATGGAAGCATTTCCTTCCGGCATCCCGACGGAACACCGTATCTTAATGAGATCTCGGGAGGACCCGTTTTCGAAAAGAAGAATATCGACGGGAAAATAGGATATGGAATGAAGCATCAGTTCGAATCCCGCATAGGGGAAGCTTTCTGGGGGTTGGGACAGCATCAGGACGGTGTTTTTAATTACAAAGGGAAAAACAGGGCTATCTATCAGCTCAATACCGAAATTTCTCTGCCTTTTATACAATCGAGCGGACATTACGGAATCTTATGGGACAACTATTCGCTGTCGAGGTTTGGTATAAATGAAGACTACGAGAATCTGAATGAACTTTTTAAAATAAGAGATTCCGACGGAAATACAGGGTTTAGGGCCGATTATGTTACGCCGGAAAAAAGCCTTGTACGTAGCGAAGCGAATATAGATTATGAGATACAGAAAAGGATGAAATTTCTGCCCGATATTCCTTTGAGGCATGCCTCGGTAGAATATGAAGGTTATATAACCCCACTGAAATCGGGGAAATATTTTTTCGAATTGTATTACGGAGGTTATGCTTCGCTGAATATAAACGGAAAGGATGTAATGCCTGAGAGATGGAGGATATCATGGAATCCCAATTATTATCGTTTCAGCATGGATATGTCCGAACATAAAACATATCATGTTAAATTATCGTGGCGTCCCGACGACTCCCTCTCATATATAGGTCTGAAGGCATTGCAATCGCCGTCTGACGAAATTCAGAACAGACTTACCTTCAGCAGCGAAATGGGACCTTATCTGGATTATTATTTTATATCCGGAAAAAATGCGGACGAAATTATATCCGGCTACCGGCTGCTGAGCGGCAAGGCTCCTATCATGCCGAAATGGTCCTTCGGCTTTTGGCAGAGCAGGGACAGGTATGCCAGTCAAAAAGAGATTCTGTCAATTGTAAAGGAATTCCGTAAAAAACATATTCCCCTGGATAATATAGTACAGGACTGGAGATATTGGAAAGATCCGGAATGGGGAAGCCATAAGTTCGACGAAACCCGATACCCGGATCCAAAGGGCATGGTCGATTCGATTCACGCCATGAACGCCCACATAATGATCTCCGTATGGCCTAAATTCTATGTTGCTACGGAACATTTCAAGGAGCTGGACGAAAAAGGATTTATGTACCGTCAATCCGTAAAAGACAGTCTGAAGGACTGGGTCGGTCCTGGTTATATGTTTTCGTTTTATGATCCGTACAGCAGCGAAGCCAGAAAGATATTCTGGAGACAGTTGAAGGAAACCCTTTATCCTCTTGGGATAGATGCCTGGTGGATGGATGCGAGCGAACCGGATCTGAGAGACGGTATAGATATGGATTATAGAAAGAAATTGCAGGGCCCCACGGCTCTGGGCCCTGCTGCGGAATACCTCAACGCCTATTCTCTGGAAAACGCCCGCGCCGTTTATGAGGGGCAGACGGCTGCCGATTCTACAAAAAGAATGTTCATGCTTTCGCGTTCCGGATTTCTTGGGCTGCAGAGATATTCTACCGCCGTATGGAGCGGAGACGTTTCAGCACGCTGGGAAGATATGCGCAATCAAATGGCGGCTGGACTTAATTTGAGCATGTGCGGCTTACCGTATTGGACCATGGATATAGGAGGATATACCGTTGAAAGAAGATACGAAAGGGCCGAGAATCTTTTTGAAAGGACCGGACAAGAAAACGGCGATCTTAAGGAATGGAGGGAATTATTAACCAGATGGTACCAGTTCGGAGCCTTTTGTCCCTTGTTCCGTGCGCACGGGAAATATCCTTATCGCGAAATATGGAACATAGCTCCGGAAAATCATCCGGCATACAAAAGCATATTGTATTATATGAAATTGAGGTACAGATTGCTTCCGTACATATATTCCATAGCTGCAAAATCATATTTCGACGATTATACGATAATGCGGGCCCCAGTTATGGATTATCCCGAGGATACATCCACTTTCGACTTAAGCGACCAGTTCCTTATGGGACCTTCTCTTATGGTTTCTCCTGTATGTTCTTACAAGGCTCGCAAAAGAAGCATTTATCTTCCTGGCAAAGGGCAGTGGTATGATTTATATACAGGAAAGGAATTCACGGGAGGGAACCGCATGGATGCCGATGCTCCGTACGGCAGGATACCGGTATTTGTTCCGGCCGGTTCGCTTTTACCATTGGAGCCGGCAGTGGAATATACTGCTACGGCCAGTGATAAACTTATAGACCTGTTCGTATACGAAGGGGCTGACGGCCGGTTTACTTTATATGATGATGACGGAGTGAGCAAAGGTTACCTCAGATCAGAATATATGAAGATACCGTTAACTTATTCTTCCGGAGCGAACAAGCTCGTAATAGGCCGCCGTGAAGGGAGTTTCAAAGATATGCCTCGGGATATGATATTCAGGATACATATGGTTGGACCGGGGGAAAATCATGGAATAGATGATTGTCCTGTATTTAAGACCATTGAATACAAGGGCGATGAAATTTCAGTTGATCTTTAATCGCCGGTAAATGAAGAAACTATTCGCCATATTAATTACTTGTCTGCTTCTGACCGGCGTTCCGTGCAATGCGGGCCCGAGGAAGGGATTATCTCTGGATAGCGGCTGGCTTTTCCGCCTTAACGGCGAAGGCCGGTGGAGCAGGGTCGATCTTCCGCACGACTGGTCGATATCGCATGATTTTTCGCAAGATGCTCCCGCCGGAGTTTCCGGAGGTGCTTTGCCCGGAGGTAAGGCCGTATATAAAAAGGATCTGCATATAGATTCCGTTCCTGACAATGGCAGATTGTTTCTGCATTTCGACGGCATATATAGAAATTCAACGGTGTTTGTAAATGGTTTTAAAACCGGAGGAAGACATTACGGATATTTGCCCGTTCATATAGACATAACTCCATTCGTAAAGGCGGGTAACAATAAAATAAAGGTTGAAGTGGATAATTCCGAACAGCCGAATTCCAGGTGGTATACCGGCAGCGGAATAAATCGCCACGCTTATCTTATAGAAACTTCGGAAATATATATTCCGGATAGCGGTGTTTACGTAAGACCTGTAGCCGACGGGCATAAGGGGGATCTTAAAATTTTTACTGAAATAGTTAACGGTTCCGCTTCAGACAAAAGGGTTACCGTAGTTTCCCGTGTCTTTTCTCCCGCAGGGAACACAATAAGAACTTTCTCTTCATCTGCTGTTATTGGGAAAGGGAAGTCAGGGACCGTTGTTTCCGGTGGTGATATAAAAGATATAAGATTATGGGATGTGGACGATCCTGTTCTATACAGTGTTCGTACGGAAATCATTTGTAACGGAATTGTAGAAGACGATATGGAAACCCGCTTCGGATTCAGATATTTTAGATTTGATCCGCAAAAAGGATTCTTTCTGAACGGCCGTCATTTGCAGATACGCGGAGTTTGCCTGCATAATGGTCTTGGAGTGCTTGGAAGTGCGGTTAACAGAAGGGCTATAGAAAAACGTCTTCAAGTTCTCAAAGCCATGGGATGCAATGCTGTAAGATGCAGTCACAATCCATATGATCCCCAATGGTTCAATCTGTGTGATTCCATGGGAGTAATGGTTATGGATGAACCATTTGACGTATGGCGAAAGAAAAAAACCATTTATGATTATTCATGCTGTTTCGACAAATATTATTCAAGGGATCTGACAGATTTCGTAAAAAGGGACAGGAATCATCCGTCGATCATCATGTGGAGTATAGGCAATGAAGTCCTTGAGCAATGGACTGACGTTAATGCGGATACTTTGAATGCCGAACAGGCAAATATTATTTTGAATAGGGGCAAGGACGTTTCGCAGTTGGCTTCTGCGAAAGATAGCCTTTCTTTTAATTCCGAACTTGCCCTTAAATTAACATCTATAATAAAGCACCTTGACGATACTAGACCTGTTACCGCTGGGTGTAACGAACCTAGACCTGCAAATCATCTGTTCAGAGCCGGATGTCTTGATGTTATAGGATATAACTATCACGACGGTTATCTGGACAGTGTGCCTTCTTTTTTTCCGGGCAAACCGTTCATATTTACAGAAACCACATCCGCTCTTATGACGAGAGGCTATTATAAGATGCCTTCCGACAGCATCTATATCTGGCCTTCTAAATTGAACGAACCCGAGGATTCTAAAAGTAATATGTGCAGTTCCTATGATAATTGTCATGTACCATGGGGAACCACTCACGAGCAGATGCTTACGGATATGGACAAGTATGAACTCATATCCGGAATCTTCGTGTGGACCGGCTATGATTATCTGGGAGAACCTACCCCTTATGACTGGCCGTCCAGAAGTTCTTATTTCGGGATCGTAGATCTCGCAGGTATTCCCAAGGATGTTTATTATCTGTATAAATCCGAATGGACCGACAGTACAGTCATCTATTTGTTCCCTCACTGGAACTGGACCAGCGGCGAAAGGATAGATATGTGGGCATATTACAACAATGCCGATGAAGCCGAGCTTTACATAAATGGAAAGTCTCAGGGAATCAGCAGAAAAACTCCCGGAAGGTTACATGCCCAATGGAATGTTAGATTCGTACCGGGAACGGTTACATGTATTACCAGAAAGAACGGGAAAGAAGTTGGCAGGTTCAGTAGGACGACTGCCGGCAAGCCTTACAGGTTGAAGGTCTATGCCGACAGAGATACCATAACGTCCGATGGCAGGGATTTGTGCTTTGTTACTGTTACGGCAGTCGATAAAAAAGGGAACGAATGTCCTTTTGCAGACAATAAGGTAAGCTGTAGAGTAACCGGACCTTTTACCATAGAAGGAATAGATAACGGAAGCGAAATTGAACACCATTCGCTTAAGAACCCTTCATCCGATCTTATGTTCGGAAAATGTGTAATAACGGTAAGGAGTCTTGCAAAAGCAGGAAAAGGAACCCTTTATGTAAAGGGCGACGATATATTGAATATTAATCTTAATTTAACTAGTAAACCAAAGGACTAATGAAAAACAATCATTATTTAATGCGATTTTCTTTTATTGCTAAGTTAGTTATGTTTTCATTCCTGTTCCTGGGAATGTCTTCGATGCTATCTTATGCACAGGAAGAAAATAACTTGTCTATTTCAGGTAAGATTATAGACAAGATTTCTGGCGAGCCGCTGATCGGCGTTAGTGTTATGGAAAAAGGGACTTTCAATGGCACGACGACGAATGCGGCCGGAATTTATTCCATAAAGGTCACTGCTTCGAGTGTCCTGGAAATAACCTATTTAGGCTATAAAACTATTGATGCCTATGTTGGAAAGTCGACCAAGATGGATTTTCAGATGGAAGAAGACAGCCAAAAAATGGATGAAGTAGTATTTATAGGTTACGGTGTCCAAAAGAAAAAATTGAGTACCGGAGCTACGGCGCAGATCGGAGGGGATGCTATTCAGCAAATGAATTCCGCAAATCCTCTGCAAGCTATGCAGGGGCAGGTACCGGGCATTACTATTATGTCCGAATCAGGTCAGCCCGGATCTGCGCTTAAGGTAACGATCCGCGGACTGGGGACGGTCGGTGACGCTTCTCCTCTTTATCTTATAGATGGAGTGCCCGGCGATATCACTATCCTTAATCCGTCTGACATAGCATCCGTAGATGTTTTGAAGGATGCTGCCTCGGCTGCAATTTACGGAGCACAGGCTGCGAACGGCGTTGTTTTAATAACCACAAGAGGCGGGGAAAAAGGACGTACGCATGTTACATTTAACGGATATCGCGGCATACAGAATGTGCCCAGAACAACAAATATGCTTAATGCCAGTCAATATATGGCTATAATGGATGAATCCAATTTGAACTCCGGAGCCGGAGACTATGACTGGGCTTCAAAGTCTTCCATCTGGGACAAAAATGGCAACGTTTACGATACCGATTGGGTTAAGGAAATGTTCAAGGATAATGCCGTTGTTGAGAATTATTCTGTCGGAGTTACTGGCGGCAACGACAAGTCTGTATACAGTATGTCTATCGGATATTTTAACCAGGAAGGAATAGTTGGTGGGTCCGATGTATCGAATTACGAAAGGTATAATTTCAGGATGAACTCAGAGCATAATCTTCTGAATAACTTTATGAAAGTAGGTGAGCATATGAGTTTCATATATACAAAATCCAACGGGATAGGCGTTGGGGATCAGTATAACAATACTTTACGTACAGCTTTCCAGACATCACCAATCGTGCCCATATATAGCGATAACAATATATATGACTCTCCTTATAATGATACTTCCAAATCTGATTGGTATACCGGAGATGGCAACCCGTACGGAGCCATGATGACCGAGAATAATAATCTTACTACGAGTAACGGATTTGCGGCTGATGCATATGCCGCTATATCACCGATAAAAGGTCTGACCGTAAAAACCGATTTTGCAGTTAATTTCAGTAATAGCAGTTATAGGAGTTATACTGAGAAGTATCAGTTTTCCCTGTATGATTACAATACCTCTGCAACCAGTGTCAGTCAGAATATGAGTCATAACCTTTCGATGACTTCCACAACCACGGCAAGTTATGATTTTAATATACAAAAACATGAGATCTCGGCTTTGGCAGGTATTGAAAGCTATCGTTATCAGGGTGAATACGTAGGTGGTTCAAGCAGGTATCTGAAAAACGTATTTGATTCGTGGCAATATGCATATATAGATAATACAGAAGCTACCAATGCAGACGATTTCTCTACGAGCGGACATCCCGAAGATGACGTGAGAAGAATTTCATATTTCGGCCGTTTGAGTTGGAATTATGATGAAACCTTTATGGCCAATGCCACTTTACGTGCCGACGGATCTTCAAGATTTGCTAACGGACATCGCTGGGGCTATTTCCCATCGGTATCCGCCGGTTGGGTAATTACGAATCACTCGTGGATGAAAAGCACCAAATCATGGTTGACTTTTCTGAAATTAAGAGCAAGCTGGGGGCAGGTTGGCAATCAGAATATAGATAATTTCCAGTTCGTTTCGCCTGTTACAATGACTTATACCAATTATGTGTTCGGCACCGGTCTTGGTTCTGATCAGAATGTATGGGGCGCCTATCCCAGCAGACTGGCCAACGACAATATAAAATGGGAAACTTCCGAACAAACCGATATAGGTTTCGATGCCGTTCTGTTTAAGAATTTGCGTTTTAATGCCGATTATTATTATAAAAAAACCAAGGATTGGCTGGTTGAAGCTCCTATACTGGGCATTGCAGGAACCGGAGCTCCTTATATAAACGGCGGAGATGTAAAGAATACGGGATGTGAATTTTCTGTTAATTGGAACGATACATTTAGTAATGGCTTTAACTATTCAATATCAGCCAATGTCTCTTATAACAAGAATAAGGTAGGCAATATCCCTACGGAAGACGGAATAATCCATGGCAGGTCCAATATGCTTTATGATAACAGTACTGAATTCTACAGAGCACAGAACGGCTACCCTATCGGTTATTTCTGGGGCTATAAAACGGCCGGGATCTTCCAGAGCCAGGCAGACATAGATGCATGGAAGGCTGCCGGAAAGGGAATTCTTCAAGGCAATGTAAAGCCTGGTGATGTAAAATATGTAGATGTTGACAATAGCGGAACCATTGGAGACCCCGACAAGGTTAACCTTGGTAATGGTATGCCTGACTGGACTTTCGGATTTACCATATCTTTGAATTATAAGAATTTCGATTTTTCGGCCGTTGCTAACGGAATGACCGGGAACAAGATCGTACAATCTTACAGAAATCAGGCCCGTAGTACTCAAAACTATACCACGGCTATTCTTAGAAGATGGACCGGTGAAGGAACGTCTAACAAGTACCCGCGTGTAACTAACAGTAATGTAAACTGGGATTTTTCGGATCTTTATGTTCATGACGGCGATTTCTTGAGAATAAGCAATATAACTCTCGGCTATGATTTCGCTCCGTTGTGCCGATTCAAATATTTGACAAAAGCAAGGCTCTATTTCCAGGTTCAGAATGCGTTTACGTTTACCAAATATGACGGAATGGATCCTGAGATCGGTTATGGAATGGATGATTGGGTATCAGGAGTAGATCTTGGTTACTATCCACGTCCGCGGACTTGTATGATAGGTGTTAACTTGACTTTCTAAAAAGAACGAAATATGAAAACGAATAATATATTAATAATTACGGCTGTATCGTTGACATTGTCCTTGATGTTCCAATCTTGTTCCAACAGTTTTCTGGATACCAAGTCAAAGACGGAAGTAACGACACAGAACTATTATAGAACTACCGGTGATGCTTATCGGGCTCTGGTTGCATGCTACGACGGATGGCAGGGTACTTCAAGTAATGGAACTTACTCTTTCTATTACCTGTCCGAGCTGATGTCGGACGATTGCTTCGGAGGTACCGGAAATTCCGATTCCAGAGAGAGTCAGATGATAGATAAATTTGATTTGAGCGAATCTCCTTCTACGGGGAATGTTCTTAATGATACATGGAATGCATATTATGCAGGGATATATCGTTGTAATACCCTTATCCAGAAGGAATCTCAAATAAACTGGAGCAACGATCCGTCTTTACGCCCCCTTTATATGGGGCAGTGTCATGCTATTCGTGCAATACTATACTTTGACCTGGTGAGATTGTTTGGGAATATTCCTCTCGTTACCGAGCCTACTAATGAAAATTTACCCCAGGCCGATCCGGCAGACGTATATGGCCTTATAATGAGTGATCTTAAATTTGCTATCGACAGCATACCTTCCAATGCATATCCCGTTGCTGAAAACGCTACTAATCTTGGACACGTAAATAAATATGCCGCCGAAGCATTACTGGCACGTGCATATCTCTTCTATAAAGGATATTATGGAACCGACCCCGAGGGCGTAACAGCATCCGAAGTCCTTTCAGGACTTGAGGATGTAATAACTCACGGGGGTTATAGCCTGGAACCTGACTTTAGCAATTTGTGGCCTGCCTCCTCAGCAGTACCTAATGCGAGCGACAATACTCTGGATCTGTCCAAATATGATAATGCCAGTCCCGAGATAGTCCTTGCACTTAATTTTAATAATTCCTCCGACTGGGTAGGAAATAACGATGGAAACAGATGGCTCGTTATGATGGGGCTGCGTAACACCGATTCGTCTCCTTATGGTCACGGTTGGGGCGGGTGTACGGTAAATCCGGCTACTTTCGCTCTTTATTCCAATGATGATAAAAGGAAGATGGCTTCCATAATAGATATATCCGGCGAGAAAATAGATTTCAAGAATATTGCCGATCAAAGGGAATATACCGGTTATTGTGTTAAGAAATATACTCCGCTTTGTTTCCCCGACGGAACCTCGGCATCCAAGGAAGACGGGTCCGGCAATATGCAGATATCACAAAGCGAGGATTATATAATAATAAGATATGCGGATGTGTTATTGATGGCAGCTGAACTTGGCAGCAATAATGCACAGAAATATTTCAACGAAGTTCGCAAGAGAGCTTACGGAGATGCGTATACCGAAATACTGTTGACTCCGGAATCCTTAAGAAATGAGAGACATCTGGAATTCGCTTTTGAATCCATAAGGTATTGGGATCTTCTCAGGCAGGGTCTAAGCACTGCAGCGGAAAAGCTTGCTATTAGTACGAATGTTCTTGACGGCAATGTTCAGACGGCATACAGTGTGAAAGCTGCTAATGTTACAAAGACCAAGGGGCTCATGCCTATTCCTTCTACCCAGGTAACTCTGGCAAACGGACAGTTAACTCAAAATGCAGGTTGGTAAAATTTGAATTATGAAAAACAGAATACTAATAATGTTGATAGCAGGAACAATGGTATTGTTTACTGCATGTTCACCTTCCGATTACTCTCTCGGGAAAACCGATGTAACTTCTTCCGATCTTAAGGAAGGGGTCGCATACAGTATAACTCACGATGCGAGCAATCCGAATATAATTTATTTGAAAAGTCTTATGAATAGCAAGTATCAGCCTTTATGGGTTACCCCGCAGGGACGGAGCCAGTTGCCTGTTGTTACTCTTAAGATAGCTTTCCCGGGAACTTATAATGTGGTTTTCGGAGTAGAAACACGTGGAGAACATGTCTATGGAGATACCGCTCATTTTGTAATTGAAAAAATGTGTACCGATTTCATAAATGATGTCCATTGGGCTTATCTTACCGGAGGTGTAGGCAAAAACAAGACGTGGTATCTTGACCTTGATGCGGCTGCTAATTGCAAATATTTTGCAGGTCCCCTCTATTTCTGTGGAACTGATGACTGGTGGGGGACGCTTACTGATAAAGAAAGTGCTACCGACTATAACGGCGATGGTTCCATAGACAGCTGGTCATGGGAAGCCGATTGGGCAAGCAATGGAAGCTGGCTCTTTGGTTCGGCCGGTGCCATGGACTTCGGCTATATGACGTTTGATCTTGATAATGGTGCGAATGTTCATGTAGTGGATAATGCAAACGGAAAGGAATATAACGGAACATTCAATCTAAATGCGGAAGCATGGACCTTAAAACTCAACGATGCCAAAATAATACATGATGCATCTCGTGACGGAGTGGTTTTGGACTGGCAGAACTACCGTGTCATTTCATTGACTGAAAATGAAATGCAGCTTGGAGTTATCAGAGATAACGATCCTACCCAGAGTAATTGTCTGCTCGTTTATAATTTTATTTCCAAGGATTATTCGGATAATTGGACTCCGAAATAATATGATAAAATAGAACCTAAACTTGCGCCCCGTATTGTCGATAAATTTCGTCCTGTCGCAGTTGTTATTTTTGTTGTTGTGTATTTTGTGCGGCGGCAATGATTTGTTAAGATCATTGTTGAACATGAGAAGTCCCTGCGGCTGGACGATATCTATCGATATTCATTGGTACAGTGTTTTTGGGAAAATGTGTAATTTTAAACTATAATCAGGGCGGAGGCCGGTCGGGAAACCCCGAATGACACCGTCTGTGTTACTGTCCAGAGGAAAGTTAATACCGTTTGAGAGCGGATTTTCTTATGTAATATTCTTATTAGGAGGCATTGATGAAGAAATCATATTTCTTTTTTCACCTGTTCTTACTTTTCGCATCCGTATCTTTTGCTTTTTCTCCGTCTAAGATAAGATTCCGGTCTCCGGCGGTAAACTGGCTGGAAAGGATGCCGCTTGGAAACGGGCGTGTTGGAATGATGCCGTCCGGAGGGGTGGAACTGGAAAGTATTACCTTAAATGAATCTTCCATGTGGTCCGGGTCGGAGCAAAATGCCATGGATCGCAAAGCCTACGGATCGCTCGGAAAAATACGGTCACTAATTTTTGATAACCGGAATGATGAGGCGGAAAAATTGATGGACAGCGTTTTCGTATGCCGGGGGAAGGGGTCGGGATATGGAAGAGGAAAGGATCTGCCTTATGGCTCCTATCAGATTTTCGCC
>JALCMP010000016.1 GCA_022648545.1 Bacteroidales bacterium | reverse complement strand
AAGTTCATTGAAATAATGAGAGAGAAGCAAAAGAGGTAAATAAAAGAGATCAGTTCTTAAAAAAGAATAGAGATATTGGATTTTAGGGACTACGATTTCACACTTGAGCGACGTATAAAAGCGTCGAGAGGAAGAAGAGAAGAAGAGCGAACGGAGGATGCCTAGGCTTTAGGAGGCGAAGAAGGACGTGGTAAGCTGCGAAAAGGTTCGGGGATTGGCAAACGCGAATAGATCCGAACATGTCCGAATGGGAGAACCTGTAGCATTGAAGGTGCTACACGTATTTTAGGATACGGGCCAACTCAGGGAACTGAAACATCTTAGTACCTGAAGGAAGAGAAAGAAACATCGATTGTCAGAGTAGTGGCGAGCGAAATGGCAAGAGCCTAAACCGATATTGTTGAGGCAATGTCGGGGTTGAAGGGGTCACGACGAGTGGAAAGTGGCAGAACGGGAAGGGTCTGGAAAGGCCCATCGAAGAGGGTGAAAATCCCGTACCGGAAAAGCGAGAAGAAGCGAGTGACAACCTAAGTAGGGCGGGACACGAGGAATCCTGTCTGAATCTGCGGGGACCATCCCGCAAGGCTAAATACTACCTAAAGACCGATAGTGGACCAGTACCGTGAGGGAAAGGTGAAAAGTACCGTGAATAACGGGGTGAAAGAGAACCTGAAACCGTTCGTTTACAAGCGGTCGGAGAGGAGCGATCCTCGACGGCGTGCCTTTTGGATAATGAGCCTACGAGTTGCGTCTCACCAGCGAGGTTAAGATCTTCAGGATCGGAGCCGAAGCGAAAGCGAGTCATAAAAGGGCGCTTAGTTGGTGGGAGCAGACGCGAAACCTAGTGATCTACCCTTGACCAGGTTGAAGTTGCCGTAACAGGCAATGGAGGACCGAACTAGTATCCGTTGAAAAGGATTTGGATGAGTTGAGGGTAGGAGTGAAAGGCCAATCAAACTGGGAGATAGCTCGTACTTCCCGAAATGTCTTTAGGGACAGCCTCGTAACAGATTGCATGAGGTAGAGCTACTGATAGGACGAGAGGGCTTCATCGCCTGTCGACTCCTGACAAACTCCGAATGCGTGCAATTGATTTACGGGAGTGAGTCGTTGGGTGCTAATGTCCAGCGGCGAGAGGGGAACAGCCCAGACCAACAACTAAGGCCCTCAAAGGTGTGTTAAGTTAATAGAACGATGTGCGGTAGCATAGACAGCTAGGATGTTAGCTCGGAAGCAGCTAAACATTTAAAGAGTGCGTAACAGCTCACTAGTCGAGCGACTGTGCGTGGAGGATGATCGGGTATAAAACACACTGCCGAAGTTATGGTTTGTCATAGAGATATGACAGAGGTAGGGAAGCATTGCCGACAGCGTTGAAGGCTATACGTGAGTATGGCTGGAGCGTCGGGAAAAGAAGATGTAGGCATAAGTAACGATAATGCGGACGAGAAATCCGCACACCGAAAACCCCAGGTTTCCTGATCAACGTTAAGCGGATCAGGGTAAGTCGGGACCTAAGGAGAAGCCGAGAGGCGGATTCGATGGACAAATGGTTAATATTCCATTACCTGCAATATATTAGAGAGGAGAGACGGAGAAGTGACACATACGCCGGCAGACGGAAACGCCGGTTGAAGGACAAAGGCGAAGTTTGCGTTAATAGCGTAAATAGCTGAAGTCTGACAGAACGGGGAATCTACGGAGGAACCGATAGATATGGTAAGCAGACTCCCAAGAAAATCTTCGCTTGTAATTTATATTGGAGCCCGTACCGTAAACCGACACAGGTGGGAGAGGAGAGAATCCTCAGGTGCTCGAGTGAATCATGGCTAAGGAATTCGGCAAAATGACCCCGTAACTTAGGGAGAAGGGGACCCTCAGCAATGAGGGCGCAGAGAAATGGCCCAGGCGACTGTTTAACAAAAACACATGGCTTTGCTAAATCGAAAGATGAAGAATAAGGCCTGACACCTGCCCGGTGCCGGAAGGTTAAGAGGGGGAGTCAGTATGTTAGCGATAGTATACGAAGCTCTGAATTGAAGCCCCGGTAAACGGCGGCCGTAACTATAACGGTCCTAAGGTAGCGAAATTCCTTGTCGGGTAAGTTCCGACCTGCACGAATGGTGTAACGATCTGGGCACTGTCTCAGCCATGAGCTCGGTGAAATTGTAGTAGCGGTGAAGATGCCGCTTACCCGCAACGGGACGGAAAGACCCCGTGAACCTTTACTGCAGCTTAGCGCTGATTTTGGATAATCGATGTGTAGGATAGGTGGGAGACGTTGATTCTGGTACGCTAGTATCAGGTTAGTCGCCGTTGAAATACCACCCTTTGATTATTCGGGATCTAACCCCGCAAGGGAGACACCGCTTGGTGGGTAGTTTGACTGGGGTGGTCGCCTCCAAAAGAGTAACGGAGGCTTCCCAAGGTGCGCTCAGCACGAATGGTAACCGTGCGCAGAGTATATTGGTATAAGCGCGCTTGACTGAGAGACATACAAGTCGAACAGGTGCGAAAGCAGGGCAAAGTGATCCGGTGGAACCGCATGGGTGGTCCATCGCTCAAAGGATAAAAGGTACTCCGGGGATAACAGGCTGATCGCTCCCAAGAGCTCAAATCGACGGAGCGGTTTGGCACCTCGATGTCGGCTCGTCACATCCTGGGGCTGGAGCAGGTCCCAAGGGTTCGGCTGTTCGCCGATTAAAGTGGCACGCGAGCTGGGTTCAGAACGTCGTGAGACAGTTCGGTCCCTATCTGTTGTGGGCGTAGGAAATTTGAGGGGGTCTGTCCTTAGTACGAGAGGACCGGGATGGACGTACCGCTAGTGTACCGGTTGTGACGCCAGTTGCATTGCCGGGTATCTATGTACGGTTTAGATAAGCGCTGAAAGCATCTAAGCGCGAAGCTAGCCCCGAGATGAGATTTCCACATAGGGCCGTAGAAGACTACTACGTAGATAGGCTTCAGGTGTAAAGGCAGTGATGCCAAAGCCGAGAAGTACTAATAGCCCGAAATCTTCTTCAACAACAAGAAATGCCAAAAAAGTTTCTCTCTCTTTATATAAAATAAGCCGCAAGGCGAAAAGATAAAGGCGGAGATAGCGTCGGGGTACCACCTCTAACCATACCGAACAGAGAAGTTAAGCCCGAAAGCGCCGATGGTACTGCTATACCAAGTGGGAGAGTAGGTAACCGCCTAATTTATAAACGGGGAGTTGATAGTAATATCTTCTCCCCGTTTTTTTTATATGTTTAAGCATATTTTTTTTAATGTTTATTTCCTGGAATTTTTAAGTAATTCAGGTCTTAGCCTTTTGGTCCGTTCCATAGCCTGCTCGTACTGCCATTCCTGTATAAGTTTGGGATTTCCGGATAAAAGAATGTCAGGAACTTCCCAGCCGTTGAAATTGGCAGGCCTCGTATATACCGGAGCCGAAAGAATACCGTCCTGAAAACTGTCGCTTAGAGCCGATGTTTCGTCAGAAATAGCTCCCGGAATAAGCCTTATTATCGCATCGCATACTATGGTGGCCGGAATTTCACCTCCGCTTGTAACATAGTTGCCGATGGATATTTCTTTTGTAATAAGATAGTCCCTTATTCTTTGATCTATACCTTTATAATGTCCGCAAAGTATAATTATATTTTCCATGCAGGACATGTCGTTAGCCATTTTTTGGTTAAGCAGATCTCCGTCGGGAGACATATATATGATTTCGTCGTATTTTCTTTCTTTCTTGAGCTTTTCTATTATTGTGTAAACAGGTTCGATCATCATAACCATACCGGCATCACCTCCGTAGTTGTAATCATCTACCTGTCTGTAATTACCCTTGCCGTATTCGCGTACGTCATGAACTATTATTTCAACCAGTCCCTTGTCTCTGGCCCTTTTTATTATTGAGTGATTAAGCGGACTTTCAAGCAGTTCGGGGACAACTGATAATATATCTATTCTCATGCGGCAAATATATGAATATAATTTCCAAAATCTCTTACAAGAGAAGTTTTTTCGTTATATTTGCATCTTACATATCACAAAATCTAAGGAAATAACTTTATTATGGTAAACAAGACTACTGCTTTAGAAGAGGAAGAACCGAAGGTTGATGCCGTTGAAAAAAATGAAACGGCTGCGGCTTCCGGTTCCGACAACGAAAAAATGCTAGATGTTGATAATAGTACTGCTGCAGCGGATGCTGCATCCGAGAGTGATTCTGTTTCCAGTAATTCCTCCGTCGAAACGACCGAAATCGGGAATGAGTCAAAGAGTGCTCCCAATTATCTTAAGATGAGTCTTAAGGAAATCATGGGCAGCTTCGAGGAAATGATAGCGCGCGGCAATCAGCAGGAACTTTATAAAAATGCCGATCTCATAAAGGCTTCATTTTACAAAATTCTCAGAAAAGAAAAAACCGAGGCCGGATTTTATTCCGACGACGTTGCCGGGCCTGTAAAAGTTATCTCCGATAAAGTGACAAGTGAAAGCGAAGAAAAGGAAGAAGCGGAAGTTCCGTCTGAAGTAAAAGAAGTAGTCTCTAATAATCCTTTTGAAGAAATAGAGAATGCCTTTAAGGATCTTTATTCGAAGTA
Source organism: Bacteroidales bacterium (assembly GCA_022648545.1). Taxonomy (GTDB): domain Bacteria; phylum Bacteroidota; class Bacteroidia; order Bacteroidales; family UBA932; genus Egerieousia. The sequence continues at coordinate 38,465 of JALCMP010000016.1, read as the reverse complement.
CAAGACCATAAGAGCGGAATATCTTGAAAAAACCGAAAAAAGCCAGGAGGAAAATCTTGCGATAAAGAACCAAATTATTGAAGATATAAATATTCTTGTAGATAAAGCCGAGGATATGAACCATACATTTCCGGCTTTCCGCGAACTTCAGGCTAAATGGAAAACGATAGGTTCCGTACCTCCGCAGAATTCACGAAAATTATGGGACGATTACCAGCATGCCGTCGAGAAGTTTTATGATTACATAAAGCTCAACAATGAATTCCGTGATATGGATTTCAAAAAGAATCTAGGAATTAAAACCAGACTTTGCGAAAGAGCGGAATCTCTTGCCGAAAATAATAGTATGGTGGATGCCTTTAAGGAATTACAGAAATTGCACGAAGAGTGGAAGGAAACTGGTCCGGTTGCCAAAGAGTGCAGGGAACCGTTGTGGGAAAGATTCCGTGAGGCTACTTCGGTAATAAATAAGAAACATCAGAAATTCTTCGAGCAGTTGAAGGCCGATCAGAAGAATAATCTTGCAGAAAAAGCTGAGTTATGCAGCCAGGCGGAAGCTTTTATGGAAAAGGAAATTAAAAATTCCAAGGAGTGGAATGCCATGTCAAAGCAAATGGAAGGCCTGCAGGCAAAATGGAAGACCATCGGCTTTGCTTCAAAAAAAGAGAATCAGAAGATCTACGATAGATTCCGTGCAGCATGCGATAAGTTCTATAATGCCAAGAGAGAGTATTATGCCAATTTCAAGAACGTAATGCAGGAAAATCTTGCAAAGAAAGAGAAGTTATGCGAACAGGCAGAAACTTGGAGTGTCAGCGAAGAGTGGAACAAGGCAACCGATGAACTTATAAAGCTCCAAAAACAATGGAAGGAAATAGGTCCCGTAACTAGAAAGCAGTCGGATATCATATGGAAAAGATTTCGTGCGGCGTGTGATAAGTTTTTCGAAAGCAAGGCGGTTCATTTCGGTAAGGCCAACGAGAATTTTTCCGATAATCTGGCCGAAAAGGAGAAATTGATAAAAGCCGTGGAAACCTTCGAACTATCGGATTCCAGGGAAGATAATCTGGAGTCGCTCCGTTCTTTTATTTCACAATGGAGTAATATAGGTTTTGTTCCTTTTAAAGATAAGGAAGCCGTAAGTGAGACGTGGGAGAAAGTTCTGGATGACAAGTTCGGAAAAGATTATCCGGTTGAGAAAGAACGCAAACTAGGTAAGTTTAGACGTCGTGTGAACAGTATAAGAAGTTCCGGCGGAGGAGACAGGAGCCTTAAATATGAACGTGAAAAAATTCTGCAGAAATACAGAAAAATAGAGTCCGATATAGTAACTCTTGAAAATAATATGGGTTTCCTTGCAAAAAGTAAAAACGCCGATGCTCTTAAGGTTGAATTGACCAAGAAAATAGAAGAGGCGCGTAGGGAACTTGTCCAGATGGAAGAAAAGATCAAGTTAATAGATAATCAGTATAGCAACAACAATCAGTAAATATGGATAAAAATACCGTCCTCGGTTTTGTGTTGATAGGTGCGATATTAATCGGTTTCAGCGTATATAATTCCAAAAGTTATAAAGAACAGGTCAAGGAAAGAGCCAAGGCTGATTCTTTGGCAAGAATAGAGGCATTAAAGAATATGCCGGCCGATAGTAGTTCCTCATCTGAGATAATCGTTTCATCGGGGGATTCAACTTCTAATAATAAGAGCGATGCAAAAATTCCCGAAGCTATTTATAAGGATTCACTACTTACCGCTGCCAGTACGGGGAAAGCTGAAACATATACGCTTGAGAATAATAAGATAAGGATAGCATTTACGTCGAAGGGAGCACAATTCCAAAGTGTTCTTGTTAAAAAATACAAAACATACGACAGTCTGGCTCTTCATATGGTAAAGAAAGACCTGAGTAATCTCGATTTTTCCTTTTTTACCAATCAGTTGCTGAATACTTCTGATTTCAACTTCAGTCTGTTGAATAAAACGGATACGTCCCTCGTCTTTTCCCTGCCCTTTAGCGGAAGCGCTCATATGGATATAGAGTATATTCTTCCCGAGAATAGTTATATGGCGAGTTGCAATGTCCGTATGATTGGGATGAAGGATCTTATAGGAAGAAGCAGAACACGTATGGATATAAAATGGGATCTTACCATTCCGCGTTTTGAAAAAGGTTATGACAACGAGAAAAATTATTCTTCAGTAGATTATAAATATCCTAATGAAAAATCCGTAGAGAATATAGGACGTCGAAAAGCCGAAGCGCAAGAGAGTATTCCTACAAAAATAAGATGGTTCGCCTTTCAGCAGCAATTCTTTTCGGCCATAATGGTTTCCGAGAATAATTTCAACGGAGGGGATCTTGCTTATAAGTTCATACCTGAAGAGGATCCTTCGGGCAACCTGATGTCCTGTTCTGCAAACATGTCCGTTAATTTTGTTTATTCAGATGATATAAACATTCCTTTCAGTTTCTATTTCGGTCCAAATAAGTTCAGGACTCTCAAATCTTATAAAAAAGGATTCGAGAAGATCGTTCCTCTCGGAGGCTGGCTGATAGGTTGGATAAACAGGGTGGTCATAATTAATTGTTTTGATTTCCTGAGCAGATTTATAAAGAATTATGGTATTATAATACTTATAATGACCATTTTGCTTAAACTCGTAATATCTCCTTTTACGTTTAAGTCTTATTTGTCCACGGCTAAAATGAAAGTACTTAAACCGGAGATTGACAAGATAAATGCAAAATATCCGAAGAAGGAAGATGCCATGAAAAAGCAGCAGGCTACTATGGATCTTTACAAGAAGACGGGTGTGAATATGTTCGGAGGTTGTCTGCCTATGCTGTTCCAGTTTCCTATTCTTTATGCGATGTTCCGTTTCTTCCCGGCATCTTTCGAATTAAGACAGCAGGGATTTTTATGGGCGCATGATTTAAGTGCTTATGATTCCATTTTTCATTTGCCTTTCCGTATTCCGCTTTACGGGGACCACGTGAGCCTTTTCGCCTTGCTGATGGCTGTTTCGATGTATTTTTATTCCAGAATAAATCTGCAACAAATGTCTTCAGGACAGCAAATGGCCGGAATGAAGAGTATGCAGTTGTATTTCATGCCTTTATTCATGCTGGTTTTGTGTAATAACTTCTCGAGCGGATTAAGTTATTATTACATGTTGTCAAATTTCATTACTATATTGCAAACATTGGTAATACAAAAGTTTTTCGTTAACGAGGAAAAACTTTCCGCTCAATTGAAAGCCAAAGCTGCCAAGGCAAAGCCAAAAAGCAAGTCGCGCTGGCAGAAAAAACTCGAGGAAATGCAAAGGCAGCAGGAGGCCATGAGGAAGAATAGGTAGTAATGAGTGTAATTGGTGATAAGATAAATGAGGTAAAAGAGGATTTGCCCGACGGCGTACAACTTGTCGCGGTATCTAAATTCCATTCTTCGGAGGAGATTATGGACGCATATATTGCGGGTCAGCGTTCTTTCGGTGAAAACAGGCCTCAGGAAATGTTTGCCAAAATTAAAGAGCTTCCGGACGATATCAAATGGCACTTTATCGGACATCTGCAGAAAAATAAAATAAAGCTGGTGGTACCTTATGCATCGCTGATACATTCTGTCGATTCCGAGAATCTTTTAATGGAAATAGAAAATTATTCTTTGGTACATTCGATCGGAACCGTTGATTGCCTTTTTGAAGTGTTTATTGCAAAAGAAACTACAAAACAGGGCTTTGAACCGCAAGAATTATTATCCGTTATAAAGGATAGGTTAAGTAAACATCCTCTTGAGCATGTTAGGATACGCGGACTTATGGGGATGGCTTCTTTTGTTGATGACAGTGAAAGAATAAAAATGGAATTTTCGGCATTAAAAGATCTTTTTGATAAGATAAGGGAAACTTATTCGGAACTTTTCCCTTCTTTTGATATACTGTCGATGGGGATGACGGGCGATTACAAAATAGCAGTAGCTTGCGGAAGCAATATGGTGCGTATCGGTACTAAAATTTTCGGTCCCCGTAATTATTGATTTTTATTTACTATATTTTTTGAGTTCGCGCATCATTGATGCCGCAACTCTTTCCGAAGCACCCGGAGCACCAAGAAGTTTCTTTACTTCTTTATAATCTTTTATCATTGAGCTCCTGTATTCAGTATCGTTGAGCAGAAGATCGAGCTCTTTTGTTATATTGTCCGGCGTGCATTCTTTCTGGATGAGTTCTTTAAATATGTGTTTGTCTGCTATGAGGTTGGCAAGACTTATATATTTAATTTTAACTACCATGCGGGCTATCATTATGCTTATCGGATTTCCTCCGTAACATACTACCTGGGGCACTTCCAGCAATGCGGCTTCCAGGGATGCGGTGCCCGAATTTATTATTGCGGCATCAGAATGAGACATTATGGAGTACGTTTCGTCAGAAATCATATATACGTTTGATAGGATCCTGAGGCCTTTTTTACTTCCCTGTTCTTCCGTCTCTTTTTTTGTGGGATATTGTGCGGATGGAAGCAGTGCATATCCGGCTTTTGTTATTGTCCTGTAATAGAATCCGGAAGATATGGATGGAGCGCATGCAATTACAAACTGATAATTTTCAAGAGTTTCAGCCACATTTAATAGTATGGGAAGGGTGAACGCTATTTCACTTTTTCGGCTTCCTGCCAGAAGTGCTATGATCTTTTTTGCCGGGACAAGCATATTTCCCGTCCGGGTGCAGAATGTTTTTCTGTCTTCTTCAGAGTGCGGGAAAGATGTAATACTGTCTACAAGGGGATTTCCGTTATAGATGGCGGTTATCCCTTTCTTTTTAAAGTATTCTATTTCAAAGGGGAATATTATGAAAAGTTTGTCTACGTATTTTCTGATTAGTTTTATACGCCCTTCCTTCCATGCCCATACCTTTGGTGAAATATAATAGAAAACTTTGAATCCGTGTTTCTTTGCAAATTCAGCGATCTTAAAATTAAATCCCGGATAATCTATAAGAATTACTATGTCGGGAGAATATGAAATAATATCTTTCCTGCATTCCTTGAGATTCGTTTCTATTTTTCTTAGATGCATGAGAACTTCAACGAAGCCCATGATTGCCGTATCCTTGTAATGTTTTACGATTGTAGCGCCGGCATTTTGCATAAGATCGCCTCCCCATGCCCTGAATTGCCCCTGCGGATCTTTGGCTTTCAGTCCTTTTATCAGATTCGAACCGTGTAGGTCGCCGGAAGCTTCTCCGGCAATGATGTAGTAACGCATGTTTAGTTAAAGTTTCCAGTCCTTTTTGAGTCTTTCCAATTCATGGTAGCATGTAGTATCGAGCTGGTGGGGAACTATGGATATGTATCCTTCTCTTAAAAGCTTGTGATCCCCCATGGGATCGTTTTCCATATCTTCGAACCGGCCTTGCAGGTAATAGCTTTTTTCGCCTTTCGTATTTATTTCTTCATGAAATTCATCTAAAAACCTGCCGGATCCCTGTTTGGCTATTTTTATGCCTTTTATATCTTCCGAAGGCAATGGTGGAAAGTTTATATTCAGATATATTCCTTCTTGAGGAGGATCGGACAGAAAGTTCTTCATTATTTTACCTGAATATTCCCTTACGGCTGAGAGATCCGCTTCAGGATCATCGAAAGCGGAAGAAAAGGCTATTGAATGAATATGTCTTAGAGCTCCTTCTTTTACTGCGCCGAGCGTTCCGGAGTATATTGCCGAGGCTGAAGAATTGGACCCGTGATTTATTCCGGCTGCAATAATGTCCGGATTACCGGATTTATAAATTACGCAGCATGCCATTTTTACACAGTCTGCAGGAGTTCCGTTTACGGCATAGACATCTATTTCCGATCCGTCAGTATTCTTTATAGGAGGCATTTTTAAAATATCAAGATTCCTGTTTATCGTTAGCGATGAAGCTTTTCCTGATTGCCCCCGCAGCGGGGCTACCACGGTTACTTTTCCATAAGAGGACATTATTTGCGCTAAAGTTATTATTCCGTTGCTGTGGTATCCGTCGTCGTTGGTAACTAATATGTTCATTCGCAAATATTGATTATTTTATAGCTTCAAAGGTAGCATTTTTAACTTAAAAGTTATAAATTTGCACGATTATTGAAGTTGAAATATTTCATAATACAAACACACATAAATTTTAAGTACAATGAGTAAAATAAAAGTAGGTATTAACGGATTCGGTCGTATCGGCCGTATGGTTTTCAGGGCTGCACAGACAAGAGACGATATTGAGATCGTTGGTATTAACGATCTTCTTGATGTAGATTATATGGCATATATGCTCAGATATGATACAATGCACGGAAGGTTCGAAGGAACTATTGATTATGCTCCCGGCAAACTGATCGTCAACGGCAAGGATATTCGCGTAACTTCCGAAATGGATCCATCGAATCTTAAATGGGATGAAATCGGAGCTGAATATGTAGTTGAATCTACGGGCCTTTTCCTTACCAAGGAGAAATCAATGTCTCACATCAAGGCTGGAGCAAAATATGTAGTTATGTCCGCTCCATCTAAGGACGATACCCCTATGTTTGTTTGCGGTGTTAATCTGGATTCTTACAAGAAAGGTACCCAGTTCGTTTCAAATGCATCATGCACAACCAACTGCCTTGCTCCTATAGCAAAAGTACTTAACGATAAATTTGGTATTACCGACGGTTTGATGACAACCGTTCACTCCACAACCGCAACACAGAGAACCGTTGACGGTCCTTCCAAGAAAGACTGGAGAGGCGGACGTGCTGCTTCCGGTAATATCATCCCTTCATCAACCGGTGCTGCAAAGGCTGTAGGAAAAGTAATTCCTCAGCTGAACGGTAAACTTACGGGAATGTCCCTGAGAGTTCCTACTCTTGATGTTTCTGTCGTAGACCTTACAGTAAATCTGGCAAAACCTGCATCTTACGAAGCAATATGCAATGCCATGAAAGAGGCTTCCGAAGGTTCTATGAAAGGTATACTCGGATATACCGACGAAGCTGTAGTTTCTTCTGATTTCCTTGGCGATGCACGTACCTCCATTTTTGATGCAAAAGCAGGTATCGCACTTACCGATACTTTCGTAAAGGTGGTTTCATGGTATGACAATGAATGGGGATATTCAAACAAGGTCCTCAGCCTCATAGCACATATGAACAGCGTAAACAGCAAATAATTACCTGCAATTTATTTTTATAAGCTTCCCGGATGTGATAAGCATTCGGGAAGTTTTTTTGTATATTTGCAAACTGACGGTTTGTCAATATTTTTATGAAGTGGACTGTTTCAAATAAAATATCTGTAGGGTTCGTAACCATAGGAGTTATATTATTGCTCTCCAGCCTGGTTGCCATATACGAATTCATAAGTATGAGGAGGACTATATATTATCTTGTTTCGGATAATATAACCAGTATCAGAACATCAAACATGATGATAGAGGCGACGGATGGTTATAACATAGATTTACTTCAGAACCTTGGAAGAGATTCGTCCTCCATGATGTTTCCGGATTATGAGAACGACAGAAAGATTCCCAATTACCTGGCCGAGGTCGTTGCAAAATATACAACCCCGGAAGAAAGAGCCGTGGCTGATTCTGTTCAATATGCCTATACTGCTTATATTCAGGTTATAAAGGATGCAAAATATGTATGGCGGAATAAGTATCAATACCGTAGAAACTGGTATTTCAATAAGCTGTATCCGGTTTATAAAAAACTGCGCGGTTATATTCAGAGGCTTACCGTAATTTCACAGGAATCTCTGGTGGATAATTCCAGAAATTTGAGCGACAGCTTTTACCGCAGCCTCATGCCGTGCGTAGTATCTGTGGTAATAGGAATAGTGCTTATTTTCCTTTTTAATTATTTTATGAGAGTCTATTTCGTAAAGCCTATTCTGAGCATATCCAAAGGGATAAAGGATTATCTGGAAAATAATAAGACATATAAGGTTGATGTGGATAACGACGACGAACTGGCCGAATTAAATTCCAATGTGGAAAAAGTGGTCAATTCGAACAAGTCGTATATGAAAAAGTTCGGTCGGGCGGGCGACAATAATTGATATGAACGTCAGTGTAATTTCAAGGAATATAGGATTAGCCCTTGTTTTCAATGCGGCGTTTATGTTCTTGTCCGTCGTTATTTCTATAATCTTCGGATTCGACTCTGCATTCGCCCCGTTGTTCATGAGTGCCGTAATAACTCTGACTGCCGGATTTTTTCCTTTGATCTTTGTAAAAAAAAGAGGTGCAATAAATCTGCAGGAGGGGTTGGTGATAATAGTATTTTCCTGGATATTATCCTGCCTTTTCGGAATGCTTCCCTATGTGCTTTGGGGAGGCGAGTTTTCAGTAATAAATGCGTGGTTCGAAAGCGTCTCCGGGTATACCACAACAGGTGCTTCAATACTTACGGATATTGAAATATTGCCCAAAAGCTTAATATTCTGGCGTTCTTCTACTAATTTCCTGGGCGGTTTGGGTATAACCATATTCATGTTTTTCATATTGCCAAAACAGAATTCCTCCTTCAGAATGAAATTGGGGAACCTTGAAATCGCTGATCTTTCGCGCCAGAATTACAGGTTCAGGTTTAATCAGACCGTTTTTGTCATAGGAATAGTTTACATGACCATATTCCTTGTAGGATGGATATCTCTCATGCTTGCCGGCATGAATTGGTACGATGCCATAAATCATTCCTTTACATGTGTATCAACCGGAGGATTCAGTACGAAAAATGATTCGGTAGCCGCATTCCATTCGTTTCCCGTAGAATTGATATTGGTAGTACTTATGTATTTTTCCAGTTTGCACTTCGGGCTGCTTTATACCGGATTGCATAAGCGTTCGCTGAAAACGATTTTTAATTCTCCCGTAGTGAAGTTCTATACGTTATCGCTGATTATAGCAATACTAATTACTACGGTAAGCGTTAAATTGTCAGGAGATGCTCCTACATGGGCATTATCTTTCAGACAGTGCCTGTTCCAGGTGGTAACCCTGGCAACTGCAACGGGATACGGGACCGCGGACACTTCCGTATGGCCCAGCTTTACAATTTTGGTACTAGTCTATTTATCCCTGCAGGGAGGCTGCTCCGGTTCTACCAGCGGTGGAATAAAAGCTGACAGAATGCTTATTTTCTTTAAGTCATTATATTCCCAGTTTAAGATGAAATTGCATCCCAACGGGGTATTTCCTGTAAGGGTGGGAAACGAAATCGTAGAGAAGGGAACCGTGGAAGCGGCGAATATTTTCATAGTCTTTTATGTCTTTATAGTATTTATATCGGCAATGCTGGTTTCTGCAATGGGAATGAGTCTTATAGATGCCTTTACCGGAACTGTTTCCTGCATGGGAGGAGTCGGGCCTGCCTTCGGAAGCCTCGGATCAGCAAGTAATTATAATGCTATTCCCATAGCGGCAAAATTTGTATTTTCCATAGATATGCTTCTGGGACGTCTCGAATTATTCTCCATAATACTTGTTTTTTCATTATTCAAAATGAAATGATATGGCAGTAGAGAAGTTTCTTATTGATAAGATGCTGGAGAAACTTAAATTCGCTCCCACTGCCTGTCAGAAAAATCTTTTTGAAACCCTGGCGGATTTCATATCCGGCGATGACAAGGAAAACTGGCTTATGCTGGTCAACGGTTATGCCGGTACCGGCAAAACTACGGCAATTTCGAGTTTCGTAAAGGTTTTGAGTGATTTACATTACAGGTATATATTGCTTGCACCTACCGGGCGCTCCGCAAAGGTTCTTGCCAATTATACCGGTTTCAAAACAAAAACGATACATAAACAGATATACCGACAGAAATCTATTGGGGATGGCTTCGGCCTTTTTTCCCTGGATATGAATAAGAACAAGGATACCGTATTTGTAGTTGATGAAGTTTCCCTGATTTCCACCGGGAATTACGGAGGCAAAACAATATTCGGTTCTGGGGATGTTCTTGGCGATCTCGTTTCTTATGTAAGGGCGAATACCGGAAACAGGCTTATCCTTGTAGGAGATCCTGCCCAGTTGCCTCCGGTGGGAATGGAAAAAAGTCCTGCTCTCGATCCCGATTATTTGAAAATATACGGTAATGTAACAGAATGTTTTCTGAAGAATGTCGTACGTCAGGCAGGCGAGAGCGGCATCTTGAATAATGCTACGATATTGAGAAACGCCATAGAGCATGATGAAACCGGAATCACGCCTTTGGCTATAGAAGGTTTTCCGGATGTGGAAAGGATCATGGGCGGAGATCTTATAGAAAAAATTTCCGATGCCTCGGATGAATACGGGCCGGACGGAATGGTTGTTTTGTGCAGATCCAATAAAAGGGCCAACATATATAATATGGGGATACGAAATCGCGTATTTTACCGCGAGGAGCAATTGACCAGAAGCGACAAGTTGATGATAGTTAAGAATTGCTATCAGTTTCTCGATAATGTTCCGGAGATGGATTTTATAGCAAACGGCGATGTGGCCGAATTATTATCTGTGTCAGACTTCGAGGAACGTTACGGTTTGCATTTTGCCAAGGCGACCATAGCTTTTCCGGATTATGAGAATGTTGAAATAACCGTCAGGTTGATACTGGATACTCTTACTTCCGAATCTGCCGCACTCGGAGCCGAACAGCAGAAGACGCTCTTCGACGGAGTCTACAATGATTATGAAGATATAAAAACCAAAAAGAAGAGGCTTATGGCCGTTAGGGAAGATCAATATTTTAATGCACTCCAAATAAAATACGCAACTGCAATAACATGCCATAAATCGCAGGGAGGACAATGGGATTGTGTCTTTATTGATAATTGTTTCTGGCGCGAAGATATTTCTGTAGATGATAAGAAGTGGCTTTATACTGCTATCACCAGAGCCGTTAAGAAAGTATATTTAGTAAATTTTAATGATAAATTTTTCAGATGAATAAATTTCCCATGATATTCGGAGCGTGCCTTTTATGCATTATGGCCGGTGCCGTTAGCAATTCTTATTGTGCGCAGAAGAAACACCTTACAAAAGAACAAATTATAAACGGACTGCCGGACGGCATATTGAAAAGTTTCCCCGTCCCGGTAAAATGGTACGATAATAAACATATTGCCGTTTCCTATTATAAAGAAGGGACCGGGATTATGCCGGGTATAAAACTTCTTGATATAAAGACCGGAGATACATCGTTGATAGATGAAGCGACCCTGGAAGTAATTGATTCCAGGCAAAATGAAATGCAGGATAAAAAGACTGCATTTGAGAAAGCGGCAGGTAACGATGTTTACGGCAGGTGCCTTAATATTACTTTTTCTCCGGACTTGTCCATGATAGCATATACAAGGGATAATAATTTGTACATATATTCTTTTTCGGATAAAAAGGAAACGCCGATAACTACCGACGGAACCGATGTAATAAAAAACGGATATGCTTCATGGGTCTATTACGAAGAAATATTCGGACGGCCTTCTAAATACAGGGCTTTCTGGTGGAGTCCGGACAGTAAGAAACTTGCCTTTTTCAGATTCGATGATTCCGGGGTTCCCATGTTCCCTATATATGATTGTACCGGACAGCATGGTTTTACAAGAAAAACGCGTTATCCAAAAGCCGGAGATAAGAATCCTGAAGTTAATATTTATATAGCGCATGTATCGGAGGGCGAAAAAGGTGTGTGTATTTCAAAAACCAGGGCCGATTTCGACGATCACGACGACCAGTATTTCGGGATGCCTTTCTGGGATGCGGACGGAAGCAAATTAATAGTTCCGTGGATGCCGAGGGTCCAGAATACGCTGCTGTTGTATTCAGTGTCTCCGGATAACGGTTCGAAAACCAGAATTTACGCCGAACATCAAAAGACATGGATAGACTGGATGACGGACATGCATTTTACCGACAAGGGCTTTTATATGGTTAGAGATTTTTCCATGTGGCAGCAGATTTACTTCCAGTCGTTCGACGGGAAAACGTTCGTCAGGCTTACCGATGGCAGGAACTGGAATATAAAGATTGTTAAGGTAGACGAAAAGAGCGGGTATATATATTTTACCGCACGACGGAACAGCAGCGTGCGCGAGGATTTTTACAGGGTTGATATAAAAAAGCATAAGATGGAACGTTTGTCTTCCGGAGATTATTATTATTCTAAAGTTATGTTGTCGGACGATAATAAATATTTTGCTGCAGTTCGTTCTAATTGTTCTACACCCAACCAGTTCGTCGTAATTTCCACCGGGCGTAATCACAAGACGGTATATGAGGCCGACAGTAAAGGGGATAAATTTGGGGATTATGAATTTGCCGTTCCCGGGATACGTTATATAAATACAGACGGTTTTCATATCCCTGCCAGAGTCATACTTCCTCCAGATATGGATTCTACGAAAAAATACCCGGTTCTGGTTTATATGTACGGCGGTCCTGATATGCCGGTAGTCATGGATAAATGGGAGGGTCTCGGAATGAAAACACAATGGTGGCCCGAAGAGGGCGTCATACAGGTCCGGATGGATCACCGCGGGAGCGGACATAATGGGAAAGCCGGCGTTAATTATATGTACAGACATTTCTGGACGGTTGAGCTTAGGGATTATATATCATGGATGAAGTACTTTTTCAAATTTCCTTATGTCAACAAGGCCAAAACGGGGATATATGGTTTTTCATACGGAGGGTCCATGACTATGCTCGCTGTAAGCGAAGGCAACGATTATTTTAAGTACGGAATTGCCGGCGGCGGCGTATACGATTACAGATTGTATGATACCCATTATACCGAAAGATATATGGATACTCCCCACAACAATCCCGACGGGTATGCTAATACCATAATGGCCGGCAAGATATGGAAGTATAAGGGAGACATTACAAATTATGTAAAAATCACCCACGGAACAAGCGATGACAACGTACATTTTCAGAATACCATGCAGCTTGTAAAGGCCATGCAGATGCAGGGCAAGCAATTCGATTTAATGATATATCCTGGACAATTGCATGGCTATCACGGCCCTCAGCGTGCACAATCCGACGAATCGGATTATATTTTCTGGTACAGACATTTGCTTGACAAGAAGGCTCCTTCAGTTTTGCTGGATAGTTTCAAAAAATATTTTATAAATTACACTGATAAAAAAGATAATAACTAAAAATTACCGATATTATGTCTAAAGCTTTGGAAGTTGCAAAGACCTGGCTTTCGCCCGAATATGACGAGAGAACCCGTCAGGATGTTGAAAATATGATGAAAAACGATCCCGCCGAACTGGAAGAGTGCTTTTATAAAAATCTTGAGTTCGGGACCGGAGGATTGAGGGGAATAATGGGGACGGGAACTAATCGTATGAACAAGTATACCGTTGCGATGGCTACTCAGGGTGTTGCCAATTATCTGATTTTAAATTTTAAGAATCCGGACCAGATTAAGGTAGCCATATCTTATGACTGCAGAAACCATAGTCGCGAGTTTGCCGGAATAACGGCTGATGTCTTTGCTGCGAACGGATTCATGGTATATTTGTTCGATTCGCTCAGGCCGACTCCCGAGCTCAGTTATGCCGTCAGGTTTTTCAAATGTCAGTGCGGCGTTATGGTTACTGCATCACATAATCCCAAGGAATATAACGGCTATAAGGTTTATTGGGAGGACGGAGCGCAGATTACCGCCCCTCATGACGTTAATATAATAGCCGAAGTAAAAAAAATAGTTTCCCCTTCTCAGGTAAAGTTCGGCGGGAATAAAAAAAATATAGAAATAATCGGAACCGAGGTAGACGACGCTTATCTTAAAGATCTGTCGACACTGCTTCTTTCTCCTGAAGAGGATGAGCAATACCGCAATATAAAATTCGTGTACACGCCTTTACACGGAACCGGCGTCCGCATTGTGCCGGCTATGTTGCGCAGGATGGGATTCGAGAACATATACGGTGTTGATGCACAGAATGTGAACGACGGGAATTTCCCGACCGTAAAATCCCCCAATCCTGAAGAGAGTTCCGCTTTGGCTATGGCCGTTGAACGTGCCGATGAAACTGGCGCCGATATTGTTATGGCTACCGATCCGGATGCCGACAGAATGGGAATAGCCGTAAGGGATGGTAATGGAAAAATGGTTTTGTTCAACGGCAACCAGACTGCTTCGATGCTCATGTATTATATTCTCACGAAGTGGAAGGAAGCCGGTCGGCTTAACGAGCATACATATGTTGTAAAGACGATAGTTACAAGTGAATTGCTGGCGGCTATCGCCAGAAAGTTCGGTGTCCGTATTTATAATGTGCTAACGGGTTTTAAATATATTGCCGAAGTGGTGAGGGAACATGAAGGAAAGGATGTTTTCGTTTGCGGAGGTGAAGAAAGCTACGGATTCAATGTCGGCGAATATGTGAGAGACAAGGATGCCGTTATTGCTTGCGCCATGGTAGCAGAATGTGCCGCATGGTGTGCTTCTCGTGGCAAAACGTTGTTTGATTTTATGCAGGATATATATGGAGAATTCGGCTTTTACAAGGAAGGATTGTTCTCCGTGGTGAGACAGGGAGAGTCCGGAGCCGGTGAAATCAAATCCATTATGGACGGTTATCGCAAAAACCCTCCGAAATCGCTCGGAGGTTCTCCCGTAACGAAGGTTATAGATTATATGTATCCTGAGATGACAGGGATGCCAAAGTCTAATGTTTTGCAATTTTTTGCCGAAAACGGATCTGTAGTTTCAGTAAGGCCTTCAGGTACCGAGCCTAAAATTAAATTTTATTTCGAGGTACGTGGCGATAATGCTGAATCCGAATTCATCAAATTAAAAGCCCAATTTGAAAGATGAACAAATATTTAGGGAATGTGATATTCCTTCTTACGCTTTGTTTTCTATTATCGTTTTCCGCAACCGCACGTAATATTACTTCAGACAAGGGGTCGGACGATCCAGTCCTTTTTACGCAAAATGATTATGCGAAGGCCGATTCCGTTATGAAGCATATGTCGCTAAAGCGTAAAATAGCTCAACTTATGGTAGTTGAGGTGTCTGAGAGGAGCGGTAGAGTCCTGAGCCGGCTGCAGAACAGGCTCGTTTCGAATTATGGTGTAGGAGGAATAATAATAATGGAGGGAGATCTCGCTTCCTCCGTAAAAAGAGTGAATTATCTAAACGGCATGTCACGTATTCCTCTTTTGGTAACCATTGACGGCGAGTGGGGCGCATCCATGCGTTTTGCGGAATTGTCTAAATTTCCAAAGCAGATGCAGCTCGGAGCCCTTGGAACGGATTCTCTGGTCTTTGAAATGGGGAAACAGGTTGGAAAGGAATGTGCGGCAATAGGGATAAATGTAAATTTTGCCCCTGATGTGGATATAAATAACAATCCTAATAATCCTGTTATAAACACGCGTTCTTTCGGGGAGAACAAATACAAGGTAGCCGATTATGGCGAGGCTTATCTCGATGGCATGTTGGAATCCGGCGTCGTAGGAGTTGCAAAGCATTTCCCCGGTCATGGAGATACTAATGTGGATTCCCATAAGGCTCTTCCTGTATTGCCTTTTTCTCGTGCACGTCTGGATTCTCTCGAACTTTATCCCTTCAGATATCTTATTGGGAAGGGTGTACGTATAATAATGGCCGGACATCTGGAAATTCCTTCACTGGATTCTACCGGAACGGCGGCGTCGATATCACGTCCGATTATTTCCGGCTTGCTGAAAAACAAGATGGGGTTCGACGGCCTTGTGTGTACCGATGCGCTTAACATGAAGGGTGTTTCAGCTTATTTGCCCCCAGATAAAGTCTCTCTTGCCGCTTTTATGGCAGGCGCGGATATATTGCTGATGCCGGAGGATGTGCCGGCTTCCATAAAAGCTATAGAAGAAGCCGTATATGATAACCGGGTTTCATTGGATTATCTTAACGAGAAAGTCCGCAAGATTCTTGCTCTTAAGGCCTCTTGCGGCATGTTCGACAGATCCTATAAAGGAGCAGGAAGTCCTTTTTCTGTTATGGCCGGGCTTAAACGGCTTTCTGCAGATAAGGAATCTCTCATAGAAAGGATATCGGGTAAAAGCATAACCGTTATTCGTGATTCGGACGCAGTACTCCCTTTGGAAAAATTAAAGGATTTGAATGTGGGGGTCTTGAGTTATGGCGGAGAACAATATGGTAAGGTGTTTGCCGAAAGTATTTTGAAATATTGCAGTGCCGACACTATAGTTTTGAGAGGAGATATATCCATGCATGATATTGAGGATGCAAAAGAAAAAATGAAGGATGATGATCTTATAATATTGTCGGTGAACAGAACGGATTCCAGACCTCAGAAGAATTTCGGGATAGATTCGTTGAATATGGAATATATAGCCGAATGGGCGTTATCAAAAAATATGATTGCGGTTTATATGGGGTCTCCGTATGCTTTGGATCGTATGCCTTATTACAAAAATTTTAAAGCCGTGGTTATTGGTTATCAGGATACGAAATTCAATAATATGGCAGCCGCACAGGTACTTTTCGGCGGAAATGCCGCCGCAGGAATCCTGCCCGTTGCGGCCGGAGGTATGCCGGCCGGGTATTCTATAGGTTTCGGTAAAACCAGATTAGGGTATATGGATAGTTTCGCAGATTCTACTCTTTGTGTTAGCGAAGGTGTTTTTAAAGGAAAATTTATTGTGTCTTCGGAACGTGCAGCAGGATCCAGCTGCTGTGATACCTTATATGCCGATACTCCTCTGGTATTAAACGAAAGTGCTGCTTTCTTTTCTCTTTTGCCACAATTCTGCCTGCTTATGGATAAAGGAAAATTTAAGGCAACTTCTTTTCTGGGGGAGGTGTTGAAAATAAAGGATCCGGTCCAATCACGAATATTGCTTTCAGATCTTGCTACGCATCATTCGGGACTCCCGGCAACCGGAAAAGATTTTTCTTATAATATGAAAAATGCGGGCGGACTGGCAGTAAATATGCAAAAGAATTTGATTTATAGCAATGTCAATCTGTTTTATATCAGGCAGATTGTCCTTAAATATATTGCGCAGTATGAATTATCGGATGATATTTCAAATCTCTTCGATGGGCTGGGGATGCATAGTACTAAGCTTTTGCCTCCGTCCGAAAATTCGGGGTACCGTTTGAAGACCACCTTAAAGGATATGAGCATATTTTTTCAGGCTCTTTATAATGGGGGGACGTACGGAGGTTTCCGTTTTATGTCACGGTCGTCTGCAGCTTTCATGTGTATGATAGCTACATATTATTCTCATGATTCCTCCGGATTATCTTTTAGTCTCAATCCCCAAACGGAAAGCGTCGATTATTTTTTGCGGAATATGAATAGCCCCAGATTGAAAATCAAATAGGTACTGAATACGGAAAATATCCAAAGCCTCCAGTTCAATCCTTCAATAACCGTTATAACGGCCAGCATAGCGGATATTATAATGAAGATGAATCTTTCTGCATTATGTTTCCAGTCCAGGGATTTGAATTTGAACGAGAACATTGGAATTTCACTGACCAACAGGAACGAAAGGACTATGGATACTGCAGGCAGGAACCACGTGGTCGTACTTATGAATATTTCTATGTCGGTGTATAGCGAGGCTGAACTTATGAAGGATCCAATGAGAAGTGCGCACGAAGGAGTGGCGAGCCCTATGAAATTTTCGGTCTGACGTTCGTCGATATTGAATTTAGCCAGCCTTAATGCTGAAAAAACTGCAATTGCAAGAGGAAATAGTAAAAAAAGTCCGTATTTACCAGCCTGTCCGGAGGAGACCATCTTGTTCATGATCATAAAGGAAGGGGCAAGTCCGAAACTCGTCAAATCTGCAAGCGAGTCCAGCTCTTTTCCTATATTGGTATGAGCCTTAAGTATCCGGGCCGAAAATCCGTCCAGAAAATCAAAAACGGCGGCGAAAATTATAAATATGAAAGCCGCATCAAAATTCTCTCCGAATGAGAAAAAAATGGAAATAGCCCCGCTGACCAGATTCAGCGAGGTTATGGTATCAGGGACATGTCTTTTTATATTAATCATTATATTCCGAGTTTATTTCTTATTTTCCCGGGAATTGCATTTTTGTTTACCAGAATGGATATTGTTTTGGCCTTTAAGTAATTGAGGCTCATATTGAGGTATCCGTCGCTGTTACGCGACTTTCCCCATGAATTTTTGGTTATGTAGTATTTAACGCCTTCCTGATCTTCGGATATTCCGGTTATGTGCATAAGGTGTTCGTCAGTGGTTCTGAAGTCGTCAAATCCGGCCTGTCGGGTTGCCTGCGTTACTTCATCTTCCTTAATCCTTTTCTGAAAAGGTTTTCCTTTTGAATGGAATTCCGAAGTATTGACAGCTACATCATTTGTAAAATCGAAGCCCTTTTCGTCTACGTCGCCGTCCCATGCTATGGTATAACCTTTTTTTATTGCGTTGTCCATTATTGCAACAAGATCGTCAAGAGGAACGTTGTAATATCTTCCGTAATCCCAGTTATCGGGGATTTCCAATACGAAAGAGGTGTAGAACGGATGATGGGTAAAACTGGTTATTTCCACATAATCTTCGGACTTGATTCCGAGACTTTTATAGAAAGAAAGCGGGGTATATTCCTTCCCCCTGTATCCGAAGTTTTCCGGGACTTTGCCCAAATATGTATCGAAAACGGCATCTTCCAGTCCTTCAGGGATTTTTCTTTTAAGTTTTACGGAATTATCACACATGGGAAGCAGGTAGCTTCTCATTTCGGCGTGGTTATGGTATGTAAGGCCGTAATTGATTCCATTATAGTATTTTTGGGGTATAAGGCCGTATTTCGACATAAGGTTTATGTATATGTGGGCTACTCCTCCCTGTCCCATATTTCCCTTGCCCTGTCTGTAATAATTATCTTCGATCCTTTCTTTATAGGCCATGCGGTCTATGTACATTTCCGAGAAATCGAATGTGTCTCTGCCTTTCCTCAGGAGTTCTGACTCTATGAATGACGTAGTAGCAAAATCCCAGCAGGTTCCGGTACGTCCCTGGTTCTTTACGGAGGTTGCGGGATTTACCATGACTGTTGTAAATTCGTATTTATATTGTGCAAAAGCCGAACCCGAAAGCAGCAGGAAGAAGCAGGCAAACGTTAAAAACTTTTTCATATCCGTTCTATAAGCCGAGTTTCTTTCTGATATCCTTTGGAAGGGCATGTTTGTTTACAACGAAATTCATGGTCTTGTATTTTACATATGATTCCGAAACGTACCATATGCCTTTATACTTGCCTACTTTTCCCCATGAATTCTTTACCATATAATATTTTGTTCCGTTCTGGTCTTTTGCTATGCCGAAAATCTGCATTCCGTGATCGTCAGTAGTATATCTCTGGTCATATCCCTTTTGCCGCATTTCCTGGGTTATTTCTTTTTCGGTGGGTATTGAATCCTGTTTTGCCTTTACGGTGGAATCCTTTTCCTTTCCGACCCATTTTTCCTTATCCGTACCGGCTTCGTCCTTATTTAAGGATTTATCTTCCGGAACAGTAGCTATTCCGTTTCTCGTAAAGCCCTTTTCGCTAACATCGGCTCCCCAGGCAACAGTATAACCTTTGTTTATTGCATTATCTATTATTTTTATTATGTCGTCAATAGGAACATTGTAGCTTTTATCCCAGCGCCAGTTGTCGGGAACTTCTATAATGAAACTGCTGTAAAACGGATGATGAGTATATGAGGTTATGGAAACATAATCCTCCATATCGAGTTTTAGTGATGCCGCAAAGGTTTTCGGAGTATATTCCTTGCCTTTGTAAGTGAATTTATGCGGGTATGCGCCAAGATATTCGCCGAGAATATCGTCGAACCCTCTTTTCCATGCCGTAGTCGGATGGGAAATGTTTTTTTCCGCTTCGACGTATCCCTTGAGCACTGCGTCCATTTCCGAATGGTTGTGTCTTTTGGATCCGTAGTTCAGTCCTGCCATAAGACTATCGGGAACGGCTCCGTAGTGGGCGAAATCATAGAAAACGTCTCCGAAGTCGCTGCCTCCTCCGAAATTGAGATTGCCGTACAACCTTACGAATTTTTCGGCCTTGTCGGAATAGGAATGGGCCACAGTCCACATTTCGGACAGGTTGAGGGTTGTATCCGCTGTTCCTTTCTTAATGGCTTCGCTTTCGAGGAACGAAGTTGCAGAAAAAGCCCAGCATGTTCCGGAATGTGCCTGGTCTTTTATGGAAGTTATTGGATTTTCCTTTACCGTAGTAAACTTGTAGTTTGGTTGTGCCGGTGCTTTTTCCGTAGCTTTTTGAGAGTACCCCGACAGTGCAAGGCTTAAAAACAGGGCGGTAGAAATGATTTTTCTGGTATTCATCTTTTTACGTTTTAATTATTTATTTGTTTTTATCTTATATCAAGCAGTTTGTGGAGTTGAAGGGAAATACTCCAGGACGGATGTCCCTTTATGTATTCTATTATTTCCGGAAGGATGATATTTCGTGATTCCCATTCCGGCTGGAGGTATAATCTGCATCTTTTTCTTACCATGGATGCATTAATCTCCGCTCTTGAGAAATCTTCCGGGGTGCATATTACCATTTTCAATTCGTCGGCAAGTTCGTAATTTTCAGCAATTACCTTTTTCCCTTCTTTAGGGGAAAGTGCTATCCAGTCGAAGTTTCCGCTGAATTTTTCGGTTCCGGAAGTTTCCAGAAAAATGTTCATGTGTTTTTCCCTAAGCTTTTTGCATAAACCGTTGAGATTATGGATAAGCGGTTCTCCTCCCGTTATGACTATATTTTCAGCACCGGAGCCGGATGCCAGATTTACAAGCGTTTCTATTTTTTCCATGCGGGCCTTTGAAACATCCCATGTCTCTTTGGAATCGCACCAGGCGCATCTGTTTCTGCATCCGGCGAGCCTTATGAAATAAGCGGCTCTGCCTGAATTAAATCCTTCGCCCTGTATGGAAAGGAATGTTTCTGCAACAGGTAATTCATCTTTGGAAATATCATTTGTCGCAGATGTTTTTTTTAAGGTTCTATTCAATTCCCTTTTGATTTTATGGATTTCCAAAGGTATGAAAGACTTTCGATTCAAGCAATATGCAATGCCATATTGTCAGCCGTTTTTCTCTGGTAGGTATTTTGATTCGTCAGATATATAAAAGGAAGGAGGGAAATAATATGAATATAGATAATCAACAATCAAAATCGGGATTCCTTGAGAAATTTGCCGTCAATCTGAATCAGGAGGCGAAAAAAGGGAAGCTCGATCCGGTAATCGGAAGGGATGAAGAAATCCGAAGAGTCCTTCAGATATTAAGCAGAAGAACGAAGAACAATCCTATTTTGGTGGGAGAACCCGGAGTTGGGAAAACAGCCATAGCCGAGGGGCTCGCCCAGAGAATTATACGCGGAGACGTAGCCGAGAATCTGAAGGACAAGGTTGTGTATTCGCTTGATATGGGATCTCTTATTGCAGGCGCGAAATATCAGGGGGAGTTTGAGGAAAGGCTGAAGGGAGTGGTAAAAGAAGTAGTTGACAGCAACGGTACATACATATTGTATATAGATGAAATACATACGCTGGTAGGTGCCGGGCAGACATCCGGAGCAATGGATGCCGCCAATATACTTAAGCCGGCTCTTGCACGGGGCGAATTGCGTACGGTAGGTGCCACAACCCTTGAAGAGTATCAGAAGTATTTTGAAAAAGATGCAGCTCTTGCAAGGAGGTTCCAGATGGTTATGGTGGACGAACCTTCGTCCGCAGAAAGCATTTCGATTCTCAGGGGGCTAAAGGAAAAATATGAAAACCATCATAAGGTAAAGATCCAGGACGATGCCATAATATCGGCCGTCGAACTATCCCATAGATATATAACTAACAGATTTCTGCCGGATAAGGCCATCGACCTCATAGACGAGGCGGCTTCCAAATTAAGGCTGGAAATGAATTCCGTACCGGAAAGCATAGATGAGGTGAACAGGCATATAAAACAGCTGGAAATAGAGAAGGAAGCAATAAAAAGAGAAGGTAAATCTCCAAAGCTGAACGAGATATCATCGGAACTCGACGGTTTGCTTGCGGAACAGAAAAAACTGAACCAGCAGTGGAAGGGTGAAAAAGCCCTGCTTGATACCATACATTCCAAGCGTGCCGATATTGAAAAGCTGAAAACGGCAGCAGAAGAAGCCGAAAGAAACGGGTATTACGACAAGGTGGCTGAGATAAGATACGGAAAGATCACCGCCCTGCAAAACGATATAAAGGAGCTTACGCAGAAAATAAAGCAAAACCCCAATCCTCTTATAAACGAAGAGGTAACACCAGAAGATATTGCAGAAATCGTATCCAAGTGGACCGGAATACCTGTAAAAAGAATGCTAAAGAGCGAGCAGGAAAAGCTGCTCAATCTGGAAAAGGAACTGCACAAGAGGGTCGTAGGTCAGGATGAAGCCGTTAAGGCTGTGTCCGATGCCGTACGGCGTTCCAGGGCCGGTTTGCAAAACGAAAAGCGCCCTATAGGTTCGTTTCTGTTCATAGGAACGACAGGGGTCGGAAAAACCGAATTGGCAAAAGCCCTGGCTGAAATATTGTTCAACGACGAGAATCTTATGACCAGAATAGATATGAGCGAATATCAGGAAAGCTATGCCGTTTCCAGACTCATAGGCGCTCCTCCGGGATATGTCGGCTATGACGAAGGAGGGCAGCTTACGGAAGCCGTAAGAAGAAAGCCTTATTCGGTGGTTCTTTTCGATGAAATAGAAAAGGCGCATCCCGACGTATTTAATATACTTCTCCAGGTTCTTGACGACGGACGTCTTACCGATGGCAAGGGAAGGACTGTAGATTTCAAGAATACCATATTAATAATGACCAGCAACGTAGGGAGCAATATAATCCGTGATTACATGGAAAGGATGAATGACGATAATCGTTCCGTTATGTTAAAGGAATGCAGCGGCAGGATAATGGAACTGCTGAAGAAAAGCATAAAACCCGAATTCCTCAACCGTATAGATGAAATAATAACATTCCAGCCTCTTACAAGGCAAAATATAAATGACATACTAAAATTGCAGCTGGACGGAATAGCCGATATGCTTAAAGGAAAGGAAATTTATATTTCGTATACGGCGGAAGCCGTGGAGTATCTTGCATCGAGGGGATATGATCCGGCATACGGTGCGCGCCCGATAAAGAGGCTTTTGCAGAAAGAACTTATTAATGAACTTGCTACCAGGCTTATAAGTGGAGATATCAGCAAAAATTCCAATATAAAGGTGGACAGCGACGGAAGAGGTTTGTTTTTTAAATCAGGTGTATAGATAACGTTTGATTTTTTGAGTGGCCGTCTTTTTGAAAGGAACGGTTTGTTCGTAAATATAAGAGATCTTCGACGTTTTGTTGACATGACTGTTGACATAATCCAGAAGATCTTTTTTTAATTTATCTATTTTTCTTTGAAAGATCTGATCTTGAATTTCATTAAGATCCTTTTCGTCCTCAATCCTGGTTTCCATATGATGCTTTGACTGTTTCGTATTCCTGACCGGATTCGAAGAGCTGTCAGAAGATTCCTGTATGGACTTTTCACGCCATTCCTTATATTTTGCTATTATCTGACTGAACTTCTCGTTATATTTTTTGTACAGCCTGTCGTAGGTTTCGTTATACATTTCGCTCAGCTGGTCGTATTTTTCGGAAACTTTTTTCCTCAATGCCAGTTCTATTTCCTTAATATCTTTTTCCGCAACTATCATGTCGTAGTTGAAATAGACCTTGGCTACAAGTTTCCCTCTTTTTTTCGCAACAAGGCTTTCCATAACAAAGTCATTCTCGTTTATGACGTTTTCTATTTCTTCCGGGTAAATATTTTCCCCGTTGGAGCCCAGCATCATATTGTCTTTCCTTCCTTTAAGATAAAGATTTCCCTTCTTGTCCGTTTTTGCAAGGTCCTTGGTCCTGAACCATCCGTCCTCTGTGAAAGCTTCTTTTGTTTTTTCAGGATCCTTAAAATATCCTTTCATAATATTGGGGCCTTTTACTTCAACTTCTCCAATGCCGTCGGACGATTTGTTTACTACGCGCAGTTCCATTCCGGGAAGAACCGTTCCGGTACTTCCTATCCTGGGTTTATGGATAGCCCGAGCAATTAATGGAGAGCATTCCGTAAGGCCATAACCTATGGCATACGGGAATCCTGCATCTTTAAGGAATTGTTCTACCATGCTGTCTAGTTTGGCTCCGCCTATGCCGAAGAAACGAAGCCTTCCGCCGAATATTTTTTTAAGTTCCTTTCCTGCGACCATGTGAAGGAGCCTTCTGACAGGTCTTATCGAATAGATGATCTGTTTGAGCCAGTTGCTGGTAAACATCGATCTGACCTTGTTTTTGTATATTTTTTCTACGACCAGCGGAACGCTGCATATTATGGTCGGCCTTATTTTTCTTAAGGCAGGCATAAGAAGCGACGGAGTAGGGGCTCCGTTCAGATATACTACCGAAGATCCCCGCGAAAAAGGGAAAAGCATTCCCAGCGTGCATTCGTAGGCATGCGAAAGAGGCAGGAATGAAAGGAATATATCGTCCATTCCGACAGGGAATATGGCGTAGCACATTTGTACGTTGGAAGAAATATTATAATGAGACAGAATTACTCCCTTTGAAGTCCCCGATGTTCCGGAAGTGTAAATTATGGAAGCCGTATCGTCGGGTTTAGGAACCGTGCGTTCGTTTATTACCGCAGACGGAGAATTAACATTAGTTAAATCATTATCAGATGCAACTTTCAAGATTTCGAAATCTTCAAGGGCAATAATAAGTTCCAGCTTGTCCCTTATTGAATCGGAAAGTTTGTAGATGTACCTTTTGGCTATTATTATGTTTTTTGTTTCGGAGTGCTCCAGAATGTTTGCGATTTCGAAAGCGGTAAAATCCTGCAGGAGAGGGACTATTATTCTTGCCGTCGTAGTTACGGCAAGGTATGAAGCAGGCCAGTTCGGACATCCGTTGCCTATGAGGGCCACTTTCTCCCCGGCTTTTACTCCGTGCTGGTCAAGAATATTTACGAGTTTTTTTACCCTTTCATCAAATTCGGAATACGTAAGACTTTCTCCGTTTATAAGAGAATAAGACTTGTATGGTCCGTATTTTGATATGGAGTTGGCATATATATCGCGAAGTGTGTTTTTTATTATTTCCACGTCATTAAATATATTGGGGCCTAAAGATAATAAATTTAATGATTTTGTTACTTTTGTAAGATTTAATTAAAATGTGGACGTTGAGGAAAAAATCCCGGGAGAAAGCTGTAAATGCCATAATATCCGATAGAAAGTATTCTTTTGTGAATTTAAAGGATATAAATTCCGTCGGGTTTGCATATCCTTTGGACGCTGACATAATGCCCAATCAGCTGAAAAATATAATAACTTTTTTTAAAACCAGAGTCCCGGATGTGCATGGAATAATATTGGAGACGAAAAGAGGACGCCTGAAAAAACTTGAATCGTATTTTGCGGCGATAGGGGAAAAGGAGACGATGGAAAGCTTTTTGATAAGCAAGGGCGTAAGTATATTGAAATATGAAAATATATCGGGCGGCATCCCGGATACCGGAAGTTCCGGAGATTTTCTTAACAGGGAATACCAGCTGTTTGTAAATTTTAATCATAACGGGAATTTTACATCTGATTACATATCTCTTTCCGCAAATGCCAGTATGGTCGCCGCCATGAGGCATTCTTCATATGTCCCATGTTTTTTCGTCCTTAGCAATAAAGGAAGGGAAGAATTGTCGGATATTGATTTTCTTGAACAGCTGTTTCACTATCTTGAAATAATTAAATCCGCATGAGCTTCTAAATCGTATCTTTTATATGAAATTTATTCGTAAATATCTGCTGGTAACAGTAAAGGGGATTTGCATGGGTGCAGCCGACGTTGTTCCCGGAGTAAGTGGTGGAACGATCGCTTTTTTAATGGGGATTTTCAAGGAATTGGTGGATTCCTTGAAGTCTCTTAATATCCGAAATTTTAAACTGCTTTTTTCAGGACATTTCTCCGAATTCCTTATTGCCGTAAATGCCAGATTTCTTGTTTCTCTGTTTGCGGGGATATTGATAAGTGTTTTTTCCATTGCCGGTTTTATGAAATATATGCTGGAAAACAAGCCTGTAATAATTTGGAGTTTCTTTTTCGGCCTTATCGCTTCTTCTTCGTGTTATATCTTGCTCCAGCTGAAAAAGTGGAATATCGGCCATTTTATACCTTTGTTGTTAGGTGCTGTGATTGCCGTTTTCATTTCGCTGGCTTCGCCTTCCGAGACTCCCCATGAGTTGTGGTTCGTTTTTATTTCGGGTGCTATTGCCGTTTGTGCGATGATCCTCCCAGGTATTTCCGGAAGCTTCATACTGTTGTTGATGGGGCAGTATACTTTTATAATGACGTCGGTTTCCGATTTTAATATGGCCGTCCTTATTATTTTTGCGTGTGGTGCCGTAACAGGACTTCTTTGTTTTTCACATGTTCTTAGCTGGCTTCTGAACAAGTATTATATATCAACCATAGCCATGCTGTCGGGATTTATGATAGGTTCGCTTGTAAAGGTATGGCCATGGAAAATATTATCTTCCGCAGGCGCCTCGGCGTCGCTTCCTGTTTCTCCCTGGAAATTTGCAGCTGTTACCGGAACTCCGTCGATGATAATGCCTGCTGTTTTGTGCATGCTTGCCGGAGTCGTTATAGTTGTCGCACTCGAATTCTTTTCATCGCGTTATTCTTCCGAAAAATAACCTTCCAAAAGAAAAAAGGCAACCGATTACGATTGCCTTTTTGTGACCCGCAAGGGCCTCGAACCCTTGACCCCAACATTAAGAGTGTCGTGCTCTACCAACTGAGCTAGCGAGTCAATCCTTAAGTGGGTGCAAAGTTATTTATTATATTTTTATATGCAAAAAAAATCGGGATTTTTTTGGAGTGTTTTTTAATCTTCTTCGTATGTGGTTTTCGTAAGATTAAATCTGGCGCTTCCTTTTATATCTCTCGATGATGATCCTACCAGGGCTTCGAATACCCCTTTTTCAGCTTTCCATTTTCCGGCTTCGGGATCGTAATATTCCAGATCATGCAATGTTAAGTTGAATGTTACGATTTTGCTTTCTCCCGGTTCAAGGGCAATTTTACTGAATCCCTTAAGTTCCTTGGGTGGTCTTGGCAGGGATGATTCCGGATCTTTTATATATAGCTCCGCAATTTCTTTTCCGGCCCTATTTCCGGTGTTTTTTATTCTTACCGATATCTTTACCGAACCTTTGCCGTCGAATTCGCTCCTGTCGATTGTTATATCTTCATATTTGAAACTTGTATAACTTAGCCCGTATCCGAAGCAGAACAGGGGATCCGTCTTTTTTTCGTCTGCATATCTGTAACCTACGAATATTCCTTCATTGTATGTTTCCTGTCCGTCCTTTCCCGGATATTCACCCATCGCAAAGGCTGGTGAGTCCGAAAGTTTTTGAGGGAAGGTGAAAGGCAGCTTGCCCGACGGATTTACATCTCCGAACAGCACGGCTGCCAGGGCGTTACCTGCTTCGCTGCCGAGATACCATCCCTGAATAATCGCAGGGACCTTGTTTTTCCATGGCATTGCTACTGCATTTCCTGAGATATTTATTACGACCATGTTTTTATTAACATCAGAAAGAGCATCTATAAGCTTATCCTGTCCGTAAGGAAGTTCCAGACCTTTTCGGTCGGCCCCTTCGCAATCTTGTCCTTCGGATTTGTTGAGCCCGCCTACGTAAATTACGTAATCGGCTTTCCCGGCGGCTGCTACTGCATCTTCAATTAATTTTGCGGCGCTTCGCTTTTCCGACAGATTCTGACGAGAATTAACGCCGTTATAGCTTCCTTCGGTATCTCCTATATAACCTCTTTCATAGGTTACCTTTATGTCTTTACCGGCACGTTTTTCTATGCCTTCCAATGGCAGAATTTCATATTTGACCTTGAGTGACGAACTTCCTCCGCCGACGGTCATCATTTTTATTGCGTTTTCACCGATAACAGCAATAGATTTTACCTTATTGTCGTTTATAGGTAATATGTTTCCGTCATTTTTAAGCAATACGATTCCTTCTTCGGCAATTGCCAGGTCGGCGGCACTGTGCGCCGGGTTGGCAAAAGAGCCGAATGGCCTTTTGCGATTCATATTGGTTCTTAATTCCAGCCTGAGAATATTTCTTGCCTTTTCATTCAATTCTGTCGTGTCGAGTTCTCCTCCGCGTATAAGATTAAGATATGGACCGGCCATAAAATAATGGTCATAAGAATCCGATTTACCCTTTTCGGATATTTCGGTTCCGTATTCTATATCAAGTCCGTTTTTTACGGCTTCCATTGTGTTATGTGTTCCGTTCCAATCCGAAATGGCTACTCCGTCGAAATGCCATTTATCTCTTAATATTTTTCTTAGTAGTATTTCGTTTTCGCAGCAATGCTGATTCTTATATTGGTTATAGGCTCCCATTAAGGCCCATACTTTTCCTTTTTTTACGGCAGCCTTGAATGCGGGAAGGTAGATTTCGTGAAGAGCTCTGTCGCTTACGTTTACATTTATGAATCCTCTGTATCTTTCCTGATTGTTCAGGGCGAAATGCTTTACGCATGCGGCTACGCCGTTGCTTTGTACTCCCTTTATATACGGGACGACCATGGCCGAGCTTAAAAAAGGATCTTCGCCCATGTATTCGAAATTTCTTCCGTTGAGCGGGGTCCTGTATATATTAACTCCGGGGCCCAGAAGTATATTCTTATTTCTGTAACGGGCTTCTTCTCCTATGGATTTTCCGTACAGCAGGGACATGTCTGAATTCCATGTAGCGGCAAGACATGTAAGTGCGGGATATGCCGTGCAGGAATCGTTGGTCCATCCGGCCTGATTCCACTCGTCCCATAACACTTCGGGGCGTATTCCGTGGGGGCCGTCGGTGGTCCATATTTCGGGAATACCGAGACGGGGGACACCGGCCGAGCTGAATTTCGATTGTGCATGGCACATGGCCACTTTTTCTTTTAATGTCATTCTCGATAAAGCATCGCTTATTCTTTCGTTTACTGGTGAATTGTCGTCCAAATAGACTGGAAGATCACTTTTGGTTGAGTGCGGACCGCATCCGCAGAGATAGAAAAATGAAAGTATAGCCAGAACAGGGTTTAGTATTTTTTTACACATTTTGTTAATGATTTGATATATAAAGTTACCGTATTTTACTTTTTTCCAAGGGAGTATTCCCGTTTTATTATTAAAATGTAGATATGCGAATATTAATATGATATTCAATATTTTGTGCATAAGACAGTTGATCATCCTTATTGTATTATAAAAAGTAGATCATGAATAGACTTTATGTGCATATGAAATTTTAACTAAATTTGCTATATTGCATATATGCTTGCGAATAAAGAATAAATTCTTAAAAAAAGTGGCATGAAAAAGTATCCCCTGTTCATATTTTCTTTGGTTTTTATGTTCATCCTTATTATTCCTGTGCGGGGGCTGCCACACGACCGTGAGAAAACCCCGGACAACAGTATAAGTATAGGTGTCGACTATGATTATCCTCCGTTTTCATATATAGACGAACGGGGGAATATAAAAGGTTTCGATATAGATTTGATAGAAGAGATAGGCAAGGCGCTGCAGAACGTGAGGTTTGATATTGTGAGCGGCGAATGGAATAATATCAAGGCAGCTTTTGATCGGGGAGAAATAGATTTTCTGCCTGATGCTTTTTTTTTAGGTGAAGAATCGTTAAGGAACAAACTTACAAGTTTCTCTCTGGATAATGCCGAAGTATGTTTTATTGTGAGGGAAAAAGACCCTTATTCTGATTTGTCCGCTCTTAAAGGACGTAAAATAGGTGTTCTGAATAATAGTTCCGAAGCAGTGTTCGAATCTATGTTCCGATTCTTTCCATGTTCTGTAATAAAGTTCGGATTGCGGGATAATTACATAAGAGCTCTGAAAAAGCGGGAAATAGATGCCGTTTTTACAATTGTTCCCAGAGCAAAGTGGCTTATCACCCATGGGGGCGGAAGAACGGATTTCAAATTGATATATGTTCCGGTATCAGTACCGTTCGGCTTCGTATCATTGCCGGGACACAGAGAAGATCTGGAAAAAATCAATAGGGGAATAGCCCTTTTAAAAAGCAACGGCACATATGCAAGAATAAGAGAAAAATGGATAATGCATTATAGACGTGTCCACGGGAGTTCTTTCCCGGTTTGGGGAGCTGTGACCATACTTCTGCTTTGCCTTATAGGTGTAATAATGTATTTTGCTTATAAAAAGTCGGCGGAGGAATTCAGACATATGGGGCGCAGATTCGCTTCTTTGCTGGGTATTGCAGGAAAATTACGTTTCCCGTTATATATTATTGACGTAAAACGGGGAGGCCGGATCTTTTATATGAACGACGAGGCCGAATCATTCTGGAAAGGCATAAAAAAAACATCTCATCTCAACAGATATTTTGCGCCGGAGTATGCGGAACATATAAGAAAGAGAATTCGTGATTCATATGAAGGCCGGACTTTTGCCGGTTATGACAGGATCTTAGCCATAAACGGGCATGTATATGAGTCTTATATATATAGCAAGTCCATAGTGTGTTGCAGAAACGGAAAAAACTATGTGGCGGAAATATGTATAAATATACAGGATATTATAGGCAAGATGAGGAAAACGGAAGCCGAGAACAGAAATATGGGAAATTTCTTCGTAAATCTGAGTCATGAGATACGGACTCCTCTTAATTCTATTATGGGATTCAGTCAACTCCTCTCGGACGGAGCTTCTTCCGGCGAATGTGCGGATTATGAAAAAATAATAAGTTTTAACGGCAGATATCTGAAATTCCTTATGGGGAATGTTACTTCATTTTTCAGATTGATAAGTTCGGGCTATTCGGTAAAGGAAACGTTCGTTAAAAACGTAAAGGCCTTTCTCGACGAGTCGGTTAGGGAAACCATAAAGGAAGTGCCTTTTGGCAATGACGTTGAAATACTCGTAGATAATAATTTCGACGAATTTGCCATAGATCTCAATAAAATTTTGTATCAAATGATCCTCAGGCAGTTCATCGCAAGTATAGTTTTAAGGGCTCAGGGGAAATGTATATTGAACGTAGGTTGCCTTTATGACTCTGTAAGCCGCGAATTCATTTTTTATATGGCTGACGATTGCAGTGATATAAGTCCGGAGGAACGTAAAAAATTGTTCAGGCTGTCATATAAAACGGATACCTATTCAAGCTTTACCGGATTGGGCCTTAATATTTGCTACTATTTGTCATGTGCAGTGAAAGGTAAACTGGGATTGTTTTTACCCGGAGACGGCGGAAAAACGGTATTGTGGATTTCACAGCCATGTCACGACGGGGCCATTGTTTCCGGAGAAGTTACCGATCGAAACGTTAAAAAGTTCTTGTCCGAAAGGCTCGATCATATTTGGGTTTCGTGTGATGAAAATAAAGAGAATTTAAATTAGTCCATAATTTATAAATGAGGACATATAAATATAGAGTAATAGCAACGCTGCTTTTTTTACTGGCCCTTCCGCTTTTTCATTATAATCTGTATGCCGGCAGTAAAAAAGAAAAGCATGTCGTTCTTAAAATGGGATATTTCGAATTCCCTCCGTTTATGGAAGACGATTACGAAGGTAAGCCGTCGGGGTTTGCAGTTGAAATTCTCGAGCGTTTATTCTACGGCAGCGATACCTCTTTCATATATGTGAAGACCTCTGTGAAAAATATGAAGAATGATCTGGATGCGAGGAGGATAGATTTGTTTCTTGGTGATTTTTATTCTATGGCCAGAGATACATCTCTGGCTTTTTCAGATATATTAATTTATTCAAACGATGCCATTCTTTCTGCCCGGAATGCCGAAATAAAATCCATTTCGGATCTGAAAGGGAAAATTCTGGGTCAAATAGGAGACGACGATGCTTATAATCTTTTCCATACCCTGCACAATTCATTTTTCGGAGTAGTAATTCCTCCCCGGAAATTATATTCCAGCCTTTTGCATAATAAATGTGACGGCATAATGGTAAACAGGCAGACTGCATATTATTTTTTTGAAAAAGGGAGGAAGGAAGGCAATCCAATGAGGGTTCTGGAAATACCTTTCCAGCCAAGAATGTTTTCCTTTATTTTCCGTAAGGAGAAATCGAAAATTTGTAATGCTATAAACCGCAGGATTTCGAATATGAGGCTGGAGGGAGTAATAAAAAGCATATCAAGAAGATGGCTGACTCCTCCGTCGGAATATTATAAAAGCATGAAGGTAAGGGATACTATTAAAATAATAGAAGCCGTTATTTTTCTCCTTATTTTAATCCCTTGTGTTATATTAATACTTAAGAGTATAAGGCTGCATAATAAATTCAAGCTTAATTATCTTATAGAGAATTTGGTAGAAAGGCACATGAATCCTGTTCTCGTAATAAAATATGATAAAGAGCTAAATATCCTGTATCAGAATGAAGCTTCCCTTAAAATGACAGGTGTAGGTTATGCTCTTATTGCAAGGACATCCGAAGGACAGAATTACATCGCCCGTTTTATGGCAAATCTGCAGAATGCCATAAGGACCGAAACGGCGTTTTCCAAATACGATTATATTTCAAAACCCGACGGTTCGATTTCCGATCATTATTATTTTCTGCAGCCTCTGGAATACGAAGGGCAGAAAGTCGTTTTTGCATCTTTCATGCCTATAGACGAAGGAATAACTGCCGACAGAATAACAGAGGAGTCCATACGGGTAAAATATATGTTTCTCAAAAATCTCAGCGAGGAAATTATAGGTCCTGTAAATCTTATTTCCGATTATGCAATATCCATAGCATCCGCCGGGTGTAATGAAAATGCTGAAGAGGCGGACAGGATAAGAGACCTTTCTTCTAATATAATAAAGAACGGCGAAATTCTTATTACGTTCATAGACGGTGTGATAAATCTGACCATGTCGGATTTCAGCCCCGATGCCATTAAGAACAATTGGTTTTCTCTTAACAAATTATTGCATGATCTTGAAGTAAAGTATTCCAAGATCCTTTCCGTAATAGGGAAGTCCGATGATGTGAAAATAAATCTTTCTTTGCCTGAAAGCGATTATAATTGTTTTATCGACGAATTGAATTTGAGAAATATCTTCGACAATATGCTTGGAAATTCATGCAGGTTTACGAAGGAAGGAAGTATAGACATTTCATATTTTTATGACGGACGGTTCCACTTTACCATTTCCGATACCGGTCCCGGTATAAATCTTTACGATCAGCATTTTATGTTCATGCCCGGCCGTGAATTCAAAGGATATCCACGTAGTGCCGGACTGGGGATGTATATCATTCATAAAATAATAGAAAATATGAACGGTAAAATTTCTTTCGAATCCGAAGAGGGAATGGGGACTACGTTCTTCATAGATATCCAGGCTCCCTGCAAGGAAGTACGTTAAATCTTTTTTTTATCAAATTATTACTATATTTGCACCGCTTTGACGGAATAAAAACGGTTCGGTAGCTCAGTTGGATAGAGCAACAGCCTTCTAAGCTGTGGGTCGTGGGTTCGAATCCCACCCGAATCACCAAAAAACAACGACGGAGCTGCGTAAGCGGCTCCGTCGTTGTTTTTTGAAGTCTTATAAATGATTATCTTTGTGATGTATAAGACAAAATCTATGAAAAGAAAAACTATTTTCGCCGCTGCCGTTGCTTTATTTTGCATGTGCAGCTTCGTGTCCGGCTTTGCCGGAATTTACAATCCTGATGATATAAGAAAGGCCAGGCTTCTCAGAACGCCTGCAATAGGAGGGGGCAAAATCGTATTCTCATTTGCCGGAGATCTTTATTCCGTTGATGAAAACGGAGGAATTGCCGTAAAATTGACATCGGACCCCGGCTATGAAATATTCCCCCGTATTTCGCCCGATGGGGAAACGATAGCCTTTACCGGACAGTATGATGGTAATACCGAAGTGTATACCATGCCTTTAGGTGGTGGACAACCCCGCCGCATAACATATTCGGCTTCTTTGGAGAGGGATAACATGGGAGACAGGATGGGGCCTAACAATATAGCCATGACTTGGACTCCGGACGGGAAAAGCATATTGTATTATTCTAGGATGTTTTCGTTCGATGCCATGCGGGGGCATCTTATGCTCATAGACCAAAACGGAGGAGTTCCTCGTGAAATACCGGCTACATCGGGAGGATTCTGTTCTTTTGCTCCCGACGGCAGACATTTGGCCATGAACCGCATGTTCCGTGAATTCAGGACATGGAAACATTACGAAGGCGGCGAAGCGGACGATATATGGCTTGCGGATCTTAAAACTGGGAAGATGGAAAATCTTACCAACGAGAGGCATCAGGATATAATCCCCATGTATATAGGTGATAAGATATATTTTTTATCAGACAGGGATCATACTATGAATTTATTCTCATATGACCTTAAAAGCAGGAAAACCGAAAAGCTCACCGATTTTGATAAATATGATATAAAATTCCCGTCGAATTCCGGAAAATATATAGTATTCGAAAACGGAGGATATATTTATAAATATTCGGTAATAGATAATACATGCAAGAAAGTTGATATAAGACTTAACGATGAAGGGGAGTTCTGCCGGTCAAGATGGATGGATGCATATAATCATATAACATATTGCGATCTTTCTCCGGATGCTAAAAGAGTTGTTGTTACGGCAAGAGGCGATGTTTTTTCCGTTCCTGCAAAATCTGGTGCTACATATGATATTACAAAAACCGATTATGCACATGAACGTGAAGCTCAGTGGAGTCCCGACGGCAGATCCATAGCTTATCTCTCTGACATTTCCGGAGAGTACGAACTTTATACCGTTCCGGCCGATATGAGCTCCTCTCCAAAACAGATTACAAGCGGAGATACGACTTATAAACTTATCTTTAAATGGGCTCCCGACTCTAAAAGTCTTGTATATGCTACGGAAACAAAAAAGTTATACAGGGTATCTACGGCCGGAACCGAGAGATTGGTTTACGAAGACAGGGAACGTCCGATTACCGATTTCGTCTTTTCTCCCGATTCCAGGTGGCTGGCTTTTACTTCGCAGGCCCCCAACAGGATAGATGTGATAAAGTTGCTGAATATGGATTCCGGAAAAACATTCGAAGCAACCACGGAATGGTACAACAGCGAAGATCCGGTTTTCTCGTCCGACGGCAAGTATCTTTATTTTACTTCTTACAGGTACCTTACCCCACATTACCATGAAGATGAATGGAATGCGTATTTTACATATTCCAATTATATATTTGCATTGCCGCTTGCCGATGATACGGTTAATCCGCTTCTTATAAAAAACGACGAATGCAAATTAGTTCCCGATCCTTCCGAAAAGGCCAAAAAGGACAAAGTCAGCGGTAATAAGGATTCAAAAAAAGAGAACTCATTTAAAATAGATACCGGCAACCTGACGGAAAGATCCTTTGTCCTTCCGGTGCGTCCCGGCGAATATAATATTATTACAGCAACGGAAGGAAAGGTGTTTTACGGAGAAAAAGGAGAAATAAAGGTATTCGATATGAATTCTCAAAAGGAAAGCGAAGTAGGTAAAGGATATATTTTCGCCCTTACTCCCGATAACAAAAGTGCCCTGTTCGTTCCAGAAGGAAGTCGTGGTAATTTTACGTCAGATATGAGCGTCGTGCCTTTTTCCGACCATATTGCTGCTGGATCCGATAAGGTGGATTTCTCGGGCGTGAGGACACATGTGGATTTTGAGGATGAATGGAAACAGATATTCAACGAGACATGGAGGGTCTATCGCGACTGGTTTTATTGCAAGAACATGAACGGGAGAAACTGGAAGGAAATTCACGACAGGTATGCGGCTCTTCTTCCTTATGTAAGGCATCGCCATGATCTTACATATTTGATAGGTGAAATGATAGGTGAACTTTCCGTAGGACATAGTTATGTTACTTCTCCTGCATGGGCTTCTCCGAAAAAAATTCCGATGGGGCTTTTAGGTGCCAGATGCAGCAAGGATCCGTCGGGTTTCTTTAAGATTATGAAAATATTTCAGGGAGCAGACTGGTCGGAGAAATTCCGTTCTCCTCTTAAGGAAAACGGACTGAAGATGAAAGAAGGGATGTTCATTCTATCCGTAAACGGCTATGATTGCAGAAAGATGAAAGATATTCATGAATCCCTCACGGGGACTGTTGGAAAAGTTGTGGAATTGGTAGTAAATGACAGGCCGAAAGAGGAAGGGGCGAGAAAAATTTATATAAAGCCGATCTCCGATGAGTCCAATCTTGCTTATTACGAGTGGGTTAATAATAATATAGCAAAAGTAGATAAAATGTCAGGCGGGAAAATAGGTTATATACATATTCCGGATATGACGAATTTCGGTCTCGAAGAGTTTACCCGATTGTTTTATACTCAATTGAACAAGAAGGCTCTTGTAATAGATGACCGCGGAAACGGAGGAGGGAATGTCTCTCCTATAATAATAGAGAAATTACAGCGTGTAATATACAGAATGACGATGTCGAGAAACGGAGGAACTCCCGGAACGGTTCCGGATGCGGCTCATTATGGTCCCAAGGTTTTGCTGATAGACAGATATTCGGCTTCCGACGGAGATCTTTTTCCGTATAGTTTCAAAACCCTCGGGCTGGGGAAACTTATCGGAGAGAGGACATGGGGAGGAATCGTGGGAATATCGGGATCGAGGCCATATATGGACGGACAGGATGTTAGAACGCCTTTCTTTACCAATTATTCCGTTTCCACCGGCGACTGGATAATAGAAAATCACGGTGTCGATCCCGATATAGTTGTGGATAATAATCCTTTCGATGAATATAAGGGAATAGACAGACAGCTCGATAAAGCCGTAGAAATTCTTGAAAAAGAAATGGAAAAAGTCAAATCCCTGCCGGGAGTCCCTGCAGATCACATAGCAGGGAATTAGTGCCGGACCTTCTTTATATCTCTTTAAAGGGAGGCGTTATCGTAAAGGAAATCGATGCGCCTCCTTTTTTATTATTCTTCATGTCGAATGTACCCCTGAGTCCTTTTTCAACAATTACGTCGAAAAGAGAGAGGCCGAGACCCGTTCCGTGATAAAATGGATTGCCTTTCTTGAATCTCTGCAACAGCTCCATATAGTTATTCTGTGGGAAGCCTATTCCTGAATCTTCTACGAAAAATGTTACTTTATTTTCGTTTATGGTATATCCTATGGAAATTTCGCCGGATTCTGTAAATTTTATGCTGTTGGAAATAAGGCATAGCAGCGCCTGCTTAATTAATTTTGCATCGGAATAGATTATGGTTTCCCTTTGAGGAATATAACTGATGATTTCCAGCTGTTTTTCTTGAGGAATACGTTCTTCGGCAATTTTTCCCAGCATTGAAATAAGTTCGTTGAGGTTCACCTCGGATGAACTTATTTCTATAGTATTAAGATCAAACTTCGACAACAGCATTATTTTCTTTATCAGTTCGTGCAATTCAAGATTATTATTCCATATAATCTTTTTAAAGGAATCTACGGTGTCTTTGTCTTTTTCCGTGTGTATGAGCTTAGAAAAACCTATTATGGAATTTATCGGAGTTCTTACTTCGTGGCTTATGTTTTTCAGGAAGTCATCAGTATCCTTTTCCGCCGAGCGGGCTTTTATATTTGCTTCTATGAGTTGATTTTCCGACTTCTTAAGCTCGGAAATATCCCACGTGAACATTATAATATCGTTGCTGTATCTCCCGTCTCCGAAATACGGAACGTAATAAACGAAAAACCTAAGCCATCTCATGAATTGCCCGTCCCGGTGTATCTTTATTTCCCTTGAGACAACGGACTGTTCTTTTCGTCCGGAGACCATGTCGGTTATTTGGCCCCGAATATCACTATTCTCTTCTTCTGAAAGGAAACCGAGAAGGTCTTCAGGCCCTTTTTCCTTTCCTGAAATATTTTTAAGGCAGGTATTGTCGTACCATTGTCTGGTAGTAAAAAATATTTTTCCCGAATTATAGTCGAAAGCGGAGATTCCGAGGTTCAGCGAACGCGATGTTTCATTCAATATTCTTTTGTATTCTTCTAATTCCTGTTCGTTGAGTATGTCCTTGATATTATCGTCGAGATATTCCACATATCTTATTTGTTCTATATCTTCAACCCGCTTTATTATAAGTTTTACGAAAGGAAGTTTGAAAAAGGGGATATCGGAGTCGGGATCGAAATTTCTGAATTCTTTTTTTGTTACTATTATGGAGATGCTTTCGCCTTTTTTTAATGACAGAAGTTCTTTTTTATTTATTTTGACATCTTCGAATAAATTATTGAAAATTATATTGCCGGCATAACTTTCGTTATCTTTTTCTTCGCCGT
>JALCMP010000015.1 GCA_022648545.1 Bacteroidales bacterium | reverse complement strand
CGCTCGGAAAAATACGGTCTCTAATTTTTGATAACCGGAATGATGAGGCGGAAAAATTGATGGACAGCGTTTTCGTATGCCGGGGGAAGGGGTCGGGATATGGAAGAGGAAAGGATCTGCCTTATGGCTCCTATCAGATTTTCGCCGATCTTGATATTTCATTTCCTTTATTAAAAGGTCGGTCCCCTGATTCTTATTCGCGAATTCTGGATATTGAAAAGGGAGAGGAAGAAGTAGATTTTATTATCGGGGAGAAGATATATAAAAGAAAATATTTTTGTTCTTATGCAGATGATATTGGTGTCGTACGTCTGGAATCTCCGTCAGGGGATTCTTTAATATTCGATATTTCTCTTAGAAGAGAAGAACGATCGAATGTATGTGCGGACGGGAATGAAATATATATATATGGTAATCTTTCCGACGGATTCGGCGGCGAAGGTATTACTTATTTTGGCGAAATAAGGGTCCTGATTTCTTCAGGCGGCAGATGTTCTTCCGTAGATGGGAAAAAACTGTCCATCTTTTCGCCCGGTCCCGTAACATTGCTGATTGCCTTGAATACTTCTTACGGAAGAAAAGGAAGGCTTTCGAAAGTTGCCGATAAACAGATTTCGGCAATTTCCGGTTTGCCGTTCGGGAAAATTGAAAGCAGACATATTGAAAAGTTTTCGGAATTGATGGATCGTTTCGATTTGAGTCTGAAAGGGAGCCCGTCCGATTCTGCTTCATCTATTTCCGAGAGGCTTATACGTTTCCAAAAGGATGGAGATCCTGCTCTGGCGGCCCTTTATCTTCAATTCGGCAGATATCTGGCCGTTTCTTCGTCGCGTCCCGGAAGTCTGCCCGCAAATCTCCAGGGAATATGGTGCAAGGATGTTCAGCCTCCCTGGAATGCAGATTTTCATCTTAATATAAATCTGCAGATGAATTATTGGCTTGTAAACGAAACCAATCTGGACGAATTGAACCGCCCTTTGTGCGATTTCGTAAAATCCATTAGGCGTTCTGGCCGCAGGACGGCCAGAGTGTATTACCGTGCCGGGGGATGGGTTACACATATTCTTGGAAATCCGTGGAATTTTACGGCCCCCGGCGAAGATCCTTCATGGGGATCTACCAATACCTGCGCCGCCTGGCTGATGAATCAATTATATACCCGTTATATTTACAACCGGGACAAAAAATACCTTAAAGAGGTTTATCCCTACATGAAAGGTGCTGCAAAATTCTTTTGCAGTTCCATGGTAATCGATCCGCGAAGCGGTTATCTTGTGAATGTCCCTTCCATTTCTCCTGAAAATTCGTTTCGAATGAAAGACGGTACTTCTGTACACGTATGTGCGGGAACGACCATGGATAATCAGATAATAAGCCAATTGTATGAAAATATCATAGAAGCTTCGGGAGTTTTACGAAGGAACGGCAGGTTCGTGCGCAATATAAGAAAAGAATTAAGCCTTATACGTCCTGCCACGGAAGGTGATGACGGCCGGATTATGGAATGGGCTTTTCCTTATGGCGAAGTGGACGTACATCACAGGCATGTTTCTCATTTGTACGGCCTTTATCCGGGAAGGCAAATTTCTTATTATGACAATCCGTCCCTGATAAGAGCCGCCGGAAAAACACTCGAAGTCCGGGGCGATGAATCTACCGGATGGTCTATGGCCTGGAAAATAAATTTACAGGCTAAACTTCATGACGGCGAGCATGCCTATAAGCTATTGAAGAATTTACTGATACCGCTGGATCCTTCGCAGAATAGAGGCGGCACATATCCGAATTTATTTTGTTCTCATCCCCCTTTTCAGATAGATGGTAATTTCGGAACCGCCGAGGGAATAATGCAAATGTTTGTACAAAGCGAAAACGGGATGGTAGATCTTCTTCCGGCGTGTCCAAGGGCATTTTCCTCCGGATCGTTGAGGGGTGTCCGTCTGGTGGGAGGGGCCGTGCTTGATATGGTATGGAAAGACGGACATGTTTCCGATTTGCATATTAGCAGTACGGTTCCCTATGACGGTAATATAAATGTAAACGGAAAAATAATTCATGTTAATATCGGATCCGATTCCGATAAAAAAATAAAATTAAAATGAAAAGGCCCTTAAATATTATTTCGATAGCCGCAATATTTGTTTTTGCGGTCTGTTCATGTTGTGGAACAGGAAGAGGAGATTTTAATAAATCCGCCATATTTGATTATTTTACATATTCGGTGCCGAATCCTTCCGGTATGGATTCTTCTGCCGTTCCGCAGGAGAATTGCTTAAAAATAACACCTTCCATAGTCGGATGTTCGCCCGATCCTAGCTTATGCAGGGTTGGTGAAGATTATTATCTCGTCAATTCCACTTTTGCTTATTTTCCGGGGGTCCCCATATACCACAGCCGCAATCTAAAACAATGGGAACATATAGGATATGTGCTCAACAGGCCTTCCCAACTTAATATGAAGGGAAATGTTTCCATAGAGAGCGGAATCTATGCTCCCGATATCAGTTTTAATCCCTCCGATAGCCTTTTTTATATGATTACTACATGTGTTGCGTGCGGCGGAACCTTTTATGTTTATACTAAAGATCCGCGCAAGGAGCATTGGAGCGATCCGGTATATCTTACGACGATAGACGGTATAGATCCCAGCTTTTTCTTTGGCAGGGACGGAAAGGCATATGTACTTAACAGCGGAACTCCCGAGGGGGGACCAAAATATCAGGGCCATTGTTCCATATGGATAAGGGAAATAGATATAGAGAAAGGCAGGACGACGGGCAAGCCGCATCTGCTTATAGAACGCGGTACTAATCTATTTGAAGAACCGACATACATAGAGGGTCCGCATCTTTTTTATATACATGGCCGGTATTTCCTTATGGCTGCCGAAGGAGGAACGGACATGAATCATTCTGAGGTTCTTTTTGAGTCCGATTCCTTATTGGGGCCGTATCGTCAGTGTGCAATAAATCCCATACTTACCCAGCGCGATCTTCCGCCGGACCGCCCGAATCCGATTACATGTACCGGCCATGCAGATCTTGTACAAACCGCTTCCGGCGATTGGTATGCGGCCTTTCTTGCTGTAAGGCCATATAAGGGAATTCACGATATAATGGGACGCGAAACGTTCATTCTTCCGGTAGAATGGAAAAACGGACAGCCGGTTATATTGCAATCCGGAAAAGTATTATGCGATACCGGAGATAAATATTGCAGAGATACATCCCTTTGGACTTCCGGTGGTCTATCCGGGGATGCCTTTTTCATAAGGACACCCCAAACTAAATTTTATAAAATATTATGGAATTGCAAACTCTCTCTTGAAGCGAAGAAAGCACGCATGGGAGATCCGGCACAGCCGGCCGCCATATTACGTAAAATAACCGCCAGGCATTTTGTGGCAGAGACTGCCGTTTCTTTCAAAGCCGGAGGCCCGAATGATTTTGCCGGCATGACCGTTTTTCAGGACGACGGCTGTTATATAAAATTCGGTAATGCCGGAGGGAACAGGGTTATTATGCAGACTTATTCAAAAGGGAAGCTTGTAGCCGAAGCTTCCGAGAGAATTACTTCCGGTATCTCCAAACTTTACCTTAAGATAGAAGGCGTAGATAAGGTCTCTTTCCGTTTCAGCTACTCGGTAAATTGTAATAACAGATGGGAAAAACTTGGGGACGATGTATCCGCC
The DNA here is from genome assembly GCA_022648545.1 of Bacteroidales bacterium. Taxonomy (GTDB): domain Bacteria; phylum Bacteroidota; class Bacteroidia; order Bacteroidales; family UBA932; genus Egerieousia. Next base: position 40,259 of record JALCMP010000015.1, on the reverse strand, counting down.
GATTTTCTCAGTCCATCGCTCCCGGGGAGGTTTACCGGAGATATGGTGGGCATTTATGCAACCTCTCCGGATGATGAAACCGCGCTTAAATTAAATCCGTTGTTTACCGATCATATGGTTTTGCAGCGAGATGCTGATGTCTCTGTTTTTGGAGAAGGCAAACCTTATGAAAAGATAACGGTACGTTATCATAACAGAAAGTATTCCGGACGTTCTGACGGAAAAGGGATGTGGCGAATCCGTTTGGGAAATCTGAAAGCGTCTGACAATGATAAGATGAACGTTATGGAAATATATTCAGGCAAGGATACCATCCGTTTAAAAGATGTTGTGAACGGCGATGTCTGGTTATGCGGCGGGCAATCCAATATGGAAATGAATCTGGCCTGCAAGTGGGCCAAGGTTAAAAACTCTGCCGAGGAAGTTGCCGCTGCTAATTATCCCATGTTGCGATTGTTGCAGATAAACAAACGTGCCTCCTGCCATGAGGAAAAAGAACCGCTTACTTCGGGATGGGTCCGCTGTAATCCCGAAACTGCGGCTTCATTTTCCGCCGTGGGGTATTTCTTTTCCCGGGATGTTTTTAAGGAACTTGATGTGCCTGTAGGCGTCATAAGCTGCAATTGGGGCGGAACTATTGCCGAGGCATGGATGAGCAGGGAATCATTTGCTCCCGGCAGTTTTCCACGTAAGTATGCCGATATGGCTGCATTATTGCCATGTGATCCGTCCGATATGAAAGATTCTCTTTTAGCGCAGCACGGGAGGCTCATGCTTGATAAATACGCAAATGATCCGGGATTTGAAGGCGACAGCGCCGTCTTTGCTTCAACTTTATTTTCTGATAAAGATTGGTTTTCCGTAAATTTACCTTTTTATGTAGAAAATACACCTGTGGGGGATATGAACGGCGGAATGTGGGTTAGAAAGCATTTTTATCTGACTGCGGCCATGGCTGACGGGAATTATGAGCTGCACTCAGGCCCTTTTGATGATTGCGATCATACATGGATCAACGGCAGGTTGCTGGGGAATACATGCGGCTGGAATATAAACAGGGTATACGATGTGGATTCCTCGGTGCTTCATACGGGCGACAATGTTATGACCGTATGGATCGAAGATATAACAGGCAACGGAGGATTCTCCGGGCAACCCGACGGACAGTTCCTTGTTTCCCGCGGAGGTCCTTCACATGTGAAAATTTCCCTTGGAAAAGGATGGAAATTGCATGTCGGATATAGTGCACAGGATATAACCGTACCGTATATAAGAGAGGGCGAACCTAATTTCCCTTCCGTCCTGTACAACGGTATGATAAATCCGCTCGTCAGATTTCCTGTAAAGGGATGTCTGTGGTATCAGGGCGAAAACAATACTTATTATGCCGGACAATATGGAAAATATCTGTCGGGTTTGATTAATGGCTGGCGCAAAGCATGGAATGAAAAGGATATGCCTTTTATAATAGTACAGCTTCCCAATTTTATGGCCCGGAAGACAGAACCTTCTGAATCGGAATGGGCCGAACTCCGTGAGCGTCAGGACAGCGTATCACGTAATATGAAAAATGTATATATGGCCTGTATAATAGATAAAGGAGAAGCTAATACAATACATCCTTCGGACAAGCAGGACGTAGGAAGAAGATTGGCCGATATCGCACTCTCCAAAATTTATAAAATTAAAAAGCCGGCGGAATATCCGATGATAACCAGCATACGCATCAACGGAAGTTCGGCTCTCGTAAAATTTAATTTCCCAATGGACAGCATAAGAATTTACGGTCCGGGATCTTTTGCGGTAGCCGGGCCGGATAAAAGATTTTATCGTGCGGAAGTCCTGCCTGTTCCCGAAGGTATTTCTCTGAGCTCTCCTAAGGTTGATGATATAAGAGCTGTAAGGTATGCATGGGCTGATAATCCGGGTTCTTCGGTGTTTTCTTTGAGTGGATTGCCTCTTTTGCCATACAGATCGGATAAATGGCCCGGACTTACGACCGGGAAACATGGAGAATATTTATAATCGTAAAAAATATATTATATGGATAATAAACTGAGTCTTGGCATTGATGTAGGAAGTTCTTCCGTTAAAGTTTCACTTCTGGATATAAAGGGCGGAGAGTGTATAGCGTCTTCTACCAATCCTTCCGACAGGGAGATGCCTATTTTCGTTCCTGAAAAGGGATTTGCCGAGCAGGATCCGGATATGTGGTGGAATTATGTTAAGGCCGGCATCAGGGATGTCGCCGGAAAATTGTCAGGGTCGGGACCGGCAAAGGATGTTTTGTCCCGTGTGGCTTGCATAGGCATTACGTATCAGATGCATGGGCTTGTGGTTACCGGAAGCGACGGCATTCCTCTGAGAAAAGCAATAATATGGTGCGATTCCCGCGCGGTTAATCTGGGACGGAAGGCGATGGAAGGGATAGGCCACCGCAAATGTATGGAGCATTGTCTAAATTCCCCCGGAAATTTTACCGCGTCAAAACTGGCTTGGGTAAGGGTAAATGAACCGGCTGTTTATTCCGGAATTTACAAGGCTATGCTTCCCGGCGATTATATAGCATTTAAAATGAGCGGGAAGTTTTCAACTACTTATTCGGGGCTTTCGGAAGGTATTTTATGGGATTTTAAACGCGACGAATTTGCGGATATGGTTGCGGATGAGCTGGGTCTTGATAAAAGTCTTTTTTGTGAAGCCGGACCTTCCATAGCTTCGGGCCCGGAAGAGTGTGTATCTACCGATGCGGCCATGGAATCGGAGTTTGGAATACGGAAAGGGACTCCGATATCTTACAGAGCGGGAGATCAACCCAATAATGCTTTCTCTCTTAACGTACTCGACCCCGGAGAAATAGCTACTACCGCAGGAACAAGCGGAGTTATATACGGGGTAACCGATAAACGTAATGCCGACAGATTGTCGAGAGTTAATACTTTTCTTCATGTGAATCATACCGGGACGGACTGCAGGTACGGAGTACTGCTTTGTATAAACGGAACCGGCATATCCAATTCCTGGCTGAAGCATAACATCCTTAATGATTCCAAGAGCTACGGGCAAATGAACGATCTTGCGGCTACTGTTCCGGCCGGATCCGACGGTATGTTTGTTATTCCGTTCGGGAACGGGAGCGAAAGGATTCTTGAAAATAATATGACTGATGCGCAGTTGTGCGATGTAGATTTCAACAGGCATTCTACCGCACATATAGTACGTGCCGTACAGGAAGGTGTGGCTTTTTCTTTCAGATACGGCCTGGATATAATGAGGGAGTCGGGAATCAAACCGGAAGTTATGAAGGCAGGAACGGCTAATATGTTCTTGAATCCCGTTTTCAGAACAACTCTTGCTACTATTTGCGATACTAAAATAGAACTCTATAATACCGACGGAGCGCTTGGTGCTGCGAGAGGGGCTGCATTGGGAGCCGGGTATTATTCTTCACGGCAGGAGACATTTGCCTCTCTTAAAAAGACCGGAACGACGTTACCGGATCATTCAATAAAAAGCGTACTGGATGAAACATATTTGAAATGGAAAGAAAGATTGCATATATTATGCAATATTAACTAATAACACTTAAAAAATATTTTAATTATTCTAACTATGCAAACAAAACAATATTTTCCCGATGTAAAGAAAATAGAATTCGAAGGCAGGGATTCGAAAAATCCTATGGCGTTCCGTTATTATGATAAAAACAAGATTGTCATGGGCAAGAAGATGAAGGACTGGTTTAAGTTCGCAATGGCATGGTGGCATTCTCTAGGAGCCGATGGATCGGATCAGTTCGGTACGGGAACCATAAGGCACGAGTGGAACGAAGGTTCGGATCCCATGACGGTTGCAAAGCAAAAAATGGATGCCGGATTCGAATTCATGCAAAAAACAGGTATTGATTATTATTGCTTCCATGATGTTGATCTTGTTAAGGAAGCTCCTTCAATAGAGGAATATGAAGCTAATTTAAAGGCTATAGTCGAATATGCTAAAAACAAGCAAAAGGAGACCGGAATCAAACTGCTTTGGGGAACGGCCAACGTTTTTGGCCATCCGCGTTATATGAACGGAGCTTCGACTAATCCCGATTTCGGGACTGCCGCACGTGCAATGGTACAGATAAAAAATGCTATTGATGCCACTATTGCTTTGGGCGGAACCAATTATGTATTCTGGGGCGGGCGCGAAGGCTATCAGACTCTTCTAAATACGGATATGAAAAGAGAAAAGGAGCATATGGCTACAATGCTGCGCATGTCACGCGATTACGCGCGCTCCAGAGGGTTTAAGGGAACTTTCCTTGTTGAACCGAAGCCCATGGAACCTATGAAGCATCAATATGATGTTGATGTGGAAACAGTTATAGGATTTTTGAGAGCCCATGGCCTTGAAAAAGATTTTAAAGTAAATATAGAAGTTAATCATGCTACTCTTGCCGGACATACTTTCCAGCATGAACTACAATGTGCCGCCGATGCCGGCATGCTCGGATCAATAGATGCCAACAGAGGCGATGCTCAAAACGGATGGGATACGGATCAGTTCCCTATAGATATTTACGAACTTACACAGGCCATGATGGTTATTCTTTCCCACGGCGGGCTTGAGAGCGGCGGAACAAATTTCGATGCTAAATTGCGCCGAAACTCTACGGACAGGAACGATCTGTTCATAGCACATATTTCCGGAATGGATATTATGGCCCGCGCTCTGGAAACGGCTGCGGCTATTCTGGAAAAATCGCCAATACCTTCCATGATCAAACAGCGTTATGCTTCATATGATTCGGGCGAGGGAAAAGCCTTCGAAGAAGGCCGTCTTACTCTGGAACAGGTTGAGGAGTATGCCCGCAAATATAATAATGTTAAGGATATAAGCGGAAAGCAGGAGCTCTACGAAAGTATTGTTAATATGTACATATAACCCTTGTGATTAATAAGGTTATAATGACTGAACAAAAAAAAGGCAGTAAGACCTATTTAATGGGAATTACTTTCGTAGCTATTATAGGCGGTTTGCTTTTCGGCTATGATACTGCAGTTATATCTGGAGCAGAACAGGCTCTTCAGTTGTTTTTTAGAAGTGCAAAGGATTTTGTATATACCGATGCACTTCATGGAATGACAGCCTCAAGCGCCCTGATCGGGTGTGTAATAGGCGGAGCTCTTTCGGGAGTGCTTTCAAAAAAGCTGGGAAGAAAGAATTCCCTTATACTGGCGGCGGTTTTGTTTTTCCTGTCTGCGTTGGGGTCTTTCAATCCGGAATTTTTGTTTTTCAAACACGGAGTTGCCTGCAAGGGCGTTCTTGTTGCTTTTACCTGTTACAGGATTCTGGGAGGAATAGGAGTCGGACTGGCTTCGGCCGTTTGTCCGATGTATATAGCCGAGGTTGCGCCCGCCGAGAAGAGAGGGACTCTGGTTTCCATGAACCAGTTCGCCATAATTTTTGGTATGCTTGTGGTTTATTTTGTCAATTATTTTATTAAAAGCCATTTGTCCGATGCTGGTGTTGAGATGGTTTCCATAGGTTGGCGCAGAATGTTTTTGAGTGAGGCTTATCCTGCCGCCGCTTTTGGGCTGCTGCTTCTTACCGTGCCGAGAACTCCGCGCTTTTTATGTATGGGAGGTCATGACGATAAGGCTCTTAAAGTTCTTACGAGGATAAACGGAAGCGAGCGTGCCGCCAGTATAATAAAGGATATACGTAAAACTACCGATATAAAAAAAGACAAACTTTTTTCTTTTGGTTATAAGGTTGTCGTTGTTGGTATGTTGCTGTCTTTTTTTCAACAGGCTATAGGCATCAACGTCGTGCTTTATTATGCTCCCCGTATTTTTCAGAATATGGGCGCGTCGGGAAATACCGCAATGCTGCAGACCGTGGTTATGGGTATCGTAAATATAATTTTTACACTGGTAGCCGTTTTTACGGTAGACCGCTTGGGACGAAAGCCTCTGCTTATAATAGGATCGGCCGGAATGCTTGTAGGAATGGTTGCTTTGGCCATGTTGTCTTTCTCTGACAAGATAGGTATTGCCGCCCTTGTATTCATAATTATTTATACGGCTTCATTTATGATGAGCTGGGGACCTGTCTGCTGGGTGCTTATTTCAGAAATTTTCCCCAACACTATACGTTCCCAGGCTGTGGCTATAGCGGTAGCTGTCCAGTGGATTGCCAATTATGCAGTTTCTTCTACGTTTCTGCCGCTATCGTGCTGGAGTGTAGGCGGAACGTATCTTATTTATGCTGTATTTTGCGTCCTGTCTATCTTGTTCGTGTGGAAAATGGTTCCGGAGACAAAAGGCAAGACCCTGGAGGATATGAATGATATATGGAGTAAATAAGTCCGTTTAGTTGTTTTTCGCATATGTCCGTTCTTTTTAAGATATTGTTTATTAAAATGAACGGGCATATTATATATATTTGTATTATGAAAGTAAAGAATATCAGCAAGAAATGCGGCTTGAGGGGCATGAAAGGTTGTGTCCTTGCTGCGGTAATGATGTGTTCACTTATTTCCGGATCCGTTTATGCCCAGAATGATCAGCAAAAGCAGAAAACACCGGAAGAGGTTGCCATAGAAGAGACTGCCAAACTGGAGGAAGAGTTCAAGCTTACTCCTTCCCAGACTTTTTATGTGGATTCGATTCTCCGATGCAACTATACCGGGATGAAGAATCAGATGGAGAATATGCGTGCCGAGGGGATGGAGGATGCAAGAAATTTTAAAACCGTACAGAATATCTGGATACAAAAAAATCTGGATGCCTTAAAGACTGTTTTTACCGAGCAGCAATATATAAGATATTTGAAAATGATAGGGCGCGGAAAGGAATACAGGAGAGGGAAGGGTGGCATATATTATAAGAAAGGTTCTAAAAAGAAAGATCGCAAAAAATAGTATTAAGCAATTATGAAAAAATTTGTTTTACTTTTATCGGCGATATTTATATCGCTATCAGTCCATGCCCAGCAGGCATTATGGGGCGGGCAGCAAATAACCAGTCCCCAAATAAACAAAGATAACACGGTAACATTCAGGTATGTGGCTCCTAAAGCACATAAAATTACCATAACCGGTGATTTTCTCCCCGAAGTTCCGAAGAAAACGTCTTACGGAACTTTTGATGTGCCCGGTTCCGTTGAGATGAAAGAAGGTAAGAACGGTATATGGGAATATACTACAACTCCTCTTAATCCTGAATTATACAGCTATTCCTTTAACGTAGACGGATTGTCAGTAAAAGATCCAAACAATGTCTATTTATTAAGAGATGTAGCTTCCGTATCGAATATATTTATTATTGGCGGAGGCCGTGCAGACCTTTATAAAGTAAAAGATGTCCCTCATGGAACGGTATCCGAAAGGTGGTATGACTCTCCTTCATTAGGCAAAGCACGCAGGATGACTATTTATACTCCTGCCGGTTATGAGAAAAGTAAAAACAGATATCCGGTTCTTTATTTACTCCACGGAGTAGGCGGGGACGAACAGGCATGGCCAACACTCGGCCGTGCGACCCAGATTATGGATAACCTTATAGCAGAAGGAAAGGCCAGGCCGATGATCGTAGTCATTCCTAATGGAAATCCTGCCCAGCAGGCTGCTCCGGGCGAAGGGCCGAAAGGCATGTACAAACCTACCATGAATCTTCCGCATACAATGGACGGTACTTATATAATGTCTTTCCCCGATATCGTAAAATTTATAGATGCAAATTACAGAACCATAAGAAAGAAATCCGGAAGAGCCATTGCCGGATTATCCATGGGGGGATTTCATTCTCTGTATATATCCATGAATTTTCCGGATACCTTCGATTATGTGGGACTATTCTCGGCTGCTATAATACAAGACAGTACAAAAACTTCCGAAGCCTTTGAGAATTTCGACGGAAAAATAAGAACTTTTTTTGCCGGGAAGCCCGAATTATACTTTATAGCAATAGGGAACAGGGATTTTTTATATAAGGCCAATAAAGAATTCAGAAAGAAACTGGATGATAACGGTTTTAAGTATGAATATTATGAATCCGGACAGGGACATATATGGAGGAACTGGAGAATTTATCTTACCAAATTTGTCCCCGAACTTTTCAAATAACCCATAGAACGGAAAATCTGCTAAAAGAAGTCCCGTAGTTATATCCCGGGACTTCTTTTATTTTATATATTATCGGAAATTTTTTCAAATACCGGTTTGCGGTGTTCATAGTGGACCAAATATCTGAATCCGCATTTTATTGCAACGGAAACATATTTTTCAAAGTTCTCGGCTACGCGTAAAGCATCATGCGAATCCGATCCGAGACTAAGAGCTTCTCCTCCAAGTTCCCTGAACCTTTTAAGAATATTATCATCGAATAATTGTTCATGTCCGTTGAATAACCTGTAAGATTTCGTATTTATTTCAAGAGCTTTTCCTTCTTCTGCAAGAAATTTAAGTATCGGATCAAGATAATCACCGAATTCCCTGTAAGTAATATCCCTCACTTCATAAGGGGCATATCTAGCCACATAATCGAAATGGCCTAATATATCAAAGTCCTTGTATTCAATTGCCGTTTCATATATCGTTTCTAAGGCATGGCCGTAAGCCTGTTTATATGTCTTGTCCTTGTAATAAGTATGGTAGAAAGGGTCGAGCTGGTCTATGAAATGTACCGACGCAATTACAGTATCGAAATATTTCCCTGCTACGAATTTTCTGTTCTTTTCATAAGTCTCCGGCTGGAGTCCTATTTCTATCCCTTTTAGAATCTTAAGACTTGTCCCTTTAATTTTAGGTTCGGCCTGCAGGCGGTCGATTTCTTTTTGTTGTTCTGCTATGTCGAACAAATATTCGTCCTGTTTGCGCGGAGCATCTATATCCAGATGATCGGTTATGGCTATTCCTGCGAGATGCCTTTCTATGGCTTTATCCGTAAGTTCCTTAAGTGTAGTACGGGAATCTACCGAAAACTGGCTGTGAAGATGGTTGTCAAAAATATTCCTTTCCATGTGTGCAAAGATACGGTTAACTCGAGTTAATTTGCAAGAACTATTATAAATAGTTACATTTATGGTAACTTAATATATTATGAAGAACAATTTTTATAAAACCTTATGTACGGCAGCGTTACTTATAGTTGCCGTTGGTATGGCATCCGGAAAAAACATGAGGATGCCTGGTAATTCTAAAGATTTGTATTTATGGCCTGTAAGCGGCAAGGTAGGTACGGGTCTTTTGTACGGCCCCCAGTGTTATATCGGTAAGGAATTGAATTTTAGTAATTTATTTATTACCGGGAAGGAAGGCCAGGAAGTATATAGTCCGGTCGACGGAGTTATAACTTTTATATCAATGGGTTATTATGAAAGTCTCGATTATTCCCTGGCTTTTAGAACGAAACCGGCAAGTTTTGATATGATGAAAAACGAACTAATGAAAGATAAGGGACTTGTGGAGAGGTATGATAAGAAATTCGTTACAGGGGGTATAGGAATAAGGACCGCAAAAGGGAAACAGATTTACATAAACGGACTTTCCGGAGGGGAAGTATTCAAGACAGGGCAGAAAATTGCAAAAGGTCAGGTTATCGGACATATGGGGTATGCTTTTCATAAGATAAATAAACCTTGCATATGGCTGTCTGTAAGCGTGAATACGTATCCGGCGGATCCCATGACGCCGTTCGGGCTTAAAACCACGTTTGTTCCGCCGGCAAAACAGAAAAAAATAACAGCGTTGTCCAAAGAACAGGCACTCGAAGATCTTAATATATATTTAAATGCCTTCGAGGAAATTTATCCCGATAAGGAAGATATAATTTCGGCGTATCAGTTGGATTCTCTGCGCAGGTATTATACTTCCAAAATAAAATCGTCGAAAAAAGACAGCATAAAATCGGGGACCATGAGGAATATAATCGCCGATATTGTTTCCCTAACCCATGACAGCCATCTATATTTATATCCTGCCGTAGATATGAAAAATTATATTCCGGATTACCAGCCTCAGGTTTATCTGAGCTTCTCGGATGATACGGTTAATGTTATAAACACAACTAAGAAATACAAGGATCTTTATGCTCGCAGGGTCGTTTCCATAAACGGCTTTCCGGTAGATACGTTTAAAAAGGTAATCTCAGCCGGTATAAGGGATTATGATGCGGCAGTAAAATCATATCCGCGTGTGAGGATGTTCTGGTATAGGTTCGGTTCTTTCTGCCAGAAACCGTACGGTAATCGTAATTTCGATTTCCATTTAAAATTCGCAAACGGCGACAGCTGTTTCGTAAAGGGATTCAAATGCAGCCGCAGGCATCCCGGTCCCGGCCTTATTAAAAGCTGGAGTCAATATTTTAATATTAATTATTATAGAGGAAAGACATTCTCTGTAAAGGAACTCAACGATTCCACCGCGTATCTGGGACTGTCGAGTTTTACGCAAAGTCAGGTGGACCTCGACAGCATAGGCCATTATATATCTTCGATATCGGGCAGAAAAAAATATCTGATAATAGATGTAAGGAACAATAGCGGCGGTATAGTGGAACCCCTTGAGCAAATATTTTCTTATGTTGCGCAGGATTCCCTGATACTTAATTCCTTCAACAAAGTGAATAAACGTGGATTTTTCAAAACCATGAAATATTCCATGAATTATCCGGGCGACAAACCCCTGTACGAGAATTATATTCCTTACGATTCCCTGTCGTCTGAAGAAAAAAACATCGTGAAGGAATTTGATTCCGGAATGCTTGAAGCCCCGTGGAACAGCAGTATAAACCGCGATAGTCTTATAAAAAGCGGTTTCTATAACTTTTCGGAAGGAAGACACGGTCCCGATTCACTTGTAAGGTATGACGGTAAGATATATGTTCTTACCAATGAAAACTCCATTTCTGCGGCAACACTTTTCCCTGCACTTATAGTAAGGAGCCACCGGGGGGTAACCGTAGGCCGGGAAACGCGTACCGCATATCATTTTATGAAAGCCATGAAATTTGCGCAGATGAGGCTGCCGAATTCGCAAATACGTATAGAAATTCCAATAATGAAATCGGTATTCGATACACAAATCAATACCAGAGTCCCTTATGGCAGCGGAGTTCTTCCGGATTATCCGGTAAGGCTTACGACTTCCGAAATGGAATTTTCGGGTGGCGATGCAATTCTCAACCGGGCTCTTGAGCTTATAAAAGAAGGCAAATATCTTAAGGAAGATGTCTTTGCAAAGCAAACCGACAGAGGCAGTTTCTTTTCTGAAACGGGAAAAGGAACGGTCCTGGCTGCAATAATAATAATAATAATGTTTGTTGTTGCCGCAGTGGTAAAAGGAAAACGGAAAAAAGAGACTTCCGACGCGGATTAATTCATTTTAACTACAGTTATTCCGGATCCTCCGTATCTTATGTCTTCGTCCTCGGCCGATCCTATGGCAGGGTTGGCCTTGAGGTATTTACGTATTTCGGTCTTAAGAATGCCGGTACCTTTGCCGTGGAGTATCTTAACTTCGTCGGCTCCTACCATTATTGCGTCGTCTATAAACATCGATACAGAGTTTAGGGCTTCGTCAAGCCGCTGTCCGCGTACGTCAATATAAGGTTTGAAATTAATCTTACGTTCATCTATGCCTGCGGAATCTGAAGGAACGGACGAATGCGGCCGTTCCTTTACGAAATCGTCGAACGTGTGATTGGAAATCTTTTCTATATCTGAAAGTTTGGCCCTGCTTATTATATTTCCGACGGATAGGCTTGCCCATTTGCCGTCCGTTTCAATAATTTCCCCCATAAGTCCCTTTCCTTTTATCCTCACCTTGTCGCCCTTTCTTACAGGCGTTTCGTCAATATGCTTCTCCTTTCTTCCGCTCGAGACTGTTGACGGAGAGGCTGCCTGTCCGGCATCCATACCTTTCCGCTGTCTTTCTTCTTCCCTGTGCCGGCGTTCTTCGCGCCGCCGTTTCCTTTCGGAGATCTGCTGTATTTTCTTCTCTATCAGTTTGTCCTTCTCGCTCTCTTCCTCTTCTTTCTTAAGTTTGTCGTCGAAGACTTTGAGCTTTTGTCTGGCGGTTTTCGTCCGTTCCTTTTCGGCCTGCGATTCTCGTATTTCCTTAATAGTTGCTTCGATCTTTCTGTTTGCTTCTGCAATTATTTCCGCAGCTTCTTCTTTTGCTTTGGAAATAATCTCCTTTTTCGTACTGCTTATTTCCGAAAGTTCCTTCTGATAAGTATCGGCGATGTTCTCCAGATTTTTGTCGGTATGCTTTATTTTGGCCAGTTTCTCGTCGAGTTTCCTTTTGTTGCGGGAAATCTTTCGCAGCTGTTTCTCCATGTTGACGAAATTTTCTCCTGCACATTCTTCGGCTCTTTTTACGATATTTTCCGGCAGACCTATCTTTCGCGCCAGTTCGAAAGCAAAAGAATTACCCGGAAGTCCTATCTCGAGCTGATACAGCGGGGAAATATGGGCCACGTCAAAAGTCATTGCTCCGTTGACTGCCCCTTTACCGTTGCTTGCATATAACTTAAGATTCGTATAATGTGTGGTAACTATGCCGAAAGTCCCTCTGCTTTCAACTTCCGACAAAATCGTTTCGGCTATCGCTCCTCCGGCTGCAGGTTCCGTCCCCGACCCGAATTCATCTATAAGAACCAGCGTACGATCGTCGGCCTCTGCAAGCAGGCGCTTCATATTAAGAAGATGGGAGCTGTATGTACTAAGATCGTTCTCAAGAGACTGCTCGTCTCCTATGTCAATGAAAATCTTATTAAAAACCGGAAACTCGCTGCTCTCTGAAGCCGGAACTAGTGCTCCCCACTGAAACATATATTGAAGCAACCCGACGGTCTTCAGGCAAACCGATTTGCCACCCGCATTGGGTCCGGAAATAACTAGAATATGTTTCACCCTGTTGAGAGAAAGAGACAAAGGAACTATTTTCTTTCTTTCTTTCTTAAGGGCTTTCTCGAGCAGGGGATGCCTTGCCCGCGAAAGTACTAGCTCCCCGTTGTCGGAAAGAAGAGGTTTGCCTGCCTCCATCGAAAGTCCTGCAAGAGCCTTGGCTCTTATAAAATCCAGTTCGCCTACGATTTTCGCACCTGAGATAAGATCGGGAACATAGGGCCTCAGGAAATCTGAAAAATCAGCAAGAATTTTGAGAATCTCACGCTCTTCTGCAAAATGCAGTTCCCTCACCTGGTTGTTAAGTTCAACTATTTCAAGTGGTTCTATGAATACTGTTTTACCGGAAGATGATTCTCCGTAAACAAGTCCCTGAAGTTTTCTCTTGTTCGAAGCCGAAACCGGAATGAGGGGGATGCCGTCGCGTACGGATACGGATGCTCCTTCGTCGGCAACATTTTCGTCGATTGCAGATTTAAGTATAGACTGTGTTCTTGCCGAAATAGAAGCGGTTTTGGTGCGGATTTTCTGTCTTATGTCGAACAACTCCTGCGAAGCCCTGTCCTTTATGTCGCCGTTCTTATCCAGTATGATAGCTATGCGCCGTCCGACTTCCGGAAAATAAAGAAGTCCGGAGGCCAGTTTCTTAAGGCATGGATAACGATCTTCGCCGCATTTTTCGAAAAAAGACGAAATGCCGCGTATGTTTCCCATAAGGACATCAAGCCTGCGCAGATTCTCCAGGGAAATAACGCTCGAAGGCGTTTCAAGGGCTTTAAGAAAAACGGAACCGTCAATAAACGAATCTCCGGGAAAAGAATTTTCGAACATGCACACCACTCTCATTTCATCAGTGAGGGAAAGACGCAATTCTATTTCGTCGCCTGAAAATGAAATTTTTTCCGAAGAGGCCCTGTAACGTGCGTATTCGGTAGAACAACGTTCTTCTATACTATGTCTTACTATATCGAATCCTATCTTCTGTTCTAGTTTTCCGTAATCTTCCATAAGGAAATAATTCTTTTAAAAATCAATGCAAAGATAAAAGTTTTATAAATTTGTAATCAAACGAACGAAAAATGGGCGCTACGGCCACAACCTTTCTATATATCGGATTAACTATTTCGGCCTACCTCATAGGGTCCGTATCCAACTCGATAATTTTTTCCGGATTAATATATCATATAGACATAAGAAACTACGGAAGTAAAAATCCCGGAGCGAATAACGTCCAGAGAATTCTCGGATGGCCCATGGGGCTGCTTGTACTTGCGCTCGACATTCTTAAGGGCGTGGTGGCTGTAAGCCTTGTATTCCTGCTGCCTTTTGAAAGGGAAACGAATGCATTCGTTGCAGCGCAGATAGTTTTCGGAACGGCAGCCGTAATAGGGCATATATTTCCGGTATACCATGGTTTCCATGGCGGGAAAGGTGTTGCTACTACCTGTGGAGCTCTGCTTGCAATGCATCCTTTTGCCGTACTCCTCTGTACTATCGTATTTCTTATAGTTTTTTTCATAACAAAATACGTTTCCGTAAGTGTAATAACCGCAGTAACATGTTTCCCCATTATGGTGAACCTGCTTTTTGCTATGTGGCTCGAACCGCGGGAGACCTTAACCTTAAAAATCTTCAGCATAGTAATAGGAGTAACAATATGGCTTTCCCATATAAGCAATCTCAAAAGGCTGTGGCACGGAAAAGAAGAAAAATTCTTCATAAAGGCACCTCCGGGGCGCAATTCATTTTTGTAAATCTGATTATTTGAACGATCCTTCTATTCTGAGGCGCAGTTCGCTTATGCTGTTCATGGTCTCTATCTTTCCGTCCTGAACGAAAGAAATCTCTCCGGTTTCCTCAGATACCACAATAACAGAAGCGTCGGTTTCCTCCGTAAGACCTATTGCTGCCTTGTGTCTCATTCCGTAGCGGGGAGGAATATTGGGCGTTTCCGATATGGGAAGCGTACAGCGCGCAGCTACTATTTTATTAGCCGAGAGAACTATCGCACCGTCGTGAAGCGGAGCGTTCTTAAAAAATATATTTTCTAAAAGTCGCCTGTTGACTTTAGCATTTATGACATCGCCGGTTTCGACCACAAAATTAAGTGAAGAGACGTGGGCCAGAACTATAAGTGCTCCGGTATGCGTTTCGCTCATTCTCCTGCATGCCTGTGTGACCTCATCCAAAGTTTCCAGCGGCACGGAATGGTTCCTGTATCCGAAAATCTTTTTTATGAATTTTGTGGAGTGCGAATTGTTTACATAGGTGGATCCGAGACGCAGCAGGAATCTTCTTATCTCCTGCTGAAAAAGTATGATAAGAGCCAGAAGTCCTACGCCGAGTATCTGTCCCAGAATAGTGGAAAGCAACTTCATGTCGAGGGCCTTGACTACCAGCCAGACAACATACAGGAATATTATGCCCAAGAATATGCCCAGAGCAGCAGTACCCTTTATTATTCTGTATATCTGGTAGATCAACAATGCAACCAGCGCAATATCTATCAGATCAACGAACCTTATGTCAATAAAATCCAGCATAAAAAGAAAATACGTTATCAAAGATAATTAAAATATCCAAAATTATTCCACGAATGCAACCGTGGCTGCGCTTACCGGACAATCGAAATTATCCCTGAGAATGGAGCAGCAGACTTCCAGAGTTGCTCCGGTGGTAAGGACGTCGTCCACTACAAGGAAATGTACGGTCGGGCTATCGGGCTTTTTCCCAGCGCCTGCGGTCTGACTCATGTCCTGCCCGAACAAACGTGCTGAAAATTCGGCACCGTATCTTGTAAGGCGGAATGCCTTTTTTACGTTCAGCCATCTTTCAGTCCTGTCCTTTCTCGTTTGAGTTTTAGTATAGCGGCGCCTTTTGAGAAGACGTTTCTCTATTTTTATGCCCGTAACCTGAGATATTCCTTCGGCTATTACTTCCGATTGATTGTAGCCTCTTTTTAACTTTTTCATAAAATGCAGCGGTACTGGGACTATATAATCCGGGAAACCGATTTTATTATCGGGATTTGAATAAAATTCCATTATGCTTTTACCCAGCATTCTGCCGAGAAATTTACCCAATCCTATGTCCGATTTATATTTTACGGCATAAATTAGCTTCTTATAGGCTCCGGAGTAGAAGAACAGGCTATGTACTTTCTCCAGCTTCACCCGTCCTGCAAAAATATCGTCGGCGGGACTTTCAGCAAGTCGCCAATATCCGGTAAAAGGGAAATCGGCAAGGCATTCCAGACAGATGTGCTTCTCAAAAACCATAAGATTCTTTCCGCAGACCCTGCACGACCGCGGCAAAATAAAATCCTCGAGAGCTTTTAATGCGAATAAAGTCCGTTTTATAATTATCATTCCCAACATAAAATTCCGCCTTCCGAAATGTAAAATTAACCGGAAGGCGGAATCCTGCATTGAAAAAATGTAAAAATTATTTCACTCCGAAAGCTTCTTTTATTTTTGATACGGAATCAAGATTTTCCCAACCGAAGAAACATACTTTCTTTTTCTTTTCAAGGCCGTTGTCCGTTATGTCTATTTCTTTCTCGTAAGGTTTTCTGCCAAAGTGGCCGTAAGCTGCCGTAGGAAGGAAAATAGGATTCTCCAGTCCGAATTTTTCTATGATCTTCGCCGGTCGCAGATCAAATATTTCGCCTATTTTTTTAGCGATCTCACCATCCGGAATATTTACATTTGAGGTCCCTCTGGTATCTGCATAAATGCTGAGAGGTTTTGCAACTCCTATGGCATATGAAAGTTGTATTATTATTTCATCTGCAATTCCTGCGGCAACAAGATTCTTTGCTATATATCTTGCGGCATATGTAGCCGAACGATCTACCTTACTGGCATCTTTGCCCGAAAACGCACCTCCTCCGTGAGGGCACATGCCTCCGTATGTATCTACTATTATCTTGCGTCCGGTAAGACCGGTATCGCCGTGCGGCCCTCCGATTACGAATTTGCCCGTAGGGTTGACGTATAAAATATAATTATCGTCGAACAATGCTCCGAGTCCGTCGGGAAGCTTGCTTATCATCCTTGGAATTAATATGTTCCTTGTGTCTTCCGTTATCTTCTTCTGCATGGCTGCGTCGCCGTCGAACTCGTCGTGCTGAGTTGAAAGTACTATGGTATGTATGCGAAGCGGTTTTCTGTCGTCCGAATATTCTATGGTAAACTGCGATTTGGCATCCGGACGGAGATAAGGCATGAGCGAAGAGTTTTTTCTTATGTCCGCAAGTTCCGTAAGCATAAGGTTCGAAAGGTATATTGGCAGGGGCATGTAATCGGGGGTATCGCGGCATGCATAGCCGAACATCATTCCCTGGTCGCCTGCACCCTGTTCGTCCCTGTCGGAAACTTCCACGCCCCTGTTTATGTCGGGCGACTGGCTGTGTATTGCCGAAAGTATGCCGCAAGAATTACCGTCGAACATATATTCCGCCCTTGTATAACCTATTTCATTTATGACTTTGCGGGCGGTTTCCTGAATATCCACGTAGGCGGTAGATTTAACTTCGCCTCCTACGACAACCAGTCCGGTGCTCAAGAAAGTTTCGCAGGCTACTTTTGCGTTGGGATCCTGACGGAGAAATTCGTCGAGTACCGCATCCGAAATCTGATCGGCAACCTTATCGGGATGTCCCTCGGAGACCGATTCTGATGTAAATAAATATGACATGACTAAATAATTTTTTAAATTATTCAGCGAAAAGATTCGATCCGTGTTGTCCGTTATTGATAAAAAGGAAATCGGTGAACCCGATAGATTCTTTTTAGCATTTTTTAATGTGGTTGCAAGCAGATACAAATCTTTCCACTAAAACTATAACAGCGGCAAATATAATAATTTTAATCGGAATGCAAAATATTAAATTAGTATAAACATATGGTAAAGTTTATTTTAAGCCGGAATGCAGGGCGCGTTTTTCAATTACATTTGAAGAAAAACCGGACAGACATTAATAAAAACATGAAAAAAAGTATTTTGATTTTGGCCGCAATGCTGGCAATTGTATTCAACGGAGCCGCGCAGCAGCTTCGTCCCCGTTTGGTCGTAGGTATAGTAATAGACCAGATGCGCTGGGACTATCTTTACAGATTTTATGACAAATACGGCGAAGGCGGATTCCGCAGGCTTTTGAATGAGGGTTTCTCGTGCGAAAACACCATGATAAATTACATTCCTTCGGTAACCGCGGTAGGGCATTCTGTAATATTCACCGGGTCTGTTCCCTCTATAAACGGAATTGCCGGAAACAACTGGTACGACCACAAGGCCGGCAAGTCGGTATATTGCACTTACGATGCAACCGTACACGGAACGGGGACGAATAATAAATCGGGAAAAATGTCGCCCCGCAACCTTCTCGCCACCACAATAACGGACGAGCTGCGTCTTGCCACCAACTTTAAATCGCGCGTAGTTGGAATATCGCTAAAGGACAGGGCCGCAATACTTCCTGCCGGACACAACCCGACCGCCGCATTCTGGCTCGACGATGAATCCGGACATTTTGTAACTAGCAGCTATTATATGAATGATCTTCCGCAATGGGTAAAAAACTTCAACAATGCGGGCAATATAGAAAAACTGATTGCAGGAGGCTGGCATACGGCTCTTTCCCCTAAGGATTATACGGAAAGTACTGACGACGACGAGCCGTGGGAGGGGACGCTCAAAGGGGCGGAAAATCCCGTATTTCCGTATGACCTTAAGAAAAGCTACGCCATCGACCATTCTTCGTTCAGGCAGACCCCGTTCGGAAATACGCTTACCCTCTGGTTTGCGAAAGCGGCCGTAGAAGGATACGGACTGGGAGAAGGGAACTCCACCGATTTCCTTACTATCAATTGCGCATCAACCGATTACTGCGGACATCTTACAGGAATAAATGCCGTAGAAATAGAAGACCTCTACATTCGTCTTGACAGGGATCTCGCCTCCTTCTTTTCCTTTCTCGACAAAAAAGCAGGCAAAGGAAATTACCTGCTTTTCCTTACGGCGGATCACGGGGCTGCTCATGCCGAAGGATTTATGAAAGCTTCCAAAATGCCTTCGGGACTCGTGGATGACGATATCCCTTCCAAGCTAAATGAATTTCTTAAAGGGAAATACGGCGCAGCCCTTCTGGTGCTCGGAATGAACGATTTCCAGATAACCCTTAATACCGCACGCATGGATAGTCTTCATCTGAATTCAGAGCAGATAAGAAAAGAAGCCGTTGCCTTTCTTCAAAAGCAAAAGGGCGTACAATATGTAGTAGATCAGGATAAAATATCGGAAGCCTCCATTCCCATGCCGCTGAAAGAAATGATGATAAACGGATACAACCATTTGCGCAGCGGAAGCATACAAATAATACCAATGCCGGGATGGCTCCCTTCGTACTACAAAACGGGGACGTCACACGGAGTATGGAATCCGTACGATACGCATATCCCTCTCATTTTTATGGGATGGAATATAAGACACGGATGCACTCATAAAACGGTTTATATGACCGATATATCGGCAACTCTTGCAGCGCTGCTGCATATACAGATGCCTGACGGATGCATAGGCAGTCCGATAACGGAAGTCACCGATAAATAGTTAAATAGTTTTGCCGTGTGCCGGCTTTCCTCCTCCCCAAAAATTACGGAAACGTGACGGTAAATTCAACGTTTCCGCTGCGGTTGGATGTAAGCCGCAGGGAGCCGCGGTGAAGCAGCATTATCTGGCGCGAAATGCTTAACCCTACGCCTGAACCTTTTTCCCGGGTGGTAAAGAACGGTGTGAAAATATTTTCGGCAATGTCTTTCGGAATGGCATTGCCGGTGTTTCCTATACGTATGAATACATTTTCATCGGAATCCGTTCCTGCAAGAACCGATATAGTTTTTTCTTTATCTGCAGGTGCGTCTTCAAGAGCCTGGGCCGCATTCTTTATAAGATTTACCAGCACTTGTGATATAAGTGCCTCGTCTCCGTACGCCATAAGTCCGGCAGGGGAAACTTTCGTATTAACGGTTATTGAAGAATCGTTGATTTCCTGTAATACAAGTCCCGCAGTGTTTTCTATAACCGGCTTTAAATCGAACGGCTTTTTTACCGGAGGTTGTATTCTTGTGAATTTGCGATATGATTCTACGAAAGAGATGAGGTTTCGGCTTGTTTTATATATGGTTTCCAGTCCTTCATGCAGGGAAGGATCGTTCCGCGGAATATTAATAAGAGTCTCGCTTAACGATGTAATCGGAGCAAGCGAATTCATTATTTCATGTGTAAGGATCCTCGTGAGTTTTATCCATGATTCCACTTCCTTTTCATTCATGGCCTTGTTTATATCGTTTATGGAGATGATCTTTAATCTCTTGCCGTCATATTCCACGTCGGATGCCGCAAGCGATATTTCGTTTGTCCCAAGTTCATTTGTGATATCGGCCTTTAGGGATTCCCCCGGATTTATTTCTTTTATGGCTTTCCCTGCGGCAGGTGCAATGTGCATAATCTGATTTATGTTGGTTATAACTTCCAGTCCCAGCATGCGTTCGGATTCGTTATTAGTCTGCCGGACGTTTCCGTTATCTTCCATTACTATTATTCCCGTCCGGACGCTGTCCAATATGCGGCCGTAATATTTTTCCTTGTCCGCCTCCCTTTTCCTTACGTTGCCGAGGATTTCTTTTATTCGGTTGAGGGATTTGTCAAGAAGCTTTTCGTTCATGCTTTCGGATTTTCCTGAAAATCTGAAGGAGTAATCGTCGCAATCTATGGCATCGAACATAAAGGCGACCTTGCGTGCCGTTCTTCCGAATAGCCTCAAGGTGTAAAATACTACGTACGATAAAACGGGTATATATATGACTAGATGGACGTATCTGCCTAAACATATGCTTGTTGCGGATAGCGCCGTAAAGATTATTATAAGGACGACGGCGAGAAGCTGTCCTGTGCGTGTATCGCTTATTTTCATAATTCGTAACGTTTTATCTTATTATAAAGGGTCTGTCGTGTTATTCCGAGTTCTTTTGCAACGGCGGACATGTTCCCTTCGTTTCTTTGTACGGCCTCTTTGATAGTTCCCTTTTCCATTTCTTCCAGAGTGACGGGACCTTTATTATAAATGGTCTTGTTCCTCGGTTTGTCGAGAAGCAGATCCTGCGGCATTATAATCTTGCCGTCGCACATTATTACGGCTTTTTCTATTGTATGCTGAAGTTCCCTTATGTTTCCCGGCCAGGGATGCTTTTTAAGATTGTTGCTCGCCTGTTCCGAAAAACCGTTTATTTTTTTGCCGTATCTGGAGGAGTATGAAGCGAGGAACATTTGTGCAAGCGGTATTATATCTTCTATACGTTTACGGAGCGGCGGCAATTCTGTGCGGATAGTATTTATCCGATAAAAAAGGTCTTCGCGGAAATTTCCGTCGGCTACCATTTTCTCCAGATCCCTGTTGGTTGCGCATATGAGTCTTACGTTTGTATCCACCGGCCTGTTGCTTCCTACTCTAACTATACGTCTGCTTTGTATTACGGTAAGTAATTTGGCTTGAAGATGATAAGGAAGATTGGCTATTTCGTCGAGGAACAAGGTTCCGCCGTCCGCTATTTCAAATTTTCCGGCCCTGTCGTTTACGGCATCGGTAAAGGCACCCTTTACGTGTCCGAAGAGTTCACTTTCGAAAAGGGTTTCGCTTATTGCTCCCATATCAACGCTTACGAACAACTCTTTCCTTCGTTCGGAGAGAAGATGTATTTCTCTTGCAAGCATTTCCTTGCCGGTTCCGTTTTCTCCGGTAATGAGGATATTGGCGTCCGTTGAGGAAACTTTCTTTATTATTTCGTGAAGACGAGTCATTATGGTTCCGGTCCCCCAATACATTCTTTTTTCATCCATAAGTCCTTCTTTCATCTCCCTGAGCCTTTCCATGTCGCGTCCTGATTTCCTTATCTGAAAGGCATGCAGCATCGATGCAACCAGTTTCCCGTTGTCCCACGGTTTAACTACGAAGTCGGATGCACCGCGCTTTATGGCTTCTACTGCAAGGTCTATATCGGCATAGGCGGTAAATACTACGACCTGTATGTCTGCGTCGGCTTTTTTTATTTCGCCGAGCCAGAAAAGACCTTCGTTGCCGGTATTCACCATTGCCCTGAAGTTCATGTCGAGGAGTACTACGTCAACGTCGTTATTTTTTAATATTGCAGGGATTCTGTCGGGATGTTCGGATAATATTATAGTTTCGAAATAATTCCCGAGTAATAATTTGAGAGCCGAGAGGACGGCCTTTTTGTCGTCTACTACGAGTATGGTTCCTTTCTTATTCATTATCAAATGTAAATCATATCTACGGCAAATATTGGAAATCCGGTTGTTATTTTTACACATATGTAAAATAATCATACATATAAATATAGTCTTTCTTTTGTAAAAATCATATTATCAAACACATATATTTATGGCACGGCCCCTGCTTATAAGAATGGCAAATGGGAAAAATGAAAAACGTATTTTACATATTTCTTTTGGACGTTATCCTTTTGTTGCTGTTTATCTGCAATCAGGCCGAGGCCATGACGGAGGGCGGTGGCAGGATTTTTAGTCTGGACGATTGCATGAGTTATGCGGTAAGGCACAATACTGATATAAACAAGCGGAAATATACCAACGACGATTACCGGATAAACAAAAAGGCGGCTGTTGCCGCTTTACTTCCATCTGCTTCCTTATCTGTTACGGCGGGATCTTCATATGGACGGACCATAGACCCTTCCACCAACACTTATTCGAATACAGGACATTTTTCCAACGAATATTCGGCCTCGTCGTCGATGCCTCTTTTCTGCGGGTTTCGGCATATAAACGGTATAAGGGCGGCCCGTTACATGTGCCTTTCGGGCGAGGCCGTACTGCAAAAGGTAAAGGATGAAACGGCGATTGCAGTTATGCAGGCTTATTTCGATGTGGTGTATTATTCCAAAAGTGCTGTTATCGCAGGCCGTCAGCTTGGAACGTCGCAAAAGCTTTTGTTTAAAAGTAAAAAACAGTTTGATCTTGGAATTGCGAGCAGAGCCGATGTTGCGCAGATGCAGTCGCAGGTTGCGGCAGGGGAACTTTTGTTGGTTCAGCAAGAAAATTTCAGGGATCTTGCCCTGCTGCATCTTAAGGAAAAAATGAATTATCCGCAAGACGATACTCTTGTGGTTGATACTTTATATGCGGCCGATTTAAGGACGAAAAAGGTTTCGGTATATGCAATACTGGATTATGCAATGAAAAATAATCCGGGGATATTGGCTGCCGGTTATGCCGTTGAGAACGAACGTATGAACCTCCGGGTTGCAAAAGGGGGAATGGCTCCTTCGCTTTATTTATACGGAGGTTATTCCACTAATTATTATAAGAATCTTAACGACGGCAAGATCCATCTTCCTTTTAAAACGCAGTTCAGGGAACACAGGAGATATTATTGGGAGTTCTCTCTGAGCATACCGCTTTTTGGGGGTCTTTCGTACAGGAAGAATGCCGTACAGGCTCGTAATTCCCTTAAAATATCTATGCAGGAACGTATGAGAACCCGGCAGGAACTCAATACGGAAGTACGCAGGGCCATAATGGAACGCAACGGTTATGCCGAAGAATATATGAGCGCATTAAAAAAAGAAGAGTCTGCCAGGGAGGCTTTCGAACTTGCAGCCGGACAATTTGAAAAAGGTCTCGTAAGTTCCATAGATCTGAGAACGGCTTCGGATAATCTGCTTAAGGCCGGGGCCGACAGGCTTAAGGCGGAACTCCAATATGCAGAACGATGCAGGCTGGTAAGTTATTACGGAGGCACCCCTCTTGTAAAATAAGAAATCGACGGGAAATAAGTAATATCGTAAAGGAAACTGAGAATATGGATATAAAATTGGAAAAGCCGAAGGGCGTGAAAAAAATATTCAGGGAAAAGAATATACCGTATTTCGGTGCTGCGGTTCTGCTTTGCCTTGTGATATGGATGATTTTTAAGAATCATGATTCCGAATTGCGGGTAGACGAGAAAAATCTGGCAGTGGCAACGGCATCGTACGGAGACTTTGTGGATTACATGACCGTCCGCGGAAAGGTGGAACCGGCTTCTGCCGTACAGATCAGCCCGCTGGAAGGAGGAGTGGTAAAGGAAAAGATAGCCGAAGAGGGAACGATGGTGAAAAAAGGTGACCCTCTTATAATACTCGGAAACAATACCCTTGACCTTTCCATATTGAATGCGGAGGCCGAACTGGCTGAAAAACAAAATTTCCTGCGCAATACTCAGGTTACTATGGAACAAGAGCGTCTTTCTATTAAACAGGACAGACTTCAGCTCGATATGGATCTCAAGAGGAAGAAAAGGACTTACATGCAGAACAAATCTCTTTACGGCGACGGCCTCATATCCCGCGAGATAATGCTTCAGTCGCGTGAGGATTATCAGCTTGCATTAAACAGACAGGGCCTTATTGTGGAAAGGCAGAATCAGGATTCCGTTTACCGCAAGGTTCAGATGGACCAGATGGAAGAAAGTCTTAATAACATGAAGCGCAATATGCAGCTTATAAGACGCAGAGTAGGTAACCTTGTAGTTAAATCTCCCATAAGCGGGGAAGTAGGCAGTCTTGATATAGAGCTAGGGCAGTCCCTTTTACCAGGACAGGGAATAGGTCGGATAAACGATCTGTCGAGTTACATAATTGAAGCCGATGTTGACGAATATTATATAGACAGAGTTAAAACGGGGCTCCGGGCAACTTTGGAAAGGGCGGGTATTACATATGACGCTTATGTATGCAAGGTTTATCCCGATGTGAAGGATGGCAAGTTTAGAGCGGATCTTAAATTTAAAGGCAAGTATCCCGTCAATATAAGAACGGGACAAACATATTATCTTAATTTGCAGCTGGGACAGAGCAAGAAAGCCGTTATGGTGCCGGTCGGGGAATTTTACCATTCCACGGGAGGGAAATGGATTTTCGTAATAAACGAAAAGGAGAGGCGCGCTTTCCGGCGCAATATAAGCATAGGCAGGCAAAATCCATCATATTATGAGGTTTCTGGCGGACTGGATTCAGGGGAGAAGGTTATAGTGTCGTCTTATGAAAGTTTTGGGAATAACGAAGTTCTAATATTAAATAAATAGGTTATGAATAATTTTATGTATGCGCTGCGCTATATTTTAAAGGGGCGCGGCAATAATGCTACGAGGATAATATCACTTACTCTGGGACTGCTGGCGGGGCTTCTGGTTTTTTCATATGTCAATTACGAATTTTCCTTCGACAAGTTCTATCCCGACGCCGACAGAATTTACAAGATATATTATTCTTCATCGGCAAAAGGATTCGAAGGCATGTCGTCTCAGACAAATGCACCGCTTGCTCCGGCTCTGGCAAAAGACTTTCCCCAGGTTTCTTCGGGAACAAGGTTTCTCGGTCCTTCCGACGATTATATAAAATACGGAGAGAATGTGTACACCTTCAATGTTCTTCTTGCCGATACTTCTTTTTTTGATGTCTTTGGTTTTAATATTATAAAGGGCGATCCGCATTCGGTCCTTGCCGCTCCGGATAATATAATGATAAGCAGATCCGCCTTGTCGAAAATGTTCGGAGACGGCGATCCAATGGGGAAGGTTGTAAAGGACGGTCAGGGCAAGGCCTTTACCGTTGCCGGAATATTCGAAGATATCCCTTCCAACTGTCATATAGGTAAATTTGATATAATAGTTCCCTTTGAGAAGAATACCGGAAATATTTATACCGGATGGTTCGGAGGCGATTCTTTTCCCGCGTATATAAAGATTGCCCGCGGGTCATCTATAAAAGATGTGGAAAAGCAGTTGCCTGAGATTGAAAAAAAATACGGAATCGACCGCGAGCTTAATGAATTCAAGATGAAAATTGTTTTCGTTCCGGTTGGCAAGGTTAACATAACCGCGTCCCGTAAATCACTTATGTCCGTCCTTCTTGCCATGGGATTGCTTACGCTGCTTGTTGCATGTTTCAATTATGTACTTATTTCCATCTCTTCAATGATGAAAAGGAGCAAGACCATCGCCATGCTCAGGTGCAGCGGAGCAAGGAAATCTGATATCTTTTCAATCTTTTTATACGAGACTTTTATTTTGCTCCTTATTTCCATGGCTCTTGCTTTTATGTTCATTTTTATGCAGCAGGATCAGGTTCGTTATATAAGCAAATTTACTGCATCCGAACTGTTTTCCTTAAAAAGCATATGGATACCAGTGGCCGTAATCTCCTTAGCGTTTCTTGCCGGAGGTCTTATACCGGCCAGATTGTTTTCCGGTGTTTCCCTGCAGGCGGCATTCCGCGGGATGCGCGAGCATAATAATAAATGGAAAAAAGCATTGCTTTTCGTTCAGATAATTTGTACTACGATAACATTCCTTATGCTTATCGTTTCCGTTCTGCAATTCAGATCCATGAAATACGGAGATATTGGTTTCGACCACCATAATATTGTTATGGCCAGAGTGGTCGTAAATCCTTGGAATTCGAGAACGTTGATGGAGGAAATAAAAAAAATTCCGAATGTGGCCGGGGCTGGATGGTGCGAAAACAGTCCACTGCAGGGATGGAGCGGTCAGCCGTGTTACGATGAGAATACGCATAAAATGCTGTTCTCGTCCAGGTATGAATTGATAGATGATAATTATGTTGATGTTCTTGGCCTTAAAATGCTTGCCGGGAAGAATATTCGGTTCGACGGTGATGTCCTTCATGTTCTTGTTAATAAAAAATATGCAGATATGCGCGGATGGACACCACAGCAGGCGGCCGGACATATAATAACGGATTCCTCGTACCCCGGTGAAAGAGTATATACAATAGCGGGAGTGGTAAGCAATATAAGAGTTGTGGACGGCATATACCTGCCGGCGGTTTTTCATAATTTTAAGGAATTTTATATGAATTCGGAAGGAAAGAGCTTGCGGGGAATAAAAAAAGGAATGGAGATGTTATGTCTCATAAGGCTCCGCCGTATGGATTCGGGAACAATATCGTCTATAAGGGAGCTTTTGAAGAATTACAAATCCTATGACGGGTATCATATCGGCGTTCTTGACGATACCGTGACGGATAATCTGCAGGACATCTCCAGATACCGGAATTTGTTTTATCTGGTGTGCATCATAGTCGTTTTGCTTACCCTTATGGGGTTGCTCGGGTATATAAATGACGAAATACGGGGAAGAAGCCGTGAAATAGCTATCCGCAAGGTCAACGGCGCCGGTCCTGCAGACATCATAAGTCTGTTATTACGAGATATTACCATGATAACCATTCCGGCGGTCGTTGCCGGACTGGCGGCTGGTTACTTCCTGATCGCAAAATTCCTTGAGAATTTTACGAACAAGATAAATACCGGATGGTGGATATTTCTTATTTCAGCTGCGGTTGTGCTGATTCTAATTTATGCTGCGGAATATATTGCAACTATCGGGACGGTTAATTCCAATCCCGCGGATACTATAAGAAATAATTAATAAAAAATAATAAAAATCATGTCTATATTAAAAATAGAAAACATTAAGAAAAGCTTCCGTACTGAAGATGTGGAAACTCTTGCGCTTAACGGAGTGTCATTTGAAGTGGAAGAAGGAGAGTTCGTAGCGGTAATGGGACCGTCGGGGTGCGGAAAAAGTACGCTTATGAATATTTTGGGGCTGCTTGATAATCCTACCGAAGGCCGCTACGTCCTGCTTGGGAAAGATGTCGGAAACTTAAGAGAAAAAGAACGTACGTCGTTCCGCAAGGGAAGGATAGGATTCGTTTTTCAAAGTTTCAACCTCATAGATGAACTTAACGTATATGAGAACGTGGAATTGCCTCTTACATATCTCAGGGTTAAACCGGGCGAACGCAAAAGGCGCGTTGATGAAATACTAAAGCGTATGAATATGAGCCATAGGGCTAAACATTTTCCCATGCAGTTATCGGGCGGACAGCAGCAGCGCGTAGCCATAGCCCGTGCCGTAATAAACGAACCCAGGCTCATACTTGCAGACGAACCTACCGGCAATCTTGATTCCGCAAACGGAAAGCAGGTTATGGAACTTCTTACCGAATTGAATCATGCCGGTACCACAATAGTTATGGTAACCCATTCACAAAGAGATTCTTCATATGCAAGTCGCATACTTAATTTGTTCGACGGCAAACTGGTGGAAGATGTTAACAATTTGCTTTAATTAATTATAGCTATGAAAAAAGGCTTGTTTTGTACATTTTGTCTGGTATTTTGCTGCTTGTTTAATGCCATTGCGGTCGAACGCCCGAAAGAAGAAAAAATTTTTGTATTCGGCGGTGATATAAATCTTAAATTCATACAATATGTAGCTGATCTTACTGGCAAGGAAAATCCTGTTCTGTGTTATTTCCCTACCGCAAGCGCAGATAATTCTGAAAATATAAAATATTATAATTCCATATGTGAGAAAATAGGTATAGAGCCACATGTTATGAAGGTTTGGGTTTCATCTTCCGGGACCAACCGTTCTTTCGAAAATATAATAATGAATTCCGACGCTATAGTGGTAGGAGGAGGTAATACTCTTAATATGTTGGGGATATGGAAATATCAGGGAATAGATACTATTCTGCGCAAAGCCTTGAAAAAAGGTATTATTATGGCGGGGGGCAGTGCCGGTTCTATTTGTTGGTTCGAAAACGGGATAAGCGATTCGCGTCCGTCCGCTCTGAGTTTAGTAAAAGGATTGGGCTTGCTCCCGTACAGTAATTGCCCTCATTATTCCGAAATAGAGAGAAAAAATCTTTATCATAAGATGATTTCCAATGGAGAATGTAATGCTGGTTTTGCATGTGATGCCGGAGCAGGCATATTATTCAAAAACGGCAGGGCGGTAGATTTTGTAACAATAAGCGATCTTTCGGGGACGTGGTTTGTGAAAAACAGAAAAGGGAAGATATACGAAAAAAAGATGCATTCCCAATTCCTTTTAAAACATGATGCCTTGTCTGAAAAAGATTTAACATACAGGAATGTAGGAAAGAAAATAAAATCCATAATGCTATACCCCGAAGGAAATACCTCTCCTGAAAAAGCATATGCAGCTGCAATTAAGAAATTTCGTCTCGGCCGGCAGAATATTTCTGAAAAGGAATATAATTCGGTAATGAATATAAGTGTGGAAAAAGTTTTCGTTTACGATAATAAGATTGCAGGAGTGGTTAACGATGCATACAAAACTTCTTTCGGATACGGATTATGGTATTTTTATAATAGAGAAGGCAAGTGGGTAAGTGTTGGGGAGGATATAGGGGGAAAGACATTAAAGGAAAGTGAAATCACATTCAGGGAAAAAGCTGTTTTGATGCTTAATAAGGCGGAAAAGGAATAAAGAAAATGATTTTAGGATTATTGTTTTTTTTGTGTTAAATTCATATGATTTTTTAATCGGAGGGAGTTATTTAACAAATTATTCATACTTTTATTGGTGTTCTTTTCTCAAAATATATATTTTTGCACCTGATTTTAACCAAATAAATAACTTTATTCTATTCATTATGAAACAAACTATTAAGCAAATCTTTCTGGCGACATTCGGCTTATTGCTGTCTGTTGCGGTGTTTGCGCAGGTTACTACGTCATCTATGAGTGGTACGGTAAAAGACGCAAAAGGAGCTCCTGTAGAAGGGGCGACGGTAATTGCGACTCATGGTCCTTCCGGTACACAGTACTATTCGGAGACCGACAAGGCTGGTAACTATCGTATTCCGGGTATGCGTGTAGGCGGTCCCTATACCGTAAAGGTTACTCTTCTCGGTTATGGTTCTGCTGAAGCAGGCGGAGCTGTTCTCCGTCTTGGTGAAAACTTCGTACAGAATCTGGTACTTTCGGAAAAGTCTGAAGAATTGTCTCAGATAGTAGTTTCGGGGAAAATAAGGAATCCTATACTTAACTCCGACAAAAACGGCGCTTCTACAAACGTTACCGAAAGGCAGATCAACGATCTTCCTACCATATCCCGCAGTATTACGGACTTTACACGTCTAACACCTCAGGCCAACGGCAATTCTTTTGCAGGAGTCGACGGACGTATGAATAGTATTACCATAGACGGTGCAAATTTTAATAATAATTTTGGATTGAGTTCCAATCTTATGCCTGGCGGAGATGCCCAGCCTATTTCTCTGGATGCAATCCAGGAAATTAATGTAAATGTAGCTCCTTTCGATATTCGTCAGTCACAGTTTACAGGGGCTGCCATAAGCGCTATAACAAAGAGCGGTACAAATGAATATAAGGGATCTGCTTATACCTTCATAAGGCCGAAAACTTTTACGGGAAATAAAGTAGGTGACTTAACGGTCGATGGTGCGCATGACAGCAAGTCCGAGACATACGGCTTTACTTTCGGAGGTCCTATCATAAAGAACAAGTTATTCTTTTTCGTAAGCGGCGAATATGGAAAAACTACATCGCCGAGCGGTGCATGGAAACCTAGTACGGATGGAATTGCTCATACAGAGACAAAAACTTCACGCACTTCTATTTCCGATCTTAAAACCATGCATGATTA
Organism: Bacteroidales bacterium; assembly: GCA_022648545.1. Taxonomy (GTDB): domain Bacteria; phylum Bacteroidota; class Bacteroidia; order Bacteroidales; family UBA932; genus Egerieousia. The sequence goes on along the minus strand of JALCMP010000015.1, from coordinate 9,775 downwards.
TTTGTTGAGCAAATATGATTATGAAGCTGGTGATTATCAGAATTTCAGGAATTTTACTTCCGATAACCATAAGATTCTTGCAAGAATAGACTGGAATATAAATAAATATAACAAGGTAACTGTACGTTACAATGATATGGTTGGAACTTCGGATAATCTTGCAAGTTCCAGCGGACCGTGTTATGGTTCCGGACGTAGTTCTGCCAAGGCTGTTGAATTTTCCAATGCATGGTACGGTTTTAAGAATACCGTAAGAAGCCTTACCGGAGAGTGGAATGCAACATTCTCTCCGAAAGTAAATATGAGACTATTGGCTTCATATACTGCTACAGAAGATAAAAGGACTTCCGACTCCGGTTTATTCCCGTTTGTGGATATTTACAAGGATAACGACAGGTATATGTCTTTCGGATATGAATTGTTTTCACATAATAATGATGTAAAGAACAATACTCTATCGATTTCCGATAATGTTACTTTCAACCTTAACAGACATACCATTACGGTAGGAGTTTCTTATGATAACCTTTATTTCAAGAATTCGTATATGAGAGAAGGAACTTCATATTATTGCTATGATAGTATGGAAGCTTTCATGAATAATGAAACACCTTCCGCACTAGCTCTTACTTATGGATATAACGGAAATGAAGCTCCCGGAGTAGAACTGACTTTCGGATTAGGCGCATTATATGCTCAGGACGAATGGCAGGTAAATGACAAATTGAAATTGACATATGGCCTCAGGGTAGAGCGTCCGTTCTTCTTGAACGATCTGGATTCCAATCCTGCAGTAGATGCTTACAAATTCGGAGGATGGGACAAGGGAACTTCTAATATTCTTGGAAAGGATGCAGCAGAGGATGATCCTTATTATATAAAATCCGGCAGCTGGCCTAAAGCCAAACTGCAATTCTCTCCAAGGTTAGGATTTAACTGGGATGTCCGTGGCGATAGAAGTCTGCAGGTACGCGGTGGAACAGGTCTTTTCAGCGGTTTGCTACCTTTTGTTTGGTTTACTAACCAGCCTAATGGCTCCGGAATGATCCAATCTCCTGAAACTATAATAAAAGATAAGACTACACTGGAAGGTGCAGGTGTTAAATTTACACCTGATTACCATGACCTTATAAAGAATTATCCTACATTGTTTCCTACAACTCCCGGGAAACTTCCTTACGGATCAAATCTTGCAGAAGTGGATAAGGACTTTAAGATGCCTCAGAACTGGAGAACTGACCTTGCTGTAGATATAGCATTACCATGGAATATGGTTTTTACCGTTGAGGATATTTTTACGAAGAATATTAATGCCGTAACTCAAAAGAATGTTAATCTTTCTTACCCGGATGCAACTTTCAATGGGGCGGATGACAGGCCTTATTGGTCTTCTTCAAGTAAGATAAATTCAAATGTAGGAACGGCAATGGTTTTGACAAACACCAGCAAGGGATTCCAAAATTCACTGACATTCCAGTTGACGAAAAATATGTCCAATGGCTTATCCGGTTCGTTTGCTTATACTTATACAGTTTCCAAAGATGTGACTGCAAATCCAGGTTCCTCAGCTTCTTCTGCATGGAAATATAATGTGGTAAGATCTTATCTGAATGATCCTGAATTAAGTTATTCCGAGTTTGCAGTTCCTTCAAGATTCGTTGGTAATTTAACTTACAGGATAAATTATGCAAAACACTTTGCAAGTACGTTCGGACTTTATTTTACTGCCTCTCAGCAGGGAAGGGCATCATTTACTTATTCCAACGATTTAAACGGCGACGGATATACGGCAGATCTTTTATACATACCTAAATCCAGTGATGAGTTAACATTTACCGATTATAACGGAATGACTGCCGATCAGCAGGCTAAGATTTTCTGGAATTATGTAAATACCAACAGTTACCTCAGCAAGCATAAAGGTAAATATGCTGCCAGATGGGGATATGTTGAACCTTGGCATACACGTTGGGATTTCAAATATGTTCAGGATATTTTCTCTAATTTTGGATCTGCAAGAAAATATACTTTGAAAATAAGTCTCGATATATTGAATGTTGGTAATCTTCTCAATAATAAATGGGGATGCTACAGAGACATGGGTAATTTGTCATATGGAAATATAACTCCTCTTAGAAAAGACAAGATTATAAATGGTGTCCCTGTATATCATCTTAATGCAAAAAGTGAAGAAGATTTCAACAATAGTTTTGAATGGGTTCGGGAGAACAAGACAAGCAGTACATGGGGAATGCTGTTAGGATTTAAGTTCATATTCTAAAACCATCGGGTTCTGAAATAGAACTTTTAAAATAGAGTAGGGCGGCGGAAAATTTTAAGCCGGCCTACTCTTTGTTTGATACAATTAATTTATTGACATACACCTGATATAGAATATGTTTCTCCTTGGTCTAGGTCATTATATCCGTATTCGGATTGGGATATTAGTTCTGTATTACCTATTTCATAATGATCAACCCCGGCAGGGATAATTACATTGTGTGATGCTGTTCTAGTTGATGGTGGATTATTGTAATATTGTTGATAAAATCTATAATAAATTGTTATCATGCGTTTTTGTGTGGTTGTGGTCGGATGTTGGCATGCTTTATCTGAATAAAAATATAAAGTATTGCTGAAAATAATATCAGCATAGTCCAAGCCTCCGCCAACATTGTCATCTTCGGAAATGTTTTTAGTTACAAGTTGTGCATAGGGAGGTCCGTAAATATAATTGATTCCGATTACATCATCCGGTGAGAGACGCGATCTCTGATTAAAGAAAACCGATCCGTCTTTCTTTTTCATTACGAGTATATTTTTATTATTATAATAAAGATAAGAACCATATAACATTACCGAATAAAAGTCAAAGGAGTCAAGATAAAAACAATTGTCAATGGATTGTTTCTTATATTGATTTTTCCAGTATTTATTTGGTATGGCATCGAAATTAATTGTAACATAGTCGTCTCTGTCGGGTCTGCATTGCTCGTGTTCGAGACCGAGTGCATGACCTATTTCATGGATTGCGGTTCCGTAAGTTCCATCAGTATCCAAATTGATAATTTGTTTTCCTCCTTTCATGCCTATGCAATTTGAATAATTGCCGTCTCCTGTTTTACTTTGGAAGTATATGTAATCTCTTTGATTAGTCCTCTTAATGAATTCTATGCCTGTAAATCTACTGTAATATGCCATGGCTGTTGTTACTCTATTTACATTTTGCATTGATGGTGCTATTGTATAATATATTTTTGAATATGGCCAAAAGTTGACGTATTTATTTGTACCCATAGATTTTACATCGGAGGCTTTATTCATTGAATCCACTTGGGCGGATGAAAGTATTACATCTCCCTGGTATATATACATGCTGTCGCATTTCATAACGGTAATACCGTTGGGAAAAGTATATGGTTCCTTGGGTTTATTAGGGAATGCTTCTTCCGGGGCATAGGATATTTGTGTTTCCGGAGTTTGTTGCTTTTCTATGTTAGGCTCTTTTTCGCAAGATATGCACGTCAGCAGCAGCAGTGCAATAGAAAATAAATTTTTGTGTTTCATAGTATTTTTGTTAAAAGTTATTATAAAGTTATATAAACTTTTGTAACTTTATAATATACCTAAGAACTTACTAGTAAAATTTTTATATACTATGAAAAAAACAGCTTCATTATTATTTTTGTGTTTGTCTGCATTTCTTATGGGAAATACAGCAGCTTTTTCACAATTAACTTTAATTAATGAAATAAAACCGCCTTCTGCGCAGGCTGCGCAATTCAATAAATATGGAAAGTATAATCCGCAATTATATACCGGAAAAATATCGGTAAGTATTCCAATATACGTTTATAAAGACAAGGATTTTACTATTCCCGTAACTTTGGATTATAGTTATAACGGCCTTGTTGCAAACACCCAGGCCGGGGAAACAGGTTTGGGATGGTCTTTGGGATGCGGTGGTTATATAACCAGGGAAGTGAAAGGAATACCCGATGAAGAAATGGGCAGTATTCTTTTAGGGCAGGGTGGAATGTCAAAGGATTTATATGGATTTGATGATATTCCGTTTACTTCTTCTTCTTCTTTTCATAATAATCTGTACTATCAGTGCTTGATCGATAATAATACCGGTCCCGGTAAAGTTCCTAAAATCTTTTATTCACTTGGTCCGAAATATTATGAAGCAACTCCGGATATTTACCATTTTTCATTTTTAGGCAGGAGCGGATCTTTCATAAGGGATACTACCGGTAAATTCATAGTATTTCATACATCTACATATAATGGCGATTATAAGATCGAAAAAAGCAATAAAGAAGTAAACGGTATTAATAATCATCTGTCACAGATAATCATAACTACCGGAGATGGTTATAAGTATTATTTCGGATCTTTGGAGAATAATTATACTAATAAAGGTATTAATCTTTATCCAACTACGGACAGAACCAGTGTGCCGAAAGATGAAACTAATACAGCAAAAAAAGATATCCTTTCATGGAAATTAATTAAAATAGTAGCTCCCAGCGGCCGTTCAATAACTTTCGATCGTAATATTAATAAGGGCGGAATAACGAAAGTATGGAATTACAGGCCATCCTTGTGGAATTATGGATATAATTTAGTCTGTACTAAACCTGTAGAGTCTAAGAATTCACCCTTAGGTGAAATTAATGCAACAGCGGATCCGTTTATTACTGAGTCTTGTCCGTTATCGGAGGTAGATTGCGGCGATAATGAGATTATAACTTTCTCATATGCCAGTAAGCCTGCTGATAAGAGAGGAGAATATATAACGAATAACGGGATAAGAGAAATAAATGGAACATATAACGTGTTGCAATCAATAGAATGGAATGATTCAGAGGCCGATATGGTGTTTACTTACAATGAAACCGGTAACCCTTATCCTTTCTTAGATAGTGTACATATAAAAGGTATAGGTACTTATACTATGGAATATAAAGGACTTGAAAATGGATATTTCCCTCCCAACGGTACTACTGCAACCGATTATTGGGACTATGCCAATAGTACCAGCGAGTCAGAGTGTAATTCCAATACTATTACTGTATCTCAGGTTAGTACGCTAAGCGGATTCTCCGAGTCGTTGCAAAGGAAGAAAGAACCGGGTTATAGTGCCTCCTCCCTGGGGCTTATGACAAAGATCTCTTATCCTACAAAAGGATATACAAATTTTACATATGAAAAAAACAATTATTCTAAACGGGTAAGTAAGGAAAGTTCTGATAATTATGAGTTGCTGTTGCATGATCTTTCAGGAACAGGCCCCGGAGCCAGAATTAAGAAAATAACCAACTGTGATAATAATGGAGTTCCGAGGGATTCCGTAATATATAATTATGTTAATTCCGACGGATCTTCAAGCGGAGTGTTGTTGAAATACCCCAGATGCAGAATACAATATTCCGGGGTATTTGCGGATAATTGCAATATAACCTGTAAATATGCTACGTCTGGCGGATTGGTTTCTTATGATGCGGTTCCGGTTGAATATCCGCGTGTAGAGGAGATATTGTCCGATGGGTCAAAGAATATTTACCATTTTTCAAACTGGCAGACGGATTGTGATACTAAATCTAATTTTTATGTACCTATGAGACGTATGGAAACGTTTATTGGTACATATAAAGATTATTTAATAATGAGCAGTGCCGATAGTCTGCGGGTCTGCAATATATTATCTCCATATGAAAGTAAACAAAGCCAGCGCGGTAAGTTATTGAAGAAAGAAACTTATGGTGCAGACAATTCCGGCAAACTTGAATGTATTGTTAATAGATATAATACTGCATATCCGCTCAGCAGCAAGTCCGATCGAATCTGTGTAGGTGAAGGTTATTTGCGCTTAAAACTGTATACGGATGATTATCCGCTTGTCTCTACCGAAGATGTTTCCTATTATCCTTCGGATTCAGTTGAAAATGTTACTAATTATACGTATAACTCATACGGCCAGAAAATAAAGGAATCGCGTCAGGAAAGCAATGGCGATATATATTCTACATATTATACTTATGTAACGGATATAAGCCCTTCGTCAAGAACAACGGTAGAGCGTGCCATGTATGAAGATCATGTTATAGGTTATCCGGTAGATGTTTCTGTTAAACTGAAAAAGAAAGGCGAAACTGCGGAAACCATAGTAAGCGAAGACAAATATATATTCGAGAAATATTACAATAGTAAAGGTGATGAAGATCTTACGATATTTTATCGTCCTAAGAAACAGCAGAAGCGAAACGTATTAACGGGAGCGTTTTATACTTATGCGGAATTTCTATATGACAATCAGGGGGATATGATAGAGAAAAAAGATGCAAACGGCCTGTATTCGAGCTATATATGGAGCGGGAATGGACTGGGGGTTGCAATAAAAGTTGCAAATGCTTCAAATGCACAGATAAAAGCAATTTCGGGATTAAGTAATGTATTTAATTCTTATCCTGTAGGCGTTAGTGATATTAAAGATAAGGCGAATACTATAAAAACTGCCTTAAATAAAGCGGAAGTTTCGTGGTATACTTACGTTAAATACGGAATGCCGTCGAAAATATCTGATCCTTCCGGAAAAATTATCACATATACCTATGATGCAAACGATCGTCTTACCGGAGTTACTGATAGTGGAGAAAGTAAGACGAATGCTTATACATATAATACGATTACAAAATAATTGCCTTATGAAAAAATTTTTAAAACATATATATAATTTTGTCGTTATCTGTATTCTGATATCAGCAGCAATAGTTTTTACATACGATGTATCTATGGCACAGGATAAGGTTCCTGAAGTCTATCTTGATATCGATTCCGTAGAAGGCGGAGCAACTCTTCCCAATACCGGAGGTTCTGTAACTATATCATTTACGAATAGCCGTCCTGTAAGCGAGAGCGATTTTGCGGATTATGTTATTGCACAGATAAAGAATTCAGAAGGTGGGGGTTGGATTACAGATGTTGGAGTCTCCTTTGAACAACATGGTTATTGGGAAGGTACTATATCTTTTTCGGTAACAAAAAACGATGGTCCGGAAAGGAAAATTCTATTTTCAGCCAACGCCGGATCGGCGTTAATTTCACAGGATGGGGCAACCCCAAATGTATACAAGCTTACATCCGATAAAGACACTATTGCACGTGGGGAGACGTTTTCATTAAGACTCAGTGGCTCTGATCCTGCAGTTGTCTACGATATATTACGCAGAGTATCAGGCGGTCCCTACAAAAAAATATGTGATATGGAGGGAACCGGGGAACCTTGGACTTTGTTTTTGTCTGACGATGGCAAGTATTCTGCTATATCAAGTTATCCTTTTGAAGTAGCAATGAATGGAAGGCCGGAGGTCCATTATTATTCGTTTTATAATTATGTACATTCTGCAACGGTTCCGGGAACAAATTATACCATAGAACTCAATAAAAACGGTGATAAGAAAGTAATTCCGTTTATTCCGAACAGCTCTTCAAAACTATTCGAATTATACAGGATTTTATCCACATATAGTTCAGGAAATTCCGAAAAATGGAATAAAGCCGTTCATATCAGTTATTCCAACGGATATCTTACGGTTTCATCACCTCTGAATAATTCCGGAAGCACAATAACAGACAGTACTTTCTTTAAAGTTAATAGTTCAAATAATACGCTTGTATTCAGGCAGCAGGCCGGCGGTTCACTGCAAAGATATACGTTGTCTGCAGATACTCTTGACGAAGAGCCTCTGATAAAGCTCTCTTCCTCGCAATATTATGTAACATACAGGCTTTACAAGGATAATGTCCGCTATAATACCGGAGCAATAACCGGAACGGGATCGGAAATATATTTCCACTCACCTATAGATGCGGGCAAATATACTATTAAGGCTTTTTATCAGAACGATTCCCTTGTAATGAACGGATATGTGGAAAAGGAAGCAAGGGTATTGCCGGAGGGGAATTATATCATTAAGGATACTTATACATATAGCACTGGTATAAAATACATATCCGATATAACTTATTATGATGGTTTGGGATATCCTGAACAGGTAATTCAGGTTCATGGTTCGCCTGCAGGGAAAAACATAGTAACTCCGGTATGGTATGATGCGGTAATGAGAGCAGATGCCAAAACGTACCTTCCATATGTTTCTCAGCAATCCTCGCTTGAAAAGGATAATTCTCCTTTTACCATGCAGAAAAATTATTATGCCTCAAAATACGGAACAGCAGACAGTCATTATGCTTATGTGCAGAACGTTTACGAACAATCACCTCTTAACAGGGTTGTGGCTTCCTATAATCCCGGAAACGCATTCCGGGGGGCTGACAGCAAATGTTCGTCTTATGGCTATGAAACTAATGCCATAGGCGAAGTTTTACTTCTTAAAACAGATTCCGATAATTCTCTAAAGGCAGGCGGCTATTATTCTGCCGGAAAATTATATAAAAACAGCGTTACCAACGAAGATGGAACAACAACAATAGTATATACCGATGCCGACGGTAAAACGATACTGGAGAGAAAGAGCCTTCCTCACGGAAGTTCTGCAAATACGTATTATGTTTATGATGCCCTCGGCCGTATTGCGTGGGTGATTACACCCACCGGCAGCTCTTTACTTACATCAAATACAAGATGGGGTAAAAAGAGTACATATGCAGTAAAATATTGCTATCGATATGTATATGACGGGAAAAATAACATGACGGAAAAGCTTATGCCCGGGGCCGTGACCGTGAGAATGGTTTATGATCCTGCCGGCCGTATGGTTGCCGTAAGGGATTCTGTCCTGGCAAAATCCGGTAAATGGAAGCTTACCAGATACGATAGCCTCGGGCGGGCAGTGAAACAGTATCTTACTCCGGCGGTTACAATATCCGCCATGCAGCATTATTTTTCCACTACGCCTTACCCTGCCATATATAATAACTCATCAAATATTCTTTTGTCGGAGTACCATTACGGTGTTACGGCTCCTTCGATACTAGCCTTTTCAGGAGTAAATGATGTAGTATCATTGTCTGATATATACGACAATACCACCGGCATGAAGACCTGGGAGAAGACAGCGGATTTGTCAACTATAGGCGGCAGGGTATCATATGTCCAAAGAGCTTTTTACTACGATATACGAGGCCGTTTGCGTCAGAGTGTTGAGCTCAATCCCGACGGGGGTGTTAACAGGACGAGTTACAAGTACAATTTTACGGGAAATGTAATAGCAGCCAGCCAGACATATATCCAGGGAAGTACTTCAAGGAAGCTTAACGAGACCTTCACTTACGACGATCGCGGCAGACTCCTCACGGCTATATCCCGGTTGGATAATGGTGTAAGTTCAGTTATAGCATACACGTATGACGATCTGGGACGATTGAAGACCACTACCTATGGTAGCGGTACAGCCAATTCTATAACGCAGACCGATACCTACGACATACAGGGATGGCTGACAGTCAGGAGTGCGAAGCAGGGAACAACGAACCTCTACAGCCAGAATCTGAGATATTATGATCCGGAGAAAGGGACGACGGCCCTATACAGCGGCAACATTAGCGAATGGACGGTACGGCAGGGTACGAACGCTTCCAGCACCTACGGTTTCTTATATGATGAGAACGGCAGACTGATGGGCTGCAGCAGATACTCGGGAAACGGCACGAGCGATGTCGTCACATATACTGAGAGAGGAATAAGCTATGACGGCAACGGAAATATAAAGACTCTTCAGCGATATGGCGCAAGTACAAGGGTCCCTGA
>JALCMP010000014.1 GCA_022648545.1 Bacteroidales bacterium | reverse complement strand
GCTGCAGCAGATACTCGGGAAACGGCACGAGCGATGTCGTCACATATACTGAGAGAGGAATAAGCTATGACGGCAACGGAAATATAAAGACTCTTCAGCGATATGGCGCAAGTACAAGGGTCCCTGACGGAAGTTTCCATTATGTTTACAACGGTAATATGCTGATGAGCCTTGACTATACGAAGTCAGGAACGTCGTTTGGAGTAAATTACCGTTATGATGCCAACGGCAACATGATCCACGACGGCATGAAGGATCTGGACATCACTTATGATATCAATAACCTGCCGGAGAGAGTGACGAAGGAAGGTACAACAAAGGCGGAATATCACTATCTTGCAGATGGAACGAAATACAAGGTGCTGTATCCTAATGGAGCCGGCAGATTGTATACGGGCTCGATGGTCTTCAACGTAACTTCGCACGGAAGGAGCATAAGCAGCCTCGACGGCGCAGAAATATCAGGCGGGGAAGGTCGGATAAAACAAAGCGGGAGTACAACCGTCCCGATATACTATATGCGAGACCACCTTGGGAGCATACGTGTAATAGTAAACAATGCAGGCAGCGTTGTGGCACGGAACGACTATTATCCATTCGGTAAGCGTACGAGTACGGGAAACAACTATCCTTTGACATTGGACAACCGGTACCTGTACAACGGCAAGGAAAAGCAGGACATAGGCGGAACGAACTACCTCGACTACGGAGCGAGGATGTATGACGAAGAGCTTGGAAGATGGACCACGCAAGATCCGATGGCGGAAAAGTATCCCTTAGTAAGTTCGTATGCTTATTGTTTTAACAATCCGGTAATAATAATAGATCCATATGGCGCAGATACTTTGGATATCAATAAAAATAAACAAGGAAAGTGGAATATATCCAAGCAACAGATGGCCAAAGGAAATGATGTCTTTAGAGTAAATTCCGGAAATAATAAGACTGCTACTTATACCTTTTCTCAAGGGGATTACGGTAAAAGGATAGATATGCTGAACTTGGAGAATAATGAGAATTACACATTGGGCGTGTATCATATATCAGGGGCAAAAGAAGGAGGAACGGGATTCGCTGTTACTCCCGGAGGGGCACCAAGTACACAAGTAAACTCCTATAAACGTTTACCTCCTGATTTTTATACACTTGGGCAAGGATATAACAAGTGGAGACAACCAATGGTTATGCGAGGAGAAGAGAATGGCGATGTAAGTGGCCGGTATGTAAAATTCCATTTAGGGTATAGTTATCCTATTAGTTGGACTAAAGGTTGTTTTGTTATTTCAAGTGATTACGTAAAAGAAGGGAATACTATAAAATATAATCAGAAAGAATCACGGCAAGCATTAAGGGAATTTGATAGAAACCTTGGAGCTAGAAGGATATATAATTTTAAAAAGAAAGGTGTCGGTTATACATTAATCGGTGCTGATTTCGGGAAGGAAATTCTCGATTATAAATTGATTTTACAAGATGCATTTTAGAAGAATTAGAATAGTATTGATTTTACTTCTATCATTTCTGATATCAGTGGATTGTAATAATAGGGGAAGAATATCGCATAAGGGAAATGCGTATAAGGATTCCATAAATATTAGATGTCCTGATTATGGAGATAGAAATTTTTATCTATCAGGAACAAGACTGTTTCCTGATCCATGTCTAAGGGATGATAAAGCTTTTAATGTAGCAGAAAAGACAGGCATATTTTTGATTCTTGAGAAAAGAGATACATTGTATATTCTTTCAGATAAAGATATATTTTCTGATCATCTGGATATAAACAGAAATTTGCCTGTAATAAATGATTCGACAATTAATATATTTTATAGACAGAAATACTATATAAGCCAAGATCCGGATCCTCCCAATTGGACAAGTCTGGAAAATGAAAAGGATACGATTATTATAATGTTAAATAAAAATAAAAAGTTTTTTCCTTATTGGGTAAAAGGCGTCATCCAAGATTCTATTTTTAGCTTTAAAGACGGATTGAAGGTTGATATAGATAAAAAAGCCTTTTTCCATAAGATTCTTGGGATAGACTTTTCGTATGAAGAAAAAGATTTTACTGTAGTCTGGACAAGCATATTCGAAAGCAATATATCATGGTATTTCCACTATTATTGTTCGAAATACAATGATAAGATATATTGCCATCCTGATGGATTTAATGTAAAAGGGACATATCTGAAATTTTTCCTTACTTTTAAAAGAGGGAAGATTGTTAAGATCCTGGTTTATTCTTAAGTAAACGGTAAATAAATAGTTCTGATTCTACCATCCAGACCGATACCTACGACATACAGGGATGGCTTACAGTCAGGAGTGCGAAGATGGGAACAACGAACTTCTACAGCCAGAATCTGAGATATTATGATCCGGAGAAAGGGACGACGGCCCTATACAGCGGCAACATCAGCGAATGGACGGTACGGCAGGGTACGAACCATTTTGCCAGGGAGATGAAGGTCAGTTATGGGGCCTGCTTTTATTATGGTTGGAGTCAAAAATGTATTTCTTTTTCGTTCCGGCCCGTGGAATCGAGAAACATTATGTAGTAAACGGGCACGTATGTTACTTTTCCGGTATTTTTTACTTCTCTGTTGTTGGACAGGACCAAACCTGAAAGGACATGGTAATCCGGTATAGAAAGCAGATTGTTTAAAGCGCTGTGAACAGTATAATCTTTTCCAGACTTAACTTCAACAGGGAGGATACTCAAACTTTGATAGTCGTCTATAAGAAAATCGACTTCTCCTTTCCGGCGATTGTCATAATAGAACAGCTGATGGCCGTGGGCTTTGAGTTCTTGTGCCACTACATTCTCATATACAGCCCCGAGATTGATGCTTTTTTCGTCTCCGAATATAGGACGGATATTTTGATGGTAGAGTTGCGAGGTGAGCATTCCCACATCATTCAGATAGAGTTTCAACAGATTTTTCTGTGCTGATTCCTTTAAAGGATAGTGCGGATTGGATATGGTATGTACATCAAGGGTTATTCCGGACGAAATGAGATATTCGAATTCTTCTTGGTAACGGCTGAAACGATCGTCTTTTTGATATTGTATGTTTTTAACTACAATGCGTTTTTTCTTGTTTTCCATCTGTGACGGTATCATTTCATAAATACGCTTTACCAGAAGATGTTTCCCGCTGTCTTTTTCGTATTTGGAAGCGTCGTCGCCATAAAGTATACGGATGGCTTCTTGTACTTCACGTACTTTTACGATGTTGTGTGATGATAAATATTCATTAACGGCATCAGGCATACCTCCGACAAGCAGATAGCGCCGTAAGAGATCCATCAAATGATTATGTAGTTCTTCGCCGAGACTTTCTTTGTTCTGATACTTTTCTTTCAAAGCTGCAATCGCACTTTCTCCAAAGCCATTGGCAATCAGGAATTCTTCGAAATCAAGCTGGTACATCTCTTTACGGATGATGCTGCCGACAGGAATGGAAGTGGTGGACCGCAAAGCGATCCCCAGCAAACTGCCGCTGGCAATGAAACGGTAACGATGTTCCTGACGGAAGAACTTCAGCATGGTCAGATACTGCGGATAATATTGTATCTCGTCAAGGAATACAAGTGTATTATCCATTTTGTCCAGGTTTTTTCCTGCTACCATGCTTAGTGTAAGGTAGAATTCTTCTGTCGTATGGATATTCTTAAATAGTTGGGGACCTTCGTTATCTTCTATGAAGTTTACTTCTACGAAATTCTTGTAAAGTCGTGTCCCTGCTTCACGAATGATGTAGGATTTACCTATCTATCTGGCTCCTTCAAGAATTAGAATTTTATCGGAACCGGACTTCAGATGGTCTTCTATATATTTGCCTATCTTCCTGTATAGCATAATCTATTACACTTTTCAATATAAATTTGCAATGTAAAATTACACTTTTCAATATAAGAAGCACTTTGGGGAGAGTGCTGGTAGCACATTCGGCCGATTGACCGGCTGCAGCAGTCTCCGACCCATATAATTTTTGCTTATCTGGAATTTTGTGTAATTTTATAGACACTAAACTTAATAAAATTACAACATGAAACGAATTCATTACTTAGCAATGGTCTGCTTCCTTACGTTGGGAGCGATCGTTTTTTCTTCTGCCTCTTTGAGAGGCCAGGTCCTTGATCTGGGGGTATCTTATATTGACGTTGAAAATGAAATAGACGTATCCGCTGGCGGCGGGATAGTTTCCATCCCGTTTATTGTTTACGGCAGCGTTACCAGAGATCATATAATAAGCTATATTTATGAGCAGATTCATCAGACAGAACTTTCCTGGATTACTGATGTTACGGTTACCGATTTTTCCGGCGGTTCCGAAGGCAATATAGTATTGACTATAAGCGCGAATACCGATAAAGAGGAAAGACAGGTCACTCTTAGTGCCGGGAATGAGGATGCATTATTGGTCCAGCAAAGTCTTAACTCTTATTTCACGAAAAACATTGCCGGCCAATAGCTTGATTGATTAAACAAACTTTGAATATTATACCTGTATGTATATTCCGCGGAAGTGCATGCAGGTAATTTTTTATTCTTTATTTATTTCCAATGGAAAATTGTTCTTTTGGAAAATAATTGTTTCCTTTGCCAAAACAAAATCCCGAAATAAACAAGAAACGGAAATAGATATGGAAATAAAAAAGTTTATAATAGCTGTTGCTTTCTTTGTTGCTATGTTCATGACATTCAAAGGTATTGCACAGCAATCGGAATATATATCTGAACATGATGCTGTTGCAAGGGCAATAAGCAACAATAGCAACATTAAAATGGCCGATATGGATGTCGGCATTGCAAATGCTGATTATCATCGGACAGATGCGGCTTTCTTGCCACAACTAACTTTGAACTATACGGCCATGAGCACTAATAATCCGCTGAATGCCTTTGGCTTTCTTTTACAGCACCGTGTTGTTTCCGGAACAGATTTCGATCCTGAAAGGTTAAATAACCCTCATGTCTCTCAGGACTATATTGCAAGTGCGGAATTAAAAATGCCGGTGCTTAATATGGATATGATATATGCCAGAAAAGGAGCCAGAGCTCAGGAAACCATGTACAAGTATAAGAAGCAAAGGTCTATCGAATATGTCGAATTCGAAGTAAGGAAAACATATTCTTTTTTGCAGTTTTCATACAGAGCCCGTGAGGTTCTTATAAAGTCGCTTTCAGATGTTAAAAGCATATATGAATCTGTGAATAATTTTTATAGGCAGGGGCTTATACAAAAATCCGACTTGCTGAATGCACGGGTACAGATGAATGTTGTGGAAACGGAGCTGGCAAAAGCAGAGAGCAATATTAAAAATGCTTCCGACGGATTAAGGGTCCTTATGGGATTGGATATCAATGGAGAAATATTTTCTGCCGATACCCTGGAGCAAAGGCAATCTGTTAAAGCTGATTATTATGTTCCGGAAAAAAGGGCGGATCTTATGGCATTAAACAAAGCCGTTGAGGCTTCATCTTTTATGGTCTCTTCTTCAAAAATGGCTTTTATGCCGCATGTGAATGCTTTTGGTTCGTATCAGTTTAATGATGCAAAAGCATTGAAATTCGGCTCGGATTCCTATTTAATTGGCATAAACCTTAGCTGGAATGTGTTTTCCGGCAATAAAAATCGAAGCAAAACAAAGTCTTATAAATATCAGCATAATAAGATGTCTGAAAAATATAATTATATGAAGAGGCAAAGTAGTATGGAGTTGCTTAAAACGGAACGCGAATTAAACGATTCCCAACTTGAGATAGACAAACGGCAGGCTAGTGTGGTTCAGGCGGGGGAGTCTTTAAGAATAACCCGAAATAGATTTGACAAAGGGTTGGCTTCTACAACCGATCTTCTTGCTGCTCAGGCGCGGCTTTCACAACAGGAACTTCAGCTTGCAGGTGCCGTAATGCAGTATAATATAACACAATCGTATCTAAAATTTATAACGGAAGTAAAATAACAAAAGAGAACAATATGCAAAATTATATTAAATCAACGGTTTTAGGCATTATTTGCTGTACGGCAATTTCCGCTTGCGGAACCAGGGAAGGAACGGATAAAAATAATTATTATGACAAGCCGTTGAAGGTGGAAGTTTATTCACCTGAGGAATCGCACGCAGGCGGGATTTATATTAATGGGAAAGTCCGTGCGGAAAAAACTGTCGATATCAGTACGAGGGTTATGGGATATATTACCAGGATCTATGTAAAGCCCGGGGACAAAGTAAAGAAAGGGAACCTGCTCGTTTCAGTAAACAGCGATGATCTGAATGCAAAAAAGGCCCGGGCCGAGGCTATGGTTGCTGAAGCCGCTGCGGCTGCCGGGAATGCGCAAAAGGATTATGAGAGATATCGGGAACTTAGAAAATCTAACAGCGTTTCCGACAAGGAGCTGGAGAATGCTTCCCTGCAAAAGACATCCATGCAGGCAAAGTTGCAAATGGCCGGGCAGCAGTTACAGGAGATAAAAGCGATGCTGGCTTATACGAATATAAAAGCTCCGTTTTCAGGAACTATAACTCAAAAAATTATGGACGAAGGAGGAATGGCCAATCCTGGAATGCCTCTTCTTACAATGGAACAGGATGGAAAACTGCAGGTAATTGCATCAGTCCCGGAAAGTTATATTAAATATGTAAAGACAGGCAATAGCGTAAAAGTCAATCTTAAAGCGGCAGGCGAATATTTCAACGGGGAAATAATGGAGTTGAGTCCGTCCTCTTTCAGCAGCGGAGGGCAGTATGCAATAAAGATATCTGTTCCTTCCGGGTGTCGGACAAAGATGCGTGCAGGTATGTATGCAAGTGTTTTTATTCCCGGAATTATTCCTGAAGTCCGTGAGTCGGGACTATTGCTCAGGAAATCTTCGATAGTTCATAAAAACCAGCTTACCGGAGTATATGTAGTGGATGATAAAGACAGGGCGATGCTTCGTTGGGTGCGTCTTGGTAAAAGTGTAGGAGACAAGGTGGAAGTCCTTTCCGGGGTTGGAGCCGAAGATAAGGTCATATTAAAATTGCGGGGAAAATTGTTCAATGGTAAAAAGGTATTAACAGATAAATGAGCTTTAGTATGAAAAACGGAATTTCAGGAAAAATAGCCGGAGGTTTTATACGTTCGAAATTAAGTATTTTGCTTTTCTTCGCCTTCCTTTTGTTGGGGATTTTTAGCATATCTTTTATTCCACGCGAGGAAGATCCGCAGATAGAAGTGCCTATGGCCGATATTATGGTAGGGTTCCCGGGAGCATCTCCAGAAGAAGTAGAAACAGGAGTGGTAATGCCTATGGAAAAAGTTATATCAAATATAAAGGGGGTGGAACATGTTTATTCTTCTTCCATGAACAGCATGGGAGTGCTTACCGTGCAGTTTTATGTAGGGCAGGATATGGAGCGTTCGCTTGTAAAACTTTACAACGAACTTATGAAAAATATGGACCGCATGCCTAAGGGTGTTACTATGCCTCTTGTAAAAACGAGAGCCATAAGTGATGTTCCGGTGCTTGCCTTTACTCTTTGGAGTGACAATGTCGGTGATTACCGGCTTCGTCAGATTGCCGAAGTTGCCGGAAGCGAAATAAAGAAAATACCGGATGTGGCTATTGTTAATGTCATAGGCGGGCGCAGTCGTATGGTTAAAGTCTTGCTCAACAAAGATAAGATGGCGGAGTATAAAATTGATTTCGGACAAATAGCGCAATACCTTCGGGCAAACAATACCAATATGCAAAGCGGGAATCTCGTAACAGGAAACAGGGTCTTTTCCGTTGAAACAGGGAATTTCTTTACGGATGCTGGAGAAATAAGAAACCTGATAGTTGGTACAAGCGGTAACAGTCCGGTTTATCTTTATCAGATAGCAAAAGTGGAAGATGGCCCGGAAACTCCACGTCGTTATGTTTCGTTCGGGTATGGAGCGGCTTCAAATGTGCAAAAAATGAAAATGCCGGGTAGTTATCCTGCGGTAACCATTGCCGTTGCAAAAAAGAAAGGTGCGGATGCCATGAAGGTTGCCGAAGCAGTGGAGAATAAGATGCAGCATCTGAAACATAGCGTGATAACCGAAGATGTTCATGTAAATGTTACCCGTAATTATGGAGAAACAGCGTCGCGGAAAGTCTCCGAACTGTTGCTGCATTTGCTTGTAGCTATTATTGCAGTAACGCTCTTCGTTATGCTTGCCATGGGGTGGCGCGGCGGGCTTGTAGTTGTTTTTTCGGTCCCCGTTACATTTGCGCTTACTCTATTTTCATACTATTTCCTCGGATATACATTAAATCGTATAACGTTATTTGCGCTTGTTTTTGTAACAGGAATAGTAGTAGATGATTCCATAGTTATTGCGGAAAATATGCACAGGCATTTTAAGATGAACAAGCTTCCGCCTCTTAAGGCCGCACTTTACGCAATAAACGAAGTGGGGAATCCTACCATACTGGCAACACTTACCGTAATTGCGGCTGTATTGCCGATGGCATTCGTTTCGGGAATGATGGGGCCTTATATGAGTCCCATGCCAATAGGTGCTTCTATTGCAATGGTGTTTTCTTTGTTAATAGCACTTACTCTTACTCCTTATTTTGGATATTTGTTCCTGCGTCATAAGGACAACCGCTCAAAAGAAAAAAATACGGTTGTCTCCGGAAGCGAAGAGGTGCTTTACGAATCCAGAATATACAGGATATATAAGCATGTCCTTAATCCTTTCCTGGAAAGCAGGCGGAAACGCATGGCGTTTATGCTTGGACTTTTAGCCGTTCTTTTGTTCTCTCTGTCGTTTTTCTATATGAGATGGGTTCCGGTAAAGATGCTGCCGTTCGATAATAAGAATGAATTCCAGGTAGTTGTGGATATGCCGGAAGGGACGACCCTCGAGAGTACGGAGGCCGTTACACGTGAACTGGCATCGTATATAAGCGAAAACGGAATGGTTACGGATTTCCAGACCTATTCAGGGACATCGGCTCCTATGAATTTCAACGGCCTTGTGCGGAATTACGATCTACGTTCTTCCGAGAATATGGCGGATATACAGGTAAACCTGATAGATAAAGGCAAACGTAGTATTCAGAGTCACAATATAGCCGGTGGTATGCGTACCGGTCTGCAAAAGATAGGGAGAAAGTACGGAGCTAATGTAAAAATAGTGGAAGTCCCTCCCGGACCTCCTGTAATGTCTACTCTCGTTGCCGAAATATACGGACCAGATTATAAAGAACAGATAAAAGTGGCGGAGCAGGTTGAGAAGTTAATGTCCGAGTCGGAGAACGTTGCAGATGTCGACTGGTCCGTTGAGAGCGATCAGCAGGAATATAAATTTGAAGTTAATAAGGATAAAGCCATGAGGATGGGTATTACGTCTGCACAAATCGTAAGTGATGTGCGTGCTGCCTTGCATGGTATGGATGCCGGGGTTTTGCATAGTCCGCGTTCGCTGGAACAGACAGGAATAGTTTTACAATATCCCGAAAGCGAAAAGTCCGATGTAAATGATTTGCTGGGTATGAATATTATGGGAAAACAGGGGGTGGCCGTACCTCTGTGCGATCTGGTAACGGTCAGCAGAGGGGTGAAGGCAAAAAGCATTCAGCGAAAAGATCAAAAACGGGTAGTGTACGTTTTGGCCGAGGTGGCCGGAAATCCGGAAAGTCCTATATATGCTATAAACGGAATTTCGCGCAGGCTTTCGGAAGTAAAGGTTCCTGATGGATACTCTTTAAATGAGAATTTTACCCGACAGCCGGATTATGAAGATGATTTTACACTCAAGTGGGACGGCGAGTGGCAAATTACTTATGAGGTTTTCCGCGATTTGGGATTTGCATTCATGCTTGTTCTGATAATAATATATGTGTTGATAGTTGCGTGGTTTCAGGATTTTCTTACACCTCTGGTGCAATTATCCGTAATTCCTCTTTCTCTTATAGGCATAGTCTTGGGGCATTGGGCATTGGGAGCATATTTCAGCGCACCGTCGATGATAGGCTTTATTGCACTTGCCGGAATTATGGTACGTAATTCTATATTGCTTATAGACTTTATTGACATACGTCTTGCGGAAGGAGTCCCTTTGAAGCAGGCCGTAATAGAATCTGGGGCCGTAAGATCTACTCCTATCATGCTTACTGCAGGAAGTGTGGTACTTGGAGCAACTATAATATTGTTTGATCCTATATTTCAGGGTCTGGCCATATCCTTGATCGGAGGGACTATCACATCTACAGTTCTAACACTAATAGTAGTTCCTTTGCTATATTTTAAAATGAAGCGGAGGTGAATTTTATTTACCTTCTTCAGGGATGATTGAGTAAATTATACTGAGCTTGGGTTTGTTTCTTTCGTCAGCCGGGCCGTAAAGTTTTCCTACATAATAGCCGTTCTGATCGAAAGTGTAAGAAGTGGTTCCGTAGTAAGAACTTGTTGACGCGCTTAAAGATGAAAACCAAATATTATCTTCTCCGTCTATTTCGCTGTTGTCCTTTATAAGAAGGTTTTGAATATATGAAGAGATGTCGCCGCTGTAAGTATTGAGAGAACGGTTCAGACCTCCGTGATTATTCCCGTCGCTGTTTACGTCGGTAAGAGGATAATAATAAATGTTTGTAGTATCGGTGTTTCTGTAATTCGGATAAATATATGAAGGGTAGGCATCCATGTCGAAATCGGGTGGCATGGGAAAATTAAACGTATATCTCGCCCTTATAATGGCAATACGCCTGGGATCTATATTGTTTCTTTCGGCCCATGCAAGAAGCGTATCACGCATGATATGTCCGTCTATGAATGGTTTTATACCTGCCATACCTTCTATGGGCAGTTCACTGAGATTTTTTGTTTCTTCTACGGTCTTTTCCAGGTCTGCCGAACCAAATGATGATGTATTAAGGCAGTAGCTGTATCCGAGATAAAACAAAACTGTAGTATCTTTTCTTGCCAGATTCTCCGCCCAGACAGGCTGGAAATTATATTTTAAATATATGTAGCTCGAACTTAAGTCGAATTGGTTCATTCTTCCTCCGTACACTCCTTCAGCCGGGGGATTGCACTTTACATAAAGTCCTCTGAAACGTGCCATGAATAAGGAGGTCGTATCAAGTTCGTTTTGTGTTGCAGTAAGCAGTTCTTCTCCCAGAGATTTGTCAAGGAATATTTTAATGGAATCTTCTCCTGCATATGTTCCAACTGAAGTATTTACAGGAGTATGTTCATACATATCTTCTTTTATGGAATTATTATAAAGGGTAGAAGAGTCTATTTCCTTTTTTAGCCTGTAAACGTTAAAGTCCTGTGTAATTCCTTCCTGATTGTCATTTAATATAACTGAATGAGATAATGGAATCGAAATGTAAATGCTTTTTACATAAGAGTCTTTTCCCGTGTCGAGCGATGTTGAAGTTGGAGCAATATTTCCCGCAAATCCAAAAAGTGTGGTTCCTGTTTCAGGATATCTGAAAGCCCCTGTAATGGCATATTCCGTTGATAGCCCCTGTATGCTGTCGGCCTGTTTCAATTCCAGCGGCATGTTTATCTCGGCCGAATAAATGGAAAGATCGTCATTCTTGGGGATCATCCCTGACCCCAGGCTTTTATCTACAGTAATGCAAGATGTCGCAAGACTTATGCTGAAAAGAAAGAGAGCCAAAATGAGAAGATTACTCTTTGGTCGCATTATTCTCTAATATTTTATCGTAAAAATTAATATACGCGTTAATGTAATCGTTGCTTTCCTCGGTTATGGGCACATAATCAAGAGCAGGAATTCCGGAATCGTTTATAAATCCTGTCAGATTCCCGTCAAGGCTTTCGCTGCCATATATTATGCCATCCGAGTTCTGTATGGCTAACTTAGCAAGATTTATGCCATTCGGCTCCGACAGTAATTCCACGTCTTTGTTTTTTATGCCCGGGAGGAGTACTTTTGAACGCATATTTTCCGAAAAGTTTTCTTTCGAAATTTCATCGTATAGAGAAAGTATTAATTTACAGTCTGTAAATATAGGATCTTCCTTAAATGCCTTCTTGAGATATAGAGGAACCAGATGCGATATCCATCCCTGACAATGAACTATATCGGGTTTCCATCTGAGTTTCTTTACGGTTTCCAATACGCCTCGTGCAAAGAAAATAGCCCTTTCGTCATTGTCGGCGAAGAATTTCCCCTTGTCGTCGTAATATATTGATTTGCGCTGGAAATAATCCTCGTTGTCTATAAAATAAACCTGCATTCTGGCAGGAGGGATTGATGCCACCTTTATTATGAGCGGGCGGTCTATATCGTTTACCACGAGATTTATTCCCGACAGACGTATAACTTCGTGAAGCTGGTTGCGCCTCTCTTTTACGATGCCGTATCTGGGCATGAACGACCTTATTTGCTTTCCATTTTCCTGTACAGCCTGGGGAAGATATCTGCCTACGATCGCTGATGAAGACAATGGTACATATGGAAAGATTTCGGCATTTATGAATAAAACTCTTTTCGGCTCAGGCATAATAATAGAAATTTTATACTACAAAGGTAATAAAAATTATTTTAACAACCTCATTTGCGAATTTTGTATATATTTGTCGTTTATACAAATGGGTAAAAGAGAGAAAAACATAGTGGCCGGGAGGCTGGCGCGTTCCTATTTTTCTTCAATAATAAGCATAAGCCTCGTACTTATGCTGGTGGGGGTATTTTGCCTTGCGGGGATAAATGTCCGTTCCCTGTCGGATTATTTTAAGGAACACTTTGCCCTCAACGTGGTGCTTGAGGAGAATGCCAGCGAAGCACAGGCCGCTGAGCTTTGCAAAAAAACGGCCGGTCTTGGATATGTAGGAAATGTAAAATGTGTTTCCCGCAGGGAAGGAACCGACGAGATGAAGGAAATGCTGGGAAGCGATTTTCTTAAGTTGTTTGATGTTAATCCCATTCCCATATCAATGGAAGTCAGCGTAAAGGCCAATTATTTCCAGACCGATTCACTTGAGAAAATAAAAAAAAGTTTTATGTCCGAACCTTTGGTAGAGGATGTCTATTATCAGGAATCTATGGTAGACGCGCTTAACAAGAATTTAGGAAGAATAGGGGCCGTGGTTCTTGTTTTCGTGCTTCTTCTCATGTTTATCTCTTTAGTGCTCATAAATAATACTGTCCGGCTTAACGTTTTTTCAAAGAGGTTTTCAATCTATACCATGCGTCTGGTAGGTGCCACGCGCGGATTCATAAGGGGACCGTTTCTTGTAAGAGCGATCTTTCAGGGACTTATTGCGGGACTTATTGCTGTTGCATCGCTTATGGTTCTAATATACTATGTCGGCAACGAATTTTCCGAATTATTTTCTCTTATAAATACGGATACCATAATGGCTGTTTTTGCGGGAGTGGTGTTGTTGGGGGTCCTTATATGTGTTTGTTGCACATTTTTTGTTATAAACAAAATCGTGTCGCTCCGCAATGACGATTTATATTATTAATAATATTGAAATGAATAAAACTGCAGTTAAGAACAACGCGACGGAAAATCGTACTTTTGATGAATCCACTTATTTTGCGTTGCCTAAAAAAAATGTAAAATATTTGATAGCCGGATTTGCGGTAATGCTCCTAGGCTATATTTTTCTGTCGGGAGGGGGATCTTCCGATCCTAAGGTTTTCAGTTCCGCCATGTTCGGGGCGAGGTATCTGGTAGTTGCTCCCTTATTAATATTGAGCGGCATGGCTCTGGTCATAATCTCTATAATGAAACGTAATCTCAAATGACGAGCATAGAAGCTATCATCCTTGGAATGATACAGGGACTGACCGAATTCCTTCCCGTGAGCAGTAGCGGCCATCTTACCATCGGACAATATTTTTTCGGCATAAAAGGTGCCGGCAACCTCACTTTCGATATTGTGGTGCATGCAGCTACTGTGTTAAGTATTTTTGTCGTATTCCGTAAAGATATAAGGGATCTTGCCGTCGGGTTTTTCAAACCGGTCATGAATTCCCAGAAGGATTATGTTTTTAAGATAATAATATCCATGATCCCTGTTGCGATAGTGGGTTTTTTCTTTAAGGATTACGTTGAGGCGGTTTTCGGAAGCGGTCTTGCCGTAGTTGGAGTTATGTTGTGCGCAACAGCCGCCATGCTTGTAATAGGGAGTATGCTCGCTGCCCGTCAGGTAAGGAAGAATATGCCGGAGAAAAAACTCGGCTACAAGGAAGCTTTTATTATAGGTCTGGCACAGTCAGTGGCCGTAATGCCCGGATTGTCGCGTTCCGGAACCACCATCTCCGCAGGCCTTATGCTCGGAGTTAAAAAAGAAGAAGTCGCCAGGTTCTCTTTCCTCATGGTGATAATCCCTATTCTCGGGGAAGCCGTTCTGGAGCTTTTCAAGGGCGGAATGAGCGAAGCTGCATCCGGTGTTGCCGGTCTGCAGTTGTTTCTGGGATTCGTTTCCGCATTTGTATTCGGAACATTTGCATGCAAGGTTATGTTAAATATCGTAAGACGCAATAAATTATACGGATTTGCAATATATTGCGCTTTGGCCGGATCTTTTTGTATAGCATATTCGTTGTTTTAAAATTTTATTAAATTCCTGTGGAATGAGTGGAAATTTGTATTATTTCGTATCGGATGTGCATCTCGGCCTTAAGGTTGGGGATTATAAAGCCAGGGAGAGAGACTTTTCCTCATTCATATACGGTCTGCCCGACAATACCCGTGCGCTCTTTCTTTTAGGAGACATATTCGATTTCTGGTACGAATATAAAAACGTAATACCGCGGGGATTTACACGAACCCTCGGAGCTATTGCAGCGGCCGTGGACAGGGGGATAAAGGTTTATTATTTTTCCGGGAACCACGATATCTGGCTTTACGATTATTTTCAAAAGGAAGTAAGAGCCGAGGTCTTTTTCGAGCCGCGTATATTCGAACTCAACGGAAAAAGCTTTTATCTGGCTCACGGCGACAGGCTGTTCTTCGGAAGCCGGCGGTATAAGTTCCTTCAGGACGTATTCCATTGCAGGGTGCTGCAATTTCTTTTCAGCGGCATTCATCCCCGTTGGGCGTTTGCTTTCGGAAACTGGTGGAGCAGGCACAACAGATTGTCGAAGAAAGGAACTCCGGAGAGAAAATTGCATTTGCGTAATTATGTTGAAAAAAATATTCTGGGGTATGCCGGAAAGGTACAGCGCACACATGTCGGGAAGCCGATAGACTTTTTCATATTCGGACATTTCCATTACATAGCGGATTATAAACTCGAGGAGGGCGGAAGACTGATAATGCTCGGGGAGTGGATAAGGAAGAAGGATTATCTCGTATTCGACGGTGATAAACTCGAGAGGCGGTATTTCGGAAAGGAACCGAACATGGAAAAATAAAGATTATTGAAAGCTCCTTCCTGATAGGTTATTACGAGTTCTTCAAGTATACGATCCCTTCCGTACATATCATAAGGTTCCTTTAGATCCGATCCGAACAGACGTGCAATTCCCTGCCAGAAACCTGCCGCCACTCCTCCCTTGTAACCTTTTATGACAGAAAATGAGGTTCGTCCTAATTCCCGATCTATGAGTTTCAGAAGCATTTTTCCCTGCGATACCGTCATGTTTTTAAGAGGCTTTTCGAATTTTCTGAAAAGTTCCTTTTGTGTTTTTCTTATGTATTTTTCTCTCTCGAATCTGTTGAAATGTTTTGCGGCTATGGTGCTGTCGGCTTCCATTGATATCTTCCTGGCGAGAATTGCATAAGGATATGTTTTCCCAAAATTATAAACCGTTCTGCGGTATTTCCTCCATTTTCTTGTCTTTTCCCACCCCGACGGATGTCCGAAGAAAAAAAGCGGCTTTATCTTGTCAATATATAAGGTATCCCCGTTAACTATCCTGTAACCCATGGAGCTTTCGGTCGTCTGACATTCTGCGCGGAAGCAGAGAAAGAGAAACGATGCGGCGGCTAAAATAAAAATATGGGAAAATCCGGTTTTCATTTCCGTCAAATATATTCAAGATTCTTTTAATTTAATAAATCGTGATTCCTAAAATGTAAATCGACGGATCTCTTTCATCTTTGTAAGTTGATGAGAATGGAATGTTTGACTATTAAAAAAAAATTCCGAAAATTTTATAAAAAATATTTAAAATAAGTTTCTCATTTAAAATATTTGTGTATCTTTGCAACCCCATAATTTAGCTCCGTTACAGTTATATTATTGGAGAACAAGAGTTTAGATATTATATTAAATTGTAAACGTAATGTTACAACCAAAAAAAACCAAGTTTAGAAGACCGCAAAAAGGCCGCATGAAAGGATTGGCTCACCGAGGAACAGAGTTGTCTTTCGGTTCTTTTGGAATAAAGGCTCTCGAGTCGTGCTGGCTGACCGGTCAGCAGATAGAGGCTGCACGTCAGGCTGTCGTCCGCTATATGAAACGTGAAGGAATGATTTGGATAAGAATATTTCCTGATAAGCCTTATACGAGAAAGCCGGCCGAAGTGCGTATGGGTAAAGGAAAAGGAGATCCCGAAGGGTTCGTCGCTCCGGTTACGCCGGGAAGAATGCTGATAGAAGTTGAAGGCGTTCCTTTGGCTGTTGCCAAGGAGGCGTTGCGTTTGGGGGCACAAAAACTTCCTATCACCACCAAGTTCGTTGTCCGCAGAGACTATGTCGAATAATTTAATTGGGAAAAGAAATGAAAATCAAGGAAGTGCGCGAAATGTCGGAGAAAGACCTCCGCGAAAGGATTGAGACCGAAAAGGCTTCTCTGGATCAGATGCATATGAATAACGGGGTATCACCACTGGAGAATTCTTCTCAATTTTCAAAAGTAAGGAAAGATATCGCCAGAATGTTTACAGTTCTTGGCGAAATTGAAAAACAGAACAAAAAATAAATATCGTGGAAAGGAATCTTCGTAAAGAGAGAATAGGTCTGGTGGTAAGCAATAAAATGGATAAGACCATAGTAGTTGCCGTAAAGACAAAGAAAAAACATCCTATTTACGGGAAATTCGTAAATAAAACCACCAAGTTCGTCGCTCAGGACGATAAGAACGAATGTAGCGAAGGCGATACCGTAAAGATTATGGAAACTCGCCCTTTGAGCAAAACGAAATGTTGGAGATTAGTAGAAATAGTTGAAAAAGTTAAATAGCCATGATACAGCAAGAATCAAGATTAATGGTAGCAGACAACAGTGGCGCTAAGGAGGTTCTCTGCATCCGTGTATTGGGAGGAACGCGCCATCGTTATGCCAGGGTGGGCGACAAGATAGTTGTTGCCGTAAAAAGTTCCATTCCGGGCGCCGACGCTAAGAAAGGTTCGGTTTCCAAGGCTGTAGTAGTTCGTACGAAAAAGGAAATACGCCGTCAGGATGGTTCTTACATAAGATTTGATGAAAATGCTTGTGTTTTGTTGAACAACCAGGGCGAAGTTCGCGGTACCCGTATTTTCGGACCTGTCGCCAGAGAGTTGCGTGAAAACTTTATGAAAATCGTTTCCCTGGCTCCTGAAGTATTATAATATTTTAAAGTCATGAACAAGAAGTTACATATAAAGAAAGGCGATATGGTTTATGTGAACGCAGGGAACGACAGGGGTAAAACCGGAAAGATACTTAGCGTCAATAAACAAAAAGAGCGTGCCATAGTAGAGGGCGTGAATATGGTAAGCAAACATACCAAACCGAATGCCAAGAATCCTCAGGGCGGAATCATAAAGCAGGAAGCCGGCATTCATATTTCTAATCTGCAGGTTGTGGATCCGACCAAGGGCGGAGCTACGAGAATAGGACGGCGTCTCAACGATAAGGGCAAGCTGGTCCGTTATGCAAAAAAATCAGGAGAGGAGATTAAATAATGGCAACAGAAAAAAAGAATGCCGTTCAGGCCAGTGCCGGAAAGGCTGCTAAGGCAAATGCCAGGGGAGCTGCCAAAAGCTCCAAAGCCGCACCAGTTATAAGCGAAGCGGAAAAGAAATATGTTCCTAATCTAATGAAGAAGTACAGGGAAGAAATCGTTCCCAAGCTTCAAAAGGAATTGGGTATAAAGAACAGGATGCAGGTTCCCAAGGTGGTTAAGGTAACCATCAATCAGGGGGTAGGTCAGGCTATAGCCGACAAGAAGATCATAGAGACCGCACAAGAAGAATTGTCTAGAATAACCGGACAAAAAGCTGTCCTCACATATTCTAAAAAGGATATTTCAAACTTCAAGGTCCGCAAGGGCATGCCCATAGGCGTTATGGTCACCCTGCGTTCGAAGAAGATGTACGAATTTATGGAAAGGCTGATTGCAATCGCCCTTCCTCGTATTAGGGATTTCAAGGGTGTTGGAGAAAACTTCGACGGCCGCGGAAATTATACTCTCGGTATAAAGGAGCAGGTTATTTTCCCGGAAATAGATATAGACAAGATCATGAAGGTACTCGGGATGGAAATCACATTTGTTACCAATACCGATAGCGATGAAGCTGCATATGCATTGTTGAGCGAATTCGGGTTGCCTTTTAAGAACAGTAAGAAATAATTAAAGCAAGATATAATGGCAAAACAATCAATGGTTGCACGCGAAAGAAAACGCGAAAGATTATATGCGAAATATGCCGAGAAACGCAAGGAACTTAAAAAGGCCGGCGATTATGCCGCACTTGACAAGCTTCCCAAGAATGCGAGCCCGGTACGTCTTCACAATCGTTGCTCTATTACCGGCAGACCCAAGGGGTATATGCGTATATTCGGCATAAGCCGTATTCAATTCCGTGAGATGGCCAGCAAGGGCCTGATTCCGGGAGTACATAAAGCAAGTTGGTAGAAATTTATTAATATTAGATTAAAATGACTGATCCGATCTCAGATTATTTGACAAGAATCCGCAATGCTGTGGCTGCTGGCCTGAAGGTTGTGGAGATTCCTTCGTCAAGAATGAAACTGGAAATGACCCGTGTGCTTCATGAAAAAGGTTATATTCTTAGTTACAAGTTAGTTGAGGGCACCCCTTACAATACTATAAAAATAGCTCTCAAATATCATCCGGAAACAAAGAAGCCGGCGATAAAGAAAATAATGCGTGTGAGCAAACCGGGATTGAGGCAGTACAACGGTGTTTCATCGATGCCTCGCGTGCTGAACGGCCTGGGTATAGCCATAATCTCCACATCCAAGGGCATTATCTCCGACAAGGAAGCCAGGGATATGAATGTGGGTGGCGAAGTGCTATGCTATGTTTATTAGTTTAAAAAGTTAAAAATAAAGAAATGTCTAGAATAGGAAAATTACCTGTAAACCTTCCGAAAGGGGTTACCGTAGAAGTTTCTCCCGACAACGTAGTTAAGGTTAAAGGACCTCTGGGCGAGTTGAGTCAGAAAGTCGACAGCGATATAAAAGTTGCCCTAGAGGGAAATGAAGTAAAACTAACGAGACCTTCCGATCTTCCGCGTCATCGTTCCCTGCACGGTCTTTACCGCGCGCTGATACAGAATATGGTCGTTGGCGTATCCAAGGGATACAGTTCGAGGCAGGAATTCGTAGGTGTCGGCTACAGGGTTGAAGTAAAGGGACAGACCCTTGTAATGAATCTGGGTTATTCGCATGAAATCCAGTTCCAGCTTTGTCCTGAAATAAAGGCTCAGGCCGAAGAGGTTAAAAAAGGAGCCAACCCTATTTTGCTTTTGAAAAGTTGCGACAAGCAGCTTCTCGGAATGGTAGCATCCAAAATCCGTTCGCTGCGCGCACCGGAACCGTATAAGGGCAAGGGTATCAAATATGTTGGTGAACAGTTGCGTCGCAAGGCAGGTAAAACTGCGGCAGCTAAATAATTGAAGGAGAAAAATTATGGCTATCAATAAATCAGAAAGAAGAAAAAGGATACATTACCGCATACGCAAGATTGTCAGCGGTACAGCCGAAAGGCCGAGGATGTGCGTTTTCAGAAGCAACTGCAATATTTACGTACAGTTCGTCGATGACGAAAATGGCGTAACTCTTGCTTCGGTATCCTCCCAAAGCAAGGATATCGCCGGACAGACGGAAGGAAAGAACAACAGCGAGATTGCGGCAATCGTAGGGACTGCTGCTGCCGAGTGCGCCAAAGCCAAGGGCATTAGCGAAGTTGCTTTCGACCGCGGCGGATATCTTTATCACGGAAGAATTAAAAGTTTAGCTGAAGCTGCTCGTAAGGGTGGTCTTAAATTCTAATATACCATGGCGAATATGAATGTTAAAAAAGTTAAAACAGCCGAGCTGGAGTTGAAAGACAGACTCGTTGCGATAAACAGGGTTGTTAAGGTTACCAAGGGCGGACGCCATTTCAGTTTTGCAGCTATCGTAGTCGTAGGCGATGAAAAAGGCGTCGTAGGATACGGTTTGGGTAAGGCCAATGAGGTTACCACTGCAATATCCAAGGGAGTGGAAGATGCAAAAAAGAATCTTATAAAGATCCCTCTTATAAAGGAAACCATTCCTCATGAGCAGAGTGCTTCTTACGGGGGCGCGAGAGTCTTTATGAAACCTGCGGCTCCCGGATCGGGAGTAAAGGCCGGAGGTGCTATGCGTGCGGTTTTTGAGTCCGTAGGTATTCATGACGTATTGGCGAAATCTAAAGGGTCTTCCAATCCTCATAACCTTGTTAAGGCTACGATCACCGCTCTTTCAGAAATGCGCGATGCATATACTGTAGCAGGTCTCAGGGGAATTCAAATGAACAGGGTCTTTAACGGTTAAGGAGGAATTTGAAATGACAAAAGTTAAAATAACCCAGTTTAAGAGCAGCAACGGTGCTTCTAAGAAGCAAATTCAGAATTTGAAATGTTTGGGTGTCCGTAAAATAAACGATTCTGTCGTTTTGGATGCCGATGAGAGCGGCAACGTATCCGATCCTGTCTCAAGGGGAATGTTGAACAAGGTGCTGCATCTCGTCAAAATTGAAAAAATCAGCTAGTCGGAGGATATTTTAAGATGAAATTACATACATTAAAACCTTCAAGAGGTTCTAAAAACAGAGAAAAAAGAATAGGACGCGGCGAGGGCTCCGGACACGGAGGAACTGCGACGCGCGGTATGAACGGTGCCGGTTCCCGTTCCGGCTATTCGCACAAGATCGGATTCGAGGGAGGACAGATGCCTATTCAGAGGCGTTTGCCTAAATTCGGTTTCAAAAATCCGAATAGGGTCGAATACAAGGCCGTAAATCTTTCTTCTTTGCAGGCGTTGAGCGACAAGGCCGGTGTTACTGATATTAGTATCGATACGTTGATCGAGAACGGATTCATCTCCAAATCGGATATGGTAAAGGTTCTCGGCAACGGAGAGCTCAAGGCGAAGTTGAACGTTACCGCCAACGCTTTCTCGAAATCTGCAATAGCAAAAATCGAGGCTGCTCAAGGTTCTGTAAAAATAATATAGCGATCCTATGAAAAAGTTGATTGAAACGATACAAAATATTTTCAAGGTTGAAGAGCTACGTAAGAGAATTATATATACACTGCTTATCTTGCTGGTATATAGATTGGGTAGTTTCATAGTAATACCCGGCATAGATCCCACCCAGCTTGCAAAATTATCCGAACAGACGAAAGGCGGACTTTTGGGGTTGCTTGATATGTTCTCGGGAGGTGCCTTCAGCAACGCTTCAATCTTCGCTCTGGGAGTTATGCCATATATCACTGCCTCCATCGTAATACAGCTTCTCGGCATGATGTTTCCTTATTTTCAGAAGATGCAGCGTGAAGGCGAGAGCGGACAGAGGAAAATCAACCAGTGGACCAGATATTTTACCGTACTTATACTTATATTCCAGGGGCCGGCTTATCTTACCAATCTGCATGCCCAATTACCTGAAACTGCGTTTCTGATAAGAGGGTTCTCCTTCAATTTCTTTGCAACCATAATATTGATAGGAGGAACGATGTTCGTGATGTGGCTTGGCGAACGTATAACGGACAGAGGAGTAGGAAACGGTATCTCCCTGCTTATAATGATAGGAATAATTGCGAGGTTCCCATATGCCGTTGCGGCTGAAATCGGAACCAGACTTTCCCAGACAACGGGAGGATTCCTCATGCTTATAATAGAGATGATACTGTTGTTCCTTGTATTCGTAGCCGTTATAGCCCTCCTCCGCGGAACCCGCAAGATCCCCGTACAGTATGCAAAAAGAATCATAGGGAACAAGCAATACGGCGGTGCCCGCCAGTATATACCTTTAAAGGTTAATGCTGCAGGCGTTATGCCTATAATATTTGCCCAGTCCCTGATGCTTTTACCGCTTATTTTCCAGAGTTTCGACTCTACACGCGGACTTGCAGCCGTATTGGGTAATTACGAAGGGTTCTGGTACAACTTTATATATGGTTTTTTCGTAATAATCTTCACGTATTTTTATACGGCCGTTACGGTTAATCCTACAATGATGGCCGACGATATGAAGAAGAACGGAGGATTCATACCGGGTGTCAAGCCTGGTAAAAAAACCGCCGATTACCTTGATTCCATAATGTCGAGAATCACGCTGCCCGGATCCATATTTCTTGCGATAGTTGCAATATTGCCTGCATTCGCAATGAAGGTAGGGATCAACAACCAGTTCGCCCAGTTTTACGGAGGAACCAGCTTGCTGATCCTTGTAGGTGTAGTTGAGGAGACATTGAATTATATTGAAAGTTATTTGTTGATGAGACATTACGACGGCCTCATGAATACCGGACGTCTTCAGGATCGTTCGGGAAGATAAGGAGAGTCTGTTGATATGATGAGTTTAAAAACAGAAGAAGAAATAGAACTACTAAAGGAGAACGCCCTGCTTGTTTCCAAAACCCTTGCCGAAGTAGGCAAGGCCGTAAAGCCCGGCGTTACGACCAAAAAGCTTAATGATATAGCCGATGCATTCATACGCGATCACGGGGCTATTCCGAGT
This sequence comes from Bacteroidales bacterium, assembly GCA_022648545.1. GTDB lineage: Bacteria > Bacteroidota > Bacteroidia > Bacteroidales > UBA932 > Egerieousia. Next base: position 22,524 of record JALCMP010000014.1, on the reverse strand, counting down.
TTCCTCGGTTACGAAGGATTTCCGGCAGCTTTGTGCATGTCCGTTAATGATGCGGTAGTACATGGGTTCCCTTCGGATTACGTATTGAAGGACGGAGACGTGGTCTCCGTGGATTGCGGAACAATTTATAAGGGTTACAACGGAGATTCCGCATACACCTTCCCCGTAGGAGAAGTTGATGAAGAAACTTCCAGACTGTTGGAAGTTACTGAAAAATCAGTAGATTTGGGAGCTGCGCAGGCTATAGCCGGCAACAGGATAGGTGATATCGGACATGCCGTGCAGTCATATTGCGAATCTTTCGGCTTTACTGTTGTGCGTGAAATGGTCGGACACGGTCTCGGCAAAAGCATGCATGAAGAACCGGAAGTTCCAAATTACGGCAAACCGGGATACGGCAAGAAATTGCGTGAAGGTCTTGTAATATGCATAGAGCCCATGATAAATGCCGGTACCAGGAGTATATATCTCGACGACAACGGATGGACCGTAAGGACGTCCGACGGCAAGAAGTCAGCGCATTTTGAGAAGACCGTAGTAGTAAGGCATGACGAATCCCAGATACTGACGACTTACGACTATATTGAAAAAGGGATAGAATATAATTGATAATAGAAATATATGTCTAAACAATCTGCTATCGAACAAGACGGAAAGGTCATTGAGTCCTTATCCAATGCAAAATTTAAGGTTGAACTTGAAAACGGGCACGTCATAACCGCTCATATTTCGGGGAAAATGAAAATGCATTATATAAAAATTTTGCCTGGAGACAGGGTAAAGGTAGAGATGTCCCCTTATGATTTGTCGCAGGGGAGGATTTCCTTCAGGTATAAATAAAATTAATACGCAATAAAATGAAAGTTAAAGTTTCAGTCAAAAAACGTAGTGAAGACTGCAAGATCGTAAGACGCAAGGGACATCTTTATGTAATTTGCAAGAAGACTCCCAAGTTCAAGATGCGTCAGAAATAAAAATTGTAAAATCTTTTAAGAAAACAAAAAGTAATAAATTATGGCACGTATAGCCGGAGTAGATTTACCGAAAAACAAGCATGGAGAGATAGGGTTGACCTATATCTATGGGATTGGTCGTAAATCAGCCCAAAAAATCCTTAGTAAGAACGATATTCCGCTCGAAACGAAGGTGCAGGATTGGACTGATGACCAAGTTGCCGCAATAAGAAAAACCATTGCGGAAGAGTATAAGGTTGAAGGAGAAGTCCGTTCAGCTGTTCAGATGAATATAAAGCGTCTTATGGATATCGGATGTTACAGAGGTATCCGCCACCGTCTCGGTTTGCCGGTAAGGGGCCAGAGTACAAAAAACAATGCCCGTACCCGCAAAGGAAGAAAGAAGACCGTGGCAAACAAGAAAAAAGCAACTAAATAAATGACCTGTAATCATGGTAAAAACTAAAGCATCTGCTAATAAAAAGAAAAGGGTAGTTAAGGTTGAAGCTTACGGGCAGGCCCATGTCACTTCTACTTTCAATAATATAATAATATCCCTTACTAATAATGCCGGGCAGGTCATAAGCTGGGCTTCGGCCGGGAAAATGGGATTCAGGGGATCCAAGAAGAATACTCCGTATGCTGCTCAGGTAGCTGCCGAGGATTGCGCCAAAGTGGCTTTCGACGCCGGCTTGCGCAAGGTTAAAGTCTTTGTAAAGGGACCCGGTGCAGGACGCGAATCAGCAATCCGTTCCATTCACGGTTCCGGTATAGAGGTAACTGAGATAGTTGACGTTACTCCGCTTCCGCATAACGGATGCAGACCTAAGGGACGTCGCAGAGTATAGATAATAATAATGCTAAATTTTATTTAATATGGCAAGATATATTGGACCTTCTACTAAAATAGCCCGTAAATTCGGCGAGCCTATTTTCGGACCTGACAAGAACTTCGAAAAAAGAAATTACCCTCCCGGACAGCACGGTTTATCAAAGAAAAGAGCCAAAACTTCCGAGTACGGCATGCAGTTGAAAGAGAAGCAAAAGGTAAAATATACTTACGGAGTTCTCGAAAGACAGTTCCGTAATCTTTTCGAAACTGCATCCAAAATGAAGGGAATAAAGGGTGAGAATCTTATTCTCCTGCTGGAATCCCGTTTGGACAATATGGTATTCAGACTCGGCATAGCTCCCTCACGTGCGGCTGCAAGACAGTTGGTCAATCATCATCATATAATTCTTAACGGAAAAGTATGCAGCATACCTTCCGCCCAGACAAAACCCGGAGATATCATAGGTGTTCGCGAGAGGTCGAAAAGCCTCGAAGCCGTTCAGGACAGCCTGGCTGCTTCTGCTAATAAATATGCCTGGCTAGAATGGGATGCGGCCAATATGACAGGAAAGTATCTTAACGTTCCTGCCAGAACCGACATTCCTGAAAATATAAATGAACAACTTATTGTCGAGTTGTATTCCAAGTAATAAACTTGCTTTTTAGCATAACACTAATTTAAAAAAATAAGAAAATGGCAATATTAGCATTTCAGAAACCGGATAAGGTAATAATGCTCGAATCGACCGACACCTTTGGGAAATTCGAATACAGGCCTTTGGAGCCTGGTTACGGCATCACTATAGGAAACGCGTTGAGAAGAATCTTATTATCGTCCCTTGAAGGTTTTGCCATCACTTCGATAAAGATCGAGGGTGTAGATCACGAATTTGCGACGATTCCCGGCGTTATCGAGAGTGTTATCGACATTGTCTTGAACCTCAAGCAAATCCGTTTTAAAAGGATGGTCGAAGGGGAAGAAGGCGAGACCGTGAACGTAAAAGTTAGTGGAAAGCAAGAATTTACCGCTGAAGATATTTCTAAGAACTTATCGAATTTCAAAGTGCTGAATCCCCAGCTTCATATATGCAGCATGGAACCATCCGTCGTCCTTGATATGTCTATAAAGATAGGCAAGGGCAGAGGATATGTTCCATCCGACGAAAACAAGGATCCCGATGCTCCGTTCGGTACGATTGCAATAGATTCGATCTTTACTCCTATAAAAAACGTCAATTATACTATTGAAAATTGCCGTGTGGAACAAAAGACCGATTATGAAAAGCTGAATCTGGAGATTACCACAGACGGATCGATAAGTCCGAAAGAAGCTCTTAAGGAAGCGGCTAAAATTTTGATATTTCACTTCATGTTGTTTTCCGAAGATAATATCAGTTTTGAGAAAACTCCGGAGGTCGTTAACGACGAACTTGATGAAGAATCGCTCCGCATGCGTCATTTGCTTTTGACGAAATTATCCGATATGGAACTGTCGGTGAGAGCGTTGAATTGTCTGAAGGCTGCAGATATAGAAACTTTTGCGGATCTTGTTTCGCATCAGCGCAGCGAGCTTATGAAATTCAGGAACTTCGGGAAAAAATCATTGACGGAAATAGATATGCTGGTTGACAAGCTTCATCTTTCATTTGGCATGGATGTTTCCAAGTATAATATTGAAGTCAAAAGAAAAACAGAAACAAAATGAGACATAATAAGAAATTCAACCATTTAGGCAGGCAGAGCGGTCACCGTAAGGCTATGCTGGCAAATATGGCTTCGTCGCTCATATTGCATAAACGTATTGAAACGACCTTGGCAAAGGCCAAGGCGTTGAGAGTATATGCAGAACCTCTTATAACAAAGGCCAAAGACGACAGTACACATTCGCGCAGAATCGTGTTCAGTTATCTTAAGCAGAAGGAAGCCGTAAGCGAGTTGTTCCGCGTGATAGCTCCTAAAATTGCCGAGCGCAACGGCGGTTATCTTCGTATTTTAAAGACAAGGATGAGAGCCGGAGATGCAGCTGAAATGGCAATAATAGAGTTCGTGGACTTTAACGAAGCTGCTCTTAAATCTGCAGGAGAATCTGCAGAAAAGAAAACTGCGACACGCAGAAGCCGTCGTCCCCGCAAGAAAAATGCAGGCGAAACAGCTGCTGCCAAGCCGGCAACTGAAAAGGAAGCTCCGGTAAAGGAGGAAGTTGCTGAAGCTAAAGCGGCCGATAAAAAAGCTGTCAGCGCAAAAGAAGATTCAAAAGAATAATATTTGCAGATACCTTACTAAAGAGAGGGCAATCCAATGTTGGGTTGCCCTCTCTTTTTTTCAAAATTGCAGTAAAAGGCTTTTTCTGTTGTATATCGGACCTCTACTTCTGAAAATCGATAAGTATGCAGAAATGAAAATATTTTGTTTTAAGACGAGATGTTCAGATGCAATCGGGAGGCAGGGAAACGCCCGGATATTTCTTTTTGAATTTTTCTGCTTCGGATTCCAGCCTGTTCCGGAATTCTTTCCATGTTTCGCTTTCAGGAAACAGAGCCTTGTGCCTGAATCCTTTTACAATTGCATAGGCCTTGTCCATAACCGGATATGCTTTGGAATCGATATAGTTTTCCCTGAACTTTTCAAAAACATAATCTATTGCGGTATCGGACAGATGAACCATATCTGAGGCGTAAAATCTGTAGTCCCTCAATTCGTCCATTATTATTTCATATGAAGGGAAATATGATATAGTTTGCATTTCGGTGCTATTCTTTAAGGCATTGTCCTCATTAATTTTATTACTTATGATTTCATCTATTGCTATCATAAGCGTAGCCTTGCTTAAATTGTTTTCGTGTGCTCCGTCTCTCAGATGCCTTATCGGACTTACGGTGAAAAGAAAATTCTTGTCCCTGTTGTTTTCTGTCATCTTTTTTAATACGGCAGCAGTTTCCGATATACTCATGCGCCTTCTTTCGAATTCTTTTTTGTCGGCCTTGTGGCAGTTCGCAACTATTATATTTCTTGCAATGTGGCGGTAGACGAAGGCTGAGCCCAATGTTATTATTACCGTATCCGCCGCATTGAAGAATTCCGATGACTTTTTTAGCGTGTCGTTTGCGTTTTTGAGAAATCTGTCAGGATCGCAGTCGGAAAATTTGCCGTGGTGATGAAAAGTGGAATATATTCCGTCGTTTTCCATCAGATCTTCTTCTACAAAATACCTGCAGTCTGCAAGTCTTTCCATGGAGGAAGCTATCGAAAAAGGATTGTACAGCGTTCCGAAAGGATTTATCAAGGTGTTCATCCCTCTGTCCAGCATTCTTGTTCCTATTTCGTCCGCAAAGCATGACCCCAGTATCAAAATCTTGTTTTCGTAAGATAATTTTCTGTCGGGTTGTACGATTGTTGTCTCTGTAAAAAATTTCATGTCAGAAAAGTTATTTGCAAAATTAACAAATGCAATAAAATTATTAATTTTGAATTTAATTTATAATAAGATAATCAGTTTTTATTAGATATCGACATGAAAAGAATATTAGTGGTTGGCGGAGGCGGCCAGATAGGTACTGAGCTTGTGCCGCATTTGCAGAAAATATACGGTTATGATAATGTTATAGCTGCGGATGTGAAACCTGATGTCGTAAAACGTTTGTCTCTTACTTCTACGGCGGTACGCCTCGATGCTCTGGATGCTGACTCTTATGCGGAGATAGTAAAGAAGTATAAGATAGATTCCATTTATAATCTCGTGGCCCTGCTTTCTGCAACTGGTGAGAAAAATCCGCGTCTTGCCTGGAAAATAAATATGGGAGCTTTGCTGAATACCCTTAACATTGCCGGAGAAACGGGATGCGCCGTATTTACTCCGAGTTCCATAGGGGCGTTCGGCGCCAATACTCCGCATAACAAGACTCCCCAGGATACGATAATGCGTCCGAATACGATGTATGGCGTATGCAAGGTTTCGGGAGAATTATTGGGCGATTATTATAATTCGAGATTCGGCGTGGATACGAGAAGTGTAAGGTTTCCGGGGATAATTTCAAATGGAGCCATGCCGGGAGGCGGAACTACCGATTATGCAGTGGAAGTTTTTTATAAAGCCGTAAAGGAAGGGCGGTACACATGTGAAGTTCCAGCCGATGCGTATATGGATATGATATATATGCCGGACGCCCTCAAGGCCACCACGCAGCTTATGGAGGCCGATCCTTTGAGGCTGATTCACAGGAACAGTTTTAATATAGCTTCGATGAGTTTTACACCGGAACAGCTTTTCCGCAAAATAAAGGAACGTATTCCGGATTTTTCATATGATTACAGTATAGACCCCGTTAAAGCGCAAATCGCCTATTCCTGGCCCGATTGTCTGGATGATTCGTGTGCCCGTTCGGAATGGGACTGGAAGCCCGTATGGGGAATGGATGAAATGGTGGACGATATGCTGAAAGCCTGCCGCAGGAAATTCGCTAACGGGGAATTCTGATTATTTTGGCGCAATTCTGTATAGAAAGCCTGCTACGATTGCATATAGTACGTTTGGAATCCAGAGAGCTATCCAGGCAGGAAGTGTGTCGGTGTATACGAACATCTGGCTGAATCTGAGGAAGAGTATGTAGGAAAAACTCAGGGCTATTCCTATGCCGAGGTTCATGCCTATTCCGCCGCGGCGTTTCTTGGAGGAAAGAGCAACGCCCATCAGAGTTAGTATGAATGCGGAAAAAGGTATGGCGAATCTTGTGTTCTTTTCTATTAATGCGTATTTTACCATATGGTCTCCTCTGGCTTTCTGTATTTTTATGAGGTTGTTCAATTCCTTGTAATTCATTGATTCGGAAATGTTTTTCCTCCTGTGAAAATCCGCTACGGTTATTGCCAGTGTGGTATCTAAAGTCTTTCCGGTTGTAATGGTTTCAGTGTTGTTCTTGTATTTTCTCAGGAAATAATTCTTTAATTTCCAGCAATTCTTTATGGAGTCCCATTGTGCATATGATGCACTTAGCTTTGAGGTGAGATCGTTTCCGTTTATGTTTTCTATGGTAAATTTATATGCGGTGTTGTTCCATCCGCTGAATGATTCCACATATAGAAAGGTGCCAGGGGATATCTGGTAATGCATATTGCGCAGATTTACCGCCGTGCGCTGCTTCTTAATGTATCTATTCTCGAAATCGAGCCGTCCCTTGTTCGCAGGAGGGATTATGAACAGGTTTAGAGTAAGGCTGAAAATCGCAATGAAGGCTGCGGACAGGAAATACGGGTACATTAGCCTTCTGAAGCTTATTCCTCCGGCCAGCATTCCTATTATTTCACTGTTGGAAGCCAGTTTTGAAGTGAAAAATATTACCGCTATGAAGACGAACAACGGACTGAACATATTTATGAAATACGGAATGAAATTGGCGTAATAATTAAACATGATAGCTTTAAGGGGTGCCTGCTTGTCTACGAAATCGTCTATTTTTTCGCTTATGTCAAAGATTATGGCTACCACTATAATAAGCAGAAGCAGAAAGAAGAAGGTTCCTATGAACTTCCTTATTATATACCGGTCTATCGTTGTTATTTTAAGGTTGTACTTCATTGGAATCTATAATCTGTTTTCGAGATTTTTTACGGTGGCGTTTTTCCAGGCCTGGAAATCTCCTTTTTTTATATGATCCCCGGCCGTTTTTACAAGTTCCAAATAAAATGCCAGATTATGTTCGCTGGCAATTTGTGCCGCTATCATCTCTCCGGCTACGAACATGTGTCTCAGGTAGGAACGGCTGTAAGTCTTGTCTACGAACGATGTGCCGTCCGGATCTATAGGTGAAAAGTCTTCGGCCCATTTTCTGTTTCTCATGTTCATAATGCCGTTCCATGTGAACAGCATTCCGTTTCTTCCGTTTCTGGTTGGCATTACGCAGTCGAACATATCTACTCCCCGTGCTATGCCCTCAAGAATGTTGGCGGGGGTCCCCACGCCCATGAGATATCTCGGCTTGTCCCTCGGTAGCAGCGGATCAAGTACTTCTATCATTTCGTACATTTTCTCCACGGGCTCTCCAACGGAAAGTCCTCCTATTGCATATCCGTCCATATCAAGAGATGCGGCATGTTCTGCAGCCATCTTTCTCAGATCGGAATAAATACATCCCTGCACTATGGGAAAAAAATACTGTTCGTATCCGTACAGCGGGTCAGTATGTTTGAAACGATACACACATCTTTCAAGCCATTTTTGCGTGAGAAGCAGGGAGTTCAGGGCGTATTTATGATCGGCCTGTCCGGGTGTGCATTCGTCAAGAGCCATTATTATATCCGCTCCTATCTTTCTCTGGGTATCAACGTTGTTTTCAGGAGTGAATATGTGTCTCGATCCGTCTATGTGCGAATTGAAAATGCAGCCATCTTCGGTTAATTTTCTCCTTGCAGAAAGAGAAAATACCTGAAATCCTCCGCTGTCGGTAAGAACGGGCTTGTTCCACGATATGAATTTGTGCAGTCCGCCTGCTTTGTTTATGATATCCGTTCCGGGCCTCAGATAAAGGTGATAGGTGTTTCCCAATATTATCTGTGCGTGTATGTCTTTTTCCAGATCCCTGTGGTATACGCCTTTTACAGATCCTACGGTTCCTACTGGCATGAATATTGGCGTTTCTATGTCGCCATGTCCGGTATGGAGAATTCCGCATCTTGCGGAAGTATTTCCGTCCCGTGCAATTTCTTTAAAAATCATTTCTTATTTCGCCGATATCAAGCAAAAGTAATAAAAATACTCTATATTTGCGTTGTAAAGGATAACTAATGAAAAGAATAAGACTGGATATAGGAGCTCTTACGGCGTTTTCAACCGAAAAAGGCAAATATATCTTTTTTCTATATGCAAAAGGTTCGGATAAATGCCTTTACGTACCTCTTACTCCGCCTGATGTCCATAATCTGCTGGCAAATTTCAAAGGCGTGGAGGGACAGACTTTTCCCTTCCATTCCCTGATATCTACGGTATTGAAATGTTATTACGTATCTCTGGAAGAAGTCAGCATAACTTACAGGCAGGACGACGGAAAATTTTATTCGAGGCTTCATTTCCTCGGAGACAGGGATATTTATAAGGATGCTGATTTTATAGACGGAATAATCCTTTCCAAATTATTTTCATGTCCCATATATATATCCGAGAAACTTTTCAACAGCCATGCCGTAAAGGCGGAGCTTTCACTGAAAGGCGAAATAAGCAGTACCGTATACAGGGCCGGACTCGAGAAATCTCTAAATTCCGCAATGACCGAGGAACGTTATGAAGAGGCCGAAACCATTTATTCCGAATTAAAAAAGCTGGAGAAGGAAGAGAAGAAACTGAATAAAAGAAAAAAAAATAAATAATACAGATGAAGAAAATCTTAACGCTACTTTTTCTTTTCTTTAGCATGACGGTTCTGGCCGGACAGCCTTCCGTTGCAGTTGATTCCGCAGCTTCGGTCGCCGGGGATTCCCTGCAGATCCAGGTAGGTGCACCTTCTTCGGAAAAGGTTCCGGCTGCATCTATTAAAAATGATCTTAAGGCGGGCGGATCTTCCTTAAAATCAAATCCGTATAAAAAGATATTATTGCAAAAGAATCTGGTTTTCAGTATTTCTTCAATATTGAAAGGGCTTTTGGGCATTTTCGTAATAATTATGATAGCCTGGCTTTTCAGTATGGACAGAAAACATGTCAATTGGGGAACCGTGTTCAAGGCACTTGCCCTTCAATTCATAATTGCAATTTCAGTTTTGCTTTTTCCTGCTGTACAGACGTTTTTTGAGATAATGGGCAAATGCTTTATTGCCGTTCTGGACTGGACCAAAGCCGGAACCGACTTCCTTTTCGGTCCGCTGGCCGATACCAACTTTGCATATATTTTTGTTTTGCAGGTTCTTCCTACCATAATATTCTTTTCTGCTCTTACAAGTCTTTTCTTTTATCTGGGCATATTGCAGAAAATCGTCTGGGCAATGGGGTGGTGTCTTACGAAGTTTCTGGGCCTTTCAGGAGCCGAGTCCCTCTCTTGTGCCGGAAATATTTTTCTTGGACAAACGGAAGCTCCCCTTATGGTAAAGGAGTATATTCCAAGAATGACCGATTCCGAGCTTATGCTTATAATGGTCTCCGGCATGGCTACTATGGCCGGCGGAGTTCTGGCTGCATACATAGCTATGTTGGGAGGCGGCGACAAGCTAATGGAAATACAGTTTGCGAAACACCTTCTGTCGGCTTCCGTCATGGCCGCTCCGGGAGCAATAGCAATGGCGAAAATAATAAAGCCGCAGACCGAAAAAATCGACAACAGCGTTGAGGTCTCCAAGACCAAGATAGGTAAGAATATTCTGGATGCCATTTCCAACGGTACTTCCGACGGCCTTAGGCTTGCCGCAAATGTAGCCGCCATGCTGCTTGTCTTTTATGCTCTTATAGCCGGATGTAATTTTATTTTTGATAAGATAGGTAACTGGACATCGTTGAATGTGCTTATAACATCCGTTACCCATGGAAGATATTCGTGCCTGTCTCTGGAGTTCATATTGTCTTATCTGTTCTATCCGGTAATATGGCTTACCGGTGTTAATCCTGTCGACCTTCCGCTCGTAGGAAGATTGCTCGGCGAAAAACTCATACTAACGGAGTTCGTAGGTTACCAGAGTCTTACTCAGATGATACAAACGGGTGCATTCGTTTATGCCAAGTCCGTTATAATGTCTACATATGTCTTGTGCGGATTTGCCAATTTCGCCTCAATAGGTATAATCATAGGAGGTGTGGGCGGAATGGCTCCCAATAAGAAATCTACCCTTTCCTCTTTTGGCTTCAGGGCTTTGCTCGGAGCTGCACTCGTGGCACTGCTTTCGGCGTCCATGGTGGGGATGTTCCTCGCCTGAGAGGATATTTACAAATTAAAATTGCGGAAGACCAGCATATCCGCGGGATGATTGCAGACTATTTTTACCAAAGTTCCGGTCGCCTCGTTTAGCGTAGCTTTCCACCATAAATCAAATGTTATGCCGTCTACAGGATATTTTAATCCTTCGGAATGTACTTTTAAAGAGTTGTCGAAGGCGAATAAAGATATTTGTTCTCCGGGACGGCAGTTCGTCATTTCGAAAGATCCGTAATAGGGAACGAATATGCCGTAATCGCTAATCATGTCTATGCTGCATTTTATTCCTTCTTTTCTTATTATTGATGCATATTCGGCGAGCAGGGAAATATTGCCGATGGTGTGGTCTTCTCTTTTCCCGGTCGCCCCGAAGATATGTATTGCCGAAGGAGAAAGCGACAGTGCCAGTTTGAATGATTTCGTTTGGTCGTTGGTTTGCTGGTCGGGATCTGAAATTATGATATGCCTATGGCTCAGCTGTTGCGATAAAGACAGGGTATCCATATCCCCTGCGATATAATCGCATTTTCTGCCGCTTTTTTCAAGAGCCGTAACAGCTCCGTCGCAGCATATTATAACATTGCAGGAATCGAGACGTGATAAAGTCTCCTTGTTGTTGGGAAAATCTCCGTCGCACAATATTGCTATGTCTTTTCCGGCTTTCATATTATGGTTTTGGAAAAACTGAAGTTCCCCATATTTCTGAAACCCGACAGGAAATCTTTAACGGCCATTCTTCTTTTTCCTGCGGCTTGCAGACAAGTTATTTTAATGCTTCCTTTTCCGCATTTTACCCTGAAGAGTGTTTTCCCGTCTGTTGTTATGCATCCGGGAGCCATTCCTGGTTCCGGGTCTTCGCTTTCAGCCTGGGCTTCGAAAATTTTCATCATTATTTTCTTGTTTCCGTCGCTTATTTCGGAAATCGCACCCGGGTATGGAGATAATCCTCTTATAAGTCTGTCTATATGTTCGGCCGTGTCTTCCCAGTTTATGATGCAGGTCTCCCTTGTTATTTTGGGTGCCGGAATAATCTTTCCGTCCGGAATGTCTTGCGGTTTGCCTGCAAGAGTGCCTTTAGATAAACCTTCCGCGGTTTTCACTACGAGCCCGGCTCCCATTTCCATAAGTCTGTCATGCAAGGTCCCTGCAGTTTCGGCGGAATTCAAGGTGTATCTTTCCTGCAGCAGAATGTTGCCGGTATCAATTTGTCCGTTTATTAAAAAAGTGGTTACGCCGCTTTCTTTCTCACCGTTTATTATGGCCCAGTTGATTGGGGCCGCACCCCGGTAACAGGGCAGCAAAGAAGCGTGCAGATTAAATGTTCCCATGGGAGGAATGCTCCATACTATCTCCGGAAGCATGCGGAACGCCACTACTATGAACATATCTGCATTAAGTTCCTTCAGCTGGTTTATGAAGGATTCGTCCCTCAGGCGTACCGGCTGCATGATCTTCAATCCTTGTGATATTGCAAATTTCTTTACTTCGCTTTCGTTTATTTTCAGTCCCCTCCCGGAAGGTTTGTCCGGGACGGTTACTACCCCCGCAATCTCAAAGCCGTTTTCAATAAGCGCACGCAGCGGTGAAACGGCGAATTCGGGAGTTCCCATGTATATTATTTTAGGCTTTTTCATGTTTGCCGTATTTTTTACCTATCAGTTTTAAAGAGGCGGCTACTTTCTTAAGGAAATTCTTATAGGCTTCGGCGTTAAAGAGATTGGAGTCCCTGGTGCTTTTCCATGTAAGGAAGATGCCTATGGGCAGAAGAACAATAGAGGACGCAAAAGTCCCCATGAAAGGGGATATGCTGCCTTCGTTTGCAAGTTTTTTACCGGTTATATCCACTACCCAGTAGATGAGGAAGAAAAACATGGAGATGACAGCCGGCGTGCCCAGTCCTCCTTTTCTTATTATTGCGCCCAGAGGTGCTCCTATGAAAAAGAAAATCAGGCATGCAAGAGAAAGCGTGAATTTCCTGTACGATTCGATTATGGTACGCCTGAGCGGATATGCGGTCTGGTTTATTTCCCTTCCGGCAAAATCCTGGTTGTTGATCCGGTTTGTTATATTTATAAGAGCGGACTGGTAAGCTCTCATTTTGTTGTCGATATCGGAACGTTTATAAAGTGAATCAACCGGAAAAGCTCCGGTAAGACCTTTGTTTCTTGATGTATCGAGTTGGTAGGAATGTGCGAGGCTCTGGTTTACAAGAGCTGTCTTAAGATGGGATTCAATTGACTTTGCATATCTTTTCCTCAGGGAATCCTTGTCCTTGCTCAGCTGCACCAGATTCTTGGACATTATTTCATTTCCGTATTTGGCGTGCTTGGACTGATGCAGTGCATAGTTTTCCAGAGGTATTGCAATATATTGTTTAGAAAATTTTATCCTGGTAAGTCCGAGCGATGTATCGCGTCTGACCATTTTGTTGTCTTCTTCGTAATTTACGCCGTCGAACAGGGTAAACATAAGATTGGACTTGTCCGGAGAGATCTTTACGAAGCCCGAATCGGCTACGGTCACGTTTATGTTCCCTTTTTGCGAACTGTGATCGTATACTATTATGTCGTACATCATTCCGCTTTTCTTGTCCCGTTTTTTTATGCGCAGCGAATAGTTCTCTATGCCGTTATAGAATATGCCCGTAGGTATTTTTATTTCTTCCTTGGTCTTTCCTATATCATCTCTCAACGTGTATATCTTGTTGTAGGCTACAGGAATAAGATTATTGGCAGCAAAGAAGGCGCTTATGCAAATGAGTATTGCCACGTATATAAGCGGTTCCATTATTCTCTGGAGGGAAATGCCGGCCGCTTTCATTGCCAGAAGCTCGTTGCTTTCCCCCAGGGCCCCCATTGTCATTATGGACGCCAGCAGTGTCGCAAGAGGGAAAGCCAGAGGGAACATGGTGGCCGAACCCCATCCCAGGAACTGCAATATAACGTTTAAACCCAGTCCTTTTCCTGCGAGATCGTCTATATATACCCACAGGAACTGCATCATAAGTATGAATATGACGATCAGGAAGGTCGCTATGAACGGCCCCAGAAAAGACTTGAGTATAAATTTGTCGAGTTTCTTCAAAATTTACAGTTGTTTTGTCGCATTTTCCACGAGCAACCCGACGGCTTCCTTGAGTTTGCCCGCATCCTTACCCCCGGCGGATGCGAAGAACGGCTGTCCTCCTCCTCCTCCCTTTATAATTTTTGCGGCCGTCCTTATATCTTTTCCGGCGTGCAGTCCTTTTTCTACCAGATCATCGGTGTACATTAGGGTAAGTACCGGTTTCCCTGCAGAAATAGTGCCGGCTGCAAAAACAGTGTTGGAATTTCCGTTTTTAAGCCTGAAAGCCACATCCTTTATAATATCCGGAGAGACTTCGCCCGTAAATCTTATTACGTTTATTCCGTTTATATTTTCGGCTTTTCCGCGAAGCTCCTTTTCGAGATTTGCGCTCTTTTCCTTTTCGAAAACTTCTATTTTCTTTTTGAAGGATGAGTTGTCTTCTATTATTTTTCTTATGCCGTTGAGGAGATTGGGGGTGCCGTTCAACAATTCGTCTATGGATTTGATGAGATCTTCATTTTCATATATGTAGTTTTCGGCGGCGATGCCCGTTACGGCTTCTATCCTTCTTACTCCGGCGGCTACAGCGGATTCGGACTTTATTTTAAAGAATCCTATTTCTCCGGTGGCGTTTACATGCGTTCCGGCGCAAAGTTCTACCGAATCCCCGAATCTTACCATTCTTACTTTGTCTCCGTATTTTTCACCGAACAGGGCTATGGCTCCTTCGCGGCGTGCTTCTTCAATAGGAATATCTCTTTTTTCGATCTTGGGGATATTCATCATTATAAGAGAGTTCACCTTCCTTTCTACTTCACGGAGCATTTTGTCGTCGACTTTTTCATAGTGGGAGAAGTCGAACCTGAAGTATTCAGGTGAAACGTAGGATCCCTTTTGTTCTATGTGGGAGCCCAGGATGCTCCTGAGTGCATTGTCGAGAAGATGTGTCGCAGAATGGTTGGAAGCCGTGGCCTTTCGCCTTTCAACGTTTATGGATGCCGTGAAGTTGCCTTCGGGATCCGACGGAAGTTCTTTTGCAATATGTATTGAGAGTCCGTTTTCCTTTATGGTGTTTATTATTTCCGTTTTATATCCGTCGGCTCCGGTAAGGGTTCCGGTATCGCCTGTCTGGCCGCCGCTTTCCGCATAAAATGGAGTTCTGTTTAATACTATCTGGTATGTCTTTCCGGATTTGTTCTTTACCGTCCTGTATTTTAATATCCTAACTCCTTTTTCTTCGTCCACGTCATATCCGGTGAATTCCGATTTTCCGTCCGGCACCAGTTCCGTCCAGTCGCTTTCTTCTTTGCTCCCGGCATTTCTGCTTCTTTCCTTCTGTTTGCCGAGTTCCTTCCGGAAGCCGTCAAGATCTACCTCATATCCTTTTTCCTTGGCTATAAGTTCAGTAAGGTCTATCGGGAATCCGAAGGTGTCATAAAGGACGAAGGCGTCATATCCCGGGATCAGTTTCGATTCCTTGTTTGCTTCCGTAAGGTTGTCCATAAGTTTTATTCCTTTGTCGAGGGTCTTGAGGAATGCTTCTTCTTCTTCTTTTATTACTTTTTCTATTAGAGTCCTTTGTGCCTTTAATTCCGGAAACTGTTCTCCCATAAGATCAGTAAGAGTCGGTACGAGACGGTATAGGAGGGGTTCTTCCACGTTAAGGAAAGTATATGCATATCTGACGGCGCGTCTCAGGATCCTTCTTATTACATAACCTGCCTTTACGTTAGACGGCAGCTGTCCGTCGGCTATGGAAAAACATATTGCCCTCAGGTGGTCGGAAATGACCCTCATCGCTATGCCTGTTCTTCCTTCCGGATCATATTCCTTTCCGCTTAATTCGGCGATTTTGTTTATTATGGTCCTGAATATGTCGGTATCGTAATTGCTTTTCCTGCCTTCCAGAACCATGCAGAGCCTTTCGAATCCCATTCCCGTGTCTACGTTCTTGTGCGGAAGAGGTTCGAGCCTGCCGTCGGATTTTCTGTCGAATTGTGTGAATACGAGATTCCATAATTCTATTACGCGGCTGTCTCCCTTATTTACCAGTTCCCTTCCGGGAACGGCAGCCCTTTCTTCGTCGTTCCTGAGGTCTATGTGTATCTCGCTGCAAGGACCGCATGGTCCGGTGTCCCCCATTTCCCAGAAATTGTCTTTTCTGTCTCCCGGAATTATCCTGTCGTCCGGAAGAACCTGTTTCCATATCTCGGCGGCTTCTTCGTCGGGTCCAAGTCCGTCGGGTTCATATCCGGAGAATACTGTTGCGTAAAGTCTTTCCTTGTCTATTTTGTAAACCTCCGTAAGAAGTTCCCATGCCCATAAGATAGCTTCTTTCTTAAAATAATCCCCAAAGCTCCAGTTCCCCAGCATTTCAAACATCGTATGATGATACGTATCGCGGCCTACTTCTTCCAAATCGTTATGCTTGCCGCTTACCCTCAGGCATTTTTGCGTATCGGCCACTCTGCGCGAAACCGGTTCTGTGTTGCCGAGAAATATGTTCTTGAACTGATTCATTCCTGCATTGGTGAACATCAGCGTGGGGTCGTTCTTCACTACCATCGGAGCCGAAGGCACTATGGTATGATTTTTAGAGCGAAAGAAATCGAGAAAAATTTTTCTAATTTCGGAAGATGTCATATTTTTATATGTTAGGGACACAAAAATAATCTTTTTTGTTAGAATTTTTTAACTTTGTAAATGTAAATGTTTTCGGTTGATGAAATTAAAGCAGAAATACATTTTCAATAAGGAAACTCTCCTGTACGAAATCAAGACCATAACCCTCAGGGAACGAATGTCGCGCGGCGTTGTACTGTTCATTCTGAGTATTGCGGCCGCATTCGGCTATTTTATGATCTATACCGGATATTTCGCCGAAGATACTCCCCGCGTGATGGCTCTTAAGCAGGAAAGCGTGAAATTGCGTTCGAGGCTCGATATACTTGACAAGCGGCTCGACGAGGACGGGCGTATCCTCCAGACTCTCCAGATGAGGGACAATAAGGTTTACAGACCTATATTCGGCATGGCCGAAATTCCGCAGGATATTCGCGATGCCGGATTCGGCGGGGTTGACAGATACGGATATCTCAGCGAAGCACCGCATTCTGCGTTTCTTGTAAATCTCGAAAAGAAAACCGATATATTATATAAGAAGACTTTCGTGCAGTCTGTTTCTCTCAAGGAAGTTTCATCCCTTGCCAAACGTACCGGTGAGATGGTCTCCTGCGTTCCGGCGATTCCTCCGGTACAGATAAACGATATCCGTTTTTCCAGCGGTTTCGGATACAGGAAGGATCCTTTTAACGGAAGGCTTAAATTTCACTGCGGTATGGACTTCGCCGGAAAGAAGGGCGAACCTATATATGTTACCGGAAACGGAAAGGTGGAGAGCGTGGCCTACAACTTTTTCGGATACGGACGCGAGATAGTCATAGATCACGGATTCGGTTATAAAACCCGTTATGCACATCTGAGCAAGGCTCTTGTACATGCCGGACAAACCGTAAGCAGAGGCGATGTAATAGCCCTTATGGGAAATACCGGACGATCTACCGGAACACATCTTCATTATGAAGTAATATACAGGAACTCTCCTGTAAATCCCGTAAATTATTTCAGCAAGGATCTTAAGGGAGAGCAATATTTGTCTATGATAAGGACTCTCGGCGAGGCATCCGACTAATGAGCGATATAAAATTCAATAAGGACCAGTTAAAATTCGAGAAAAGGAAGAGAGGTCCCGGCGGCTGGATAGTCAGGATTTTCAAATATTTTATAGCGAGCATACTTTGTGCCGTCGTATATTATTTTATAGTTTCTTCTTTCTTTTCTACTTCAAAGGAACGGGAATTAAAAAGAGAGAACGAAATCATGAAGGGAGAGCTGAAGAAAATGAACGGAAAGCTTACCGTACTTGATAAGACTCTGGATAATTTGCAATACCGTGACGATGAAATATATAAAAGCATTTTTAATGCTTCTCCGCCTGATTTTTATAATTCCGACAGTTCTTCCATATAC
This sequence comes from Bacteroidales bacterium, assembly GCA_022648545.1. GTDB lineage: Bacteria > Bacteroidota > Bacteroidia > Bacteroidales > UBA932 > Egerieousia. The sequence goes on along the minus strand of JALCMP010000014.1, from coordinate 4,757 downwards.
GGAAGAGCCGATACTGCTTCGGTAAGGGATCTGGCCGATCTGTCCGCCAGAATAACTGTCCGTGCCATGGCCGACAGCAGATGTATATTAGATGCTTCTTCCGCTGCGCGCCGGGCTTTTTTAGATATGGGGAAAAGCGTAAGGAATATTCCTTCCATAGTTCCTCTTAAGGATTTTACAGAAGAACAGGCGGGTGCTTCCGTTGGCGATAAGATAAATCCGTTCTACAAGACGGTGGTTCGTCACGACGGGCTCGATATCCTTGGTGTTGAAGGGGCTGATATAATTGCTCCTGCGGATGGCGTCGTAAAGAGGGCCGGAAGAAAGGACTTTAAGGATGGCAATGTGCTGGTAATAGATCATATGAACGGTTATGAGACCACTTACAAGCATCTTGGGGCGGTTTTGATTTCCCGGGGGGCTAAAGTCAGGCAGGGAATGGTTATTGCAAGAATAGGACAATCGGGACTTTCTTTTGCTCCTCACCTTCATTATGAGATAAGACATAATGGAAAGATAGTAAATCCGATAAATTACTTTTTTGCGCAGTTCGGACCGTCGGGTTTTAAGAATATTATGATATATACCGAAAATACGGGACAATCCCTGGATTAGAATCATGCCTTACAAAGAAAAGGAAATAGAAAGATTATATTATTCCGTGGGCGACGTGGCTTCGATGCTTGGCGAAAATCCTTCCCTCATACGTTTTTGGGCGGGCAAGTTTTCGAAATACATTCGCCCCGTAAGGAATAAAAAGGGAAACAGAATGTTTACGGCGCGTGATGTGAGCAATTTTAAATTGATTTACAATCTTGTAAAGGAGCGGAAGATGACTCTTGACGGCGCACTGAAGAGGCTTGACGATAATTTTGAGGGAGCAGACAAGCGGTATGAAGTTATTTCGCTCCTGCAGGGGATAAAATCCGATTTGCAGGAAGTCGCTTCTTCTTTAAATAAACGTATAAATGAAAATAAAGGCTAGAGATCTTGTAGCACCCCTGGAACGTATAGCTCCTCCCGACAATCAGGAAGAGTGGGATAATTGCGGCTTTTCCGCCGGCGATCCCGACGGGGAGGTGGAGCATGCCCTGCTGGCCCTCGACTGCACTGAAGCTGTTATGGATGAGGCCGTGGAAAACGGGTGCGATATTATAATAACACATCATCCTCTTATTTTCGGCGGTATAAAATCCGTTACTCCGGAAACTGTTGCGGGACGCATAATTATTAAGGCGGTGAAAAACGGAGTAACCGTATATTCTCTTCATACATGTCTGGATAAGGCTGATCCGGGAATCAATACTCTTATGACCGATAAAATAGGGCTTCGTAATGTGTCTGAACTCTCCGAATGCGGCATTGGCCGTGTGGGAGATCTTCAAGAGCCTTTGGCGCCGCAGGATTTCGTTAAATATGTAAAAGATCTTTACGGGCTACCTCATGTCCGCTGTTCGGCTCTTACGTCGTGCCGGGTGAGACGGGTTGCCGTTTGCGGCGGCAACGGGAGGTCTCTTATTTCCGATGCGGTTGCTTCCGGAGCCCAGGCTTATGTTACGGGCGACCTCGGCTATCATGATTATTATTGTGATAAAGACTTTATGGTCATTGATATAGGACATTATGCCAGTGAGTTTGGAGCCGTGGAACTATTTTCAAAGATAATTTGTGAAAATTTTCCTAAATTTGCAGTTTCTAAGAGTAAGAGAAATAATAATCCAATAAATATATATTAGTTTGGTTATGGCAACAGGGAAGAAAGTAAAAATGGTTAATCCGCCGATAGTTGACGGCGAAACTTTCATATCGCTTCAGATATCCAAGAATTTGGATTCCGATTTGACAATGGAGGAAAGGCTGAGACTGCTTTACAAGCTCCAAAAGGTGGATTCCCAGGTAGATGAAATTTATCTATTGAGGGGTGAGCTTCCTCTTGAGGTGCAGGATCTGGAGGATGATATAGAAGGTTTGAAGTCGAGGATCGAAAAGCTTGAGGGCGAAATATCCCGCGGCGAAGTAACGATATCCGACAGGAAAAACGAGATAATAGAAGACAAGGCCCAGATAGACAAGTTCAACGACGATAAGAACAACGTTAAGAACAACAGGGAGTACGATGCTATTACCAAGGAGATAGAGTACAAGATGCTTAGCATACAGGCTGCGGAAAAGAATATTTCCGATGTGACCAAATTGCTGGCAGAAAAGAAAATAGCTCTTGCCGAAGCTCATGAACTCCTTTCCGGAAGGGAAACCGATCTCGTAGAGAAGAAGAAGGAGCTCGATAATATAGTAGCCGATACAAAGCAGCAGGAAGACGATCTGCTGAAACAATCGGCCGATATTCAGTCTAGAATAGACGAAAGGACTCTTAATGCCTACAAGAAAGTAAGGAGCAGCTTCAAGAACAAGCTTGCAGTGGTTACCGTAAAAAAAGGTGCCTGCGGCGGATGTTTCAACAAAATTCCTCCCCAAAGGGAGATTGATATAGAATCCAATAAAAAAATTGTCGTTTGCGAATATTGCGGAAGGATTATTGTTTCTTCCGAATTCGAGAAAGAGGAGGAATAACCTCCATGAAAAACGAACCTTTTATTTTAAGGGATCTTTTCTTTAAACATGTAGCTCAAACATCGTCATTGCCTCTGGGTCTCGAAATCCGGGAGGCAAAAGGTGTTTATTTGTATTCTGCCGACGGCCGTAAGTTTCTCGACCTTATTTCAGGCGTATCTGTGTCTAATCTCGGGCACGGGAATAAGGAAGTCGCCGAAGCCGTTAAGCGTCAGATAGACAAATATGCCCATATTATGGTTTACGGAGAGATGATAGAGTCTCCCCAGGTTGAGCATGCCTCTTTGCTGGCTTCCATATTGCCGCCTTCGCTTAATAGTGTGTATTATGTTAATTCCGGGAGCGAAGCTAACGAAGGTGCGGTAAAACTTGCAAAAAGAGTTACCGGACGACGTGAGGTGCTAAGCTGCAATAATTGTTATCACGGCAGTTCGCAGGGGTGTCTTAGTCTTATGAGCAGCGAGGAATTCAAAAGACCGTTCAGGCCGCTGCTTCCTATGATAGGGCACATCAGATTTAATTCAACGGAAGATCTTTGTCTTATAACCGATAAAACGGCTTGCGTTATAATCGAACCTGTACAGGGCGAGGGTGGCGTGCAGATTCCAAAACCGGGGTATCTTGCCGCGCTTAGAAAGAAATGTGACGAAACCGGTGCCTTTTTGATTTATGACGAGGTCCAGACCGGATTCGGCCGCACCGGAAAAATGTTTGCCTTTGAAAAGTATGACGGAGTTGTTCCGGATATACTTACACTGGCAAAGGCTTTGGGGGGAGGAATGCCTATGGGGGCTTTTGTGGCTTCCGGCGAGCTTATGAAGGCATGGCAAAGCGATCCGCCTCTCGGTCATATAACCACCTTCGGTGGGCATCCTGTATGTTGTGCGGCGGCTTTGGCTTCGCTGCGTTATATGCTTGCTCATAAGAAGGAACTTGTGGATGATGCGGAGAGAAAATCCGCTCTTTTCGTTGATGGATTGAAGGATCATCCCCTCGTTAAGGAAATACGTGCCGCCGGCCTGCTTATTGCAGTGGATCTGCACGATTGCGATAAGGCGAAAAAAATATTATATTTACTGCTTGACGAAGGAGTAATAACGGATTGGTTTTTATTCCAGCCGACTTCGTTCAGAATAGCCCCCCCCTTGATAATTTCGGATTCGGAAATAGTATATGCCGTAAAGAAAATAAGGGAAGCACTGGACAAGCTCGCCTGAATGAATATGATTTTTTATGGCAGGTTCATATAAGAAAAAAGATACGGGAGATTCGCGTATGAAGGAGTTGAACTCAGTTTCGCTTGAAACGGGGAGGAAACCGCCGCAGGCTCTCGATATAGAAGAGGCGGTGCTCGGTGCTCTTTTGCTTGAGCCGGATGCCGTAACTGAAGTAATAGACGTTCTTACTCCCGAGTGCTTTTACAAAGATGCGAACAGAAGGATATACAAGGCTGTAGCAGCGCTTGCCTCGAGGCATGATTCGGTTGATATTCTTACGGTCGCCGAAGAGTTGAAGAAAACCGGCGACCTCGACATAGTGGGGGGACCGTACTATCTTACCATGCTCAGCAACAAGATAGGAGCGGCCGCTCATCTGGACTATCATGTAAAGATACTAATACAAAAGTATATCCAGAGGGAGCTTATTTCAATTTCATATAATATCCAAAAGGATTCTTTCGACGATTCCAAGTCTGTAGACGACTTGCTGGATATAGCCCAGCAAAAGATTTTCGCTCTGGCCGACAAAAATCTCAAAAGAGATACTCTTCCCGTAAAGGATGTTATAAGCGAGGCGGTTACCGATTTGCAGACAAATCAGGAAAGAACCGACGGATTGAGCGGGATTCCGAGCGGCTATACAGGCATAGACCGTATGACGCTGGGATGGCAGGCCTCAGATCTTATAATAATTGCCGCAAGGCCCTCCGTAGGTAAAACCGCTTTCGTGCTCACCATGGCAAGGAACATGACGGTTGACCATCATGTCCCAGTGGCCTTCTTTTCGCTTGAAATGTCTTCCAAGCAATTGGTTAAAAGGCTTATGATAAGTGAAACGGGAATTTCGGCGGACAAGATCTACGGCGGCAAAAAGCTCGAAGATTATGAATGGGTTCAACTGGAAGAGAGGCTCAAGTCTCTTTCTGCAGCTCCTCTTTATATAGATGATACACCTTCTCTCGGCAT
>JALCMP010000013.1 GCA_022648545.1 Bacteroidales bacterium | reverse complement strand
CTCTCCTGAAACATCAACCCAGATGAAAAACCCGGATCTAAAGCCGGAACGTACTAAATCATGGGAAGGCGGTTTGGATTTCATATTCTTCGATAATAAATTGAAAGTTAATGCAACCTTATATCATTCCCGTACTTATAACCAGTTCTTTACGGTAGCTCTGCCTTCCTCTTCGGGTTATACCAGCGTTGTATTAAATGCCGGAAGGGTTGATAACAAGGGTATAGAGCTTACAACCCATTTTGATCACAATATAGGTCCTGTTTCTTGGTCATCTTATCTTACCTGGACACTCAACAGAAATAAAATCAAGGGATTGCTTAATGGATGGATGAATCCGGAAGACGGTAAGGTTTATTCTTTGTCCGAACTTGATATGGGAGGAACAGGCGGATACAAAATGAAGCTTGTAGAAGGAGGAACGCTCAGCGATATTTATGTGAGTACTCTAAAAACCGACGAACACGGAGCAATATATGTTGATCCTGTTTCGCAGAAGGTAGTACCGGAAAGCAACAAATATGTTAAGGCCGGCAGTGCTTCTCCGAAATATAATCTCAGTTGGGGGAATAATTTCTCATGGAAGGGCTTCGATCTCGGATTCTTATTCATATATCGCGTGGGTGGCGTAGTCGTTTCGGAAACCCAGGCCGTAATGGATTCCTTCGGTGTATCACAGGCTTCTGCAGATGCCCGCGACAATGGAGGCTTTATTATAAACGGACGTCCGATACCTGCACAAAGCTATTATCAGACCGTAGGCAGTACGAGTAATAATATTGATGCGCAGTATGTTTACAGTGCAACAAACCTGAGATTGTCCGAACTTACTTTCGGCTATGATATTCCGGTACACAAATGGCTTAACTGGATAAGATCTGCTAAAGTTTCTTTTGTAGCACACAACGTGCTTATGCTTTATAACAAGGCTCCGTTCGATCCTGAACTGACTGCAAATACCGGTACATACTATCAGGGTATAGATTACTTCATGCAGCCGAGTCTTCGTTCAATAGGTTTTTCCGTAAAGCTCCAATTCTAACGCTGAAACAAATATTAAGATGAAATTTTTAAAATATATATTTATTAGTGCTTTCACATTGGGCTTAGCTTCTTGTACAGGCTCTTTTGATAAGATCAACACGAATCGGCACGAGGCTACTGATAAAATGATGGAAACCGACAATTTGAAAGTCGGAGCATTTTTCTCCCAGATGGAGGAACGCGTCGTTTTATTCGACGATGGTACCGGCGATGCATTATCGAGTGACTATCAGGTTGCCCAGGGACTTTCCAGCGACTTGTTCTCAGGGTATATAGGACCTACCGGAACATGGCGTAACGGTTATCATAACGGTTCTTACTATTTCGTAAACGGATGGTACAATCAGATGTTTACCCGCGGATTTTCCGAGGTTATGCCTGCATGGCAAAAAATAAAGGAAGAATCGGAAAAACTCAATATGCCTCAGGTAAAAGCTTTGGCCGATATCGTAAAGGTTGAGGCTATGCATCGTGTAGCCGACATGTACGGACCTATTCCGTATACGGCTTACGGTAGCGGTTCCATAGGTAATTCTTATGACAAATTAAGCGTTGTATATAAGACTTTCTTCAAGGAACTCGACAGTGCAATTAATGTTCTTACATCATATGCAGAAACGGGAGAGAAAATGCTTCAGGATTATGATGTTGTATATGACGGTGATGTAGCCAACTGGGTAAGGTTTGCAAACACCCTGCGCCTCAGACTGGCCATGAGGGTAGTTTATGCTGATCCTGCATTGGCTCAGGAAGAGGCTGAAAAGTCTATAAGCAATCCTGTTGGGGTAATCGAAAAAATTTCGCAGAGGGCTGAATTGCAGCACAGCGATCTCAACTATATACATCCGAATTATGATATAGCATATAATTTTAATGCTGGTGAAATAAGAATGAATGCATCCATGGATTCATACATGAACGGTTATGGTGATCCTAGGCGTACTGCTTATTTTGTTAAGGCTGCAGAAGACGGAAAATATCACGGAGTCCGTCTGGGGGTTCTTAATATAGATCCTGCCAAATATGCTGGAGGATTGATTTCGAATTTGAACGTAGATGCTTCAACGCCTATCGTTTGGATGACCGCTGCAGAATCTTATTTCCTTCGTGCCGAAGGCGCTGTCCGCGGATGGAATATGGGCGGAACGGCAGAATCATTTTATAATGACGGCATTAAGATGTCATTTAGCGAAAACGGAGTTTCCGGTGCGGACTCATATATTGAAAATAGTACTTCCGTACCTGCAGACTACAAGGATAATACAGGCGACGGCAATGATCTTTCGGCAATGAGTGGCATTACCATCAAATGGGACGATGGCGCAAATTTTGAAAATAAACTGGAACGTATAATAACTCAAAAATGGATTGCCATGTATCCCGACGGTCCGGAAGGATGGTCTGAATTCCGCCGTACCGGATATCCTAAATTGTTCCCTGTTGTAACGAACAACAGCAGCGGAAAAATAGATACCTACATTCAGGTACGCCGCTGTCCGTTCCCTACTACTGAATATGATACTGACAAAGAAGCTGTCATGACGGGCGTAGCTGCTCTCGGTGGTCCCGATAACGGCGGAACCAGATTATGGTGGGATCAGAAAAAATGATTTTGAATCTAAAAGAATATAAAACGATGAAAACGAAAATATTTTTCTTAACACTGTTCATGGCTTCATTTATCGTTGTCGGATGTGATACCGATATAGAGAATACGAAGATCCAGAAGCTTAAGACTTATGATGAACAGTATTATAAGAATCTAAGAGCGTTCCACGAAAGCGACCATGAAATAAGTTATGCATATTATGCCGCCTGGTCTCCGGTGGAAGGTGTTTCCGGATATAAAGATCCTGCCTCCTGGGGTGAACGCATAATAGGTCTGCCAGACAGTCTTGATATAGTAAATCTGTGGATGGGAGTTCCCACCAATGATTCTACAAGCACAAAATTACTTGGGACTACCTATGCTCCCATAGCATATGCCGACATGAAATATTGCCAGGAGAAAAAAGGCATGAAGTTCGTCATGCACGCGGATGCATCGAACTTTAATCATAAATTTACCGTTGACGGAGTGGAGTATGATATGAGTGTAAAATGTGATTCAGCAGTTATTGCCGCTTATGCCAAATGGATTGCCAATACAGTAAAAGAGCCCGGACTGGACGGGGTTGATATAGATTACGAAGGCTGGTATGCCTCTGATCTGATATCATTGGTAAAGGAACTTTCGAGCTACTTCGGTCCTAAAAGTCCGAATCCCGAAACTTTGCTGATAGTAGACTTCTTCAGCAATTCTGCTCCTTCTGAATGTGATCCTTATTGCAATTATTTTGTAGATCAGGCATATAGCAATCAGGGAGGAAGCGCGCATCCTATTGGAGGACTGACTCCGGAGAAACTGGTTTATTGCGAAACCTTCGGTCTGTTTTATCTTTATGGAGGTGAAATCTTGAATTATGCTGCATGGGAACCCGAAGGAGATCATCATAAAGGCGGATGTGGAGCATATTACATGGGCCGAAATTATTATTCGGCATCGGGCATACCTTACAATGAATTCCGCAAGGCTATACAAATAATGAATCCTGCTTTAAATAAATAATCGTTTAATAATAGTAAATCGAATTATTATGAAAATCAAATTATACAAATTGTCAGCTTTGCTTCTGTTATTTGCCGTTTCTCTGGCATTTTACGGTTGTACCAGCGGGGATGATTTTAATTATAACAAGAAAGGGATATTGATTACGGGAACTGAATCCAATCCCATGGTAAAGTTTGTTGTAGAAGATATACCTTCCACTTATGCAATAACAGCCAAATCTACAAAAAAAGTCACAAGCGACGTAAAAGTGGATTTTGCCATAGATACTAATCTTGTAAGTTCTTACAATAAAGAAAACGGAACATCATTCTTCGCCCCTCCTGCAGAAAGCGTGGAACTTGAGAATGCAAAGGTTACGATTACTTCCGGAACATCTTTGTCGGATGTTGCGCAAGTAAGAGTCGTAAATACTGAAAATTTTGAAAACGGTAGAACTTATGTCATTCCGGTTACAATAAAGAGCATAGGCAATACCAACGGCGAGGAATTGATTAATGCGTCAAAAACCATTTATTTGAAAATCTCACGCGTATTGCAGTTTACTTCTCTTGTTAACGATTTTAATTTTTCAAGCAATTATATCTTTGATGAATCAAAGGCCGTTGATCTTACTAATTTTACTTATGAGATAAAATTGCGTGCAGACGGGTTTGGAAGTTCCGGTGGTTCTATAGAAAGAGTTTGCGCATTTGAAGAGAAGGACGAAAGTAATGCGAGTATGTTGCGTTTCGGAGAAGCGGGCATGGACGGTAATCAGTTGCAGTGGGTTTCTCCTGCGGGAAGTATTCCTTCGTCTACGCGTTTTGCCCCGAATAAGTGGTATATGATTTCTCTTGTTTACGACGGAAGTGCAATGACAATGTATGTGAACGGTGTAAAAGATGCAACCACAAATGCTTCCGGTAAAACTGTTAAATTCCAGCGTTTCGAACTTGGTATGTCATGGGGCGGATATAATACCAGCCAGTACTTCCCCGGGCGACTAGCTGAGGTTCGCGTATGGAACCGTGCATTATCGTCGAGCGAAATTGTAAACGGAATCTGTGGTGTGGATTCACAGTCTAAAGGACTGTTGGCATATTGGAAAATGGACGAAGGTTCTGGCCATGTTTTTCATGATGCTACCGGAAATGGCTATGACATGGATTGGAACGATACATGGCGCGCCGACAATCAATCCGAATTAATACATCATACCGATTATGGAAACTATCTGAAATGGGTAAATGATGAAAATAACAAGTGTGCCCAGTAATGATAACCGGAAGGAGAATAATAAATGAAAACAATAAATTTTAAATACATAGTTCCTTGTCTGTTTGCAGTTGCATTTCTATTTTCATCATGTAGCGACAAGGATAATAATCTGGTTTACTTTAAGGCGAATGTCAACAATACCTTAGAGAGCATGGTAACTCACACCCCGATAGGTGATTTTGGAACAGTAAATGCTAAATTTCCGGTAAGGATACAGCGCCCTGCTGCTTCTAGTTTAACTGTAACTGCGGAATTGGATAATTCTTTGATTGATGCATACAACAAAGATTATGGAACAAATTGCAAGGCCCTTCCAGATGATGTAGTTGATTTTGTGAAAATGAATGTTAATATTCCACGCGATAGTGTTAAAGCTCTGGACTCCATAGAAGTTTCTATTCCTGATTCCAAATTCTCCCTGCTTACCGACAGTACTTATTTGCTTCCCGTCCGTATTACTGAAGTGAAAGGAGACGGTAAGGAAAGCGAAGAACGCGGAAAAGGCTATGTGTTCATACGCACCCAAACGAAACTTGTTAATTCCGGCGTTGCTCCCGAGGATATGCCTGGGACGTTGCTTGATGATTATACGGGATGGTCCGCCGATTATCAGGATAGCGGTACGCCTATAAATATTTCCGATCTGTTTAATAATATAACGAACGACGGACTGGCGCTGAATCAGAATAATGGCAATACGATAATCATAGATATGCAGTCTGAGAAAAAGGTCAGCGGTGTGCGTATGGCACGCTGGTATGAATCCTATGTATGGGGAGATTATGTTTATGGATACGGGTATTGGTTTTCCGCTGTTCATGTATGGTTGAGCAAAGACGGAGACTGGACCTCCGCTACTGATGCCGGAACTGTTTCCGACAGCGAAATGTCAAGAGATGATAAAGGTTTTCAGTATATTGCATTTTATGGCGGCGTTGCCACACGCTATATAAAATTGCAGATCTTCAGCGGTTACTCCACCTCTTCAAGTCTGGCAGAATTGGGTGTATTTGTAAGTGAATAGTAGAGTATAATTACCTGTTTAAGGTTATTAAAGGGGGGGCGATGCTGTCTGTATAAAGCAGATATTGCTCCCTTTTTTTTAATATTATGAAGAAGATATTTTTGATTTTTATTGTCTTGTCAGGAGCTATTAGAGCGCTGGGCCAGGAGCCGCAGCCTTCCGTGTTTTTTCTGCCGGAGAGCAAAGTGCATGATTTTGGTTCTGTACAGGAGAAGAAAGGCAGAGTATCTCATTCTTTCCATTTGAAAAATACGGGTACCGGTCCTATAGTTATAAATAATATATCCGCATGGTGCGGCTGTACTGAAACCGATTATACCAGAGATACTATTCTTCCTGGAAAGACGGGCTTCGTTACCGTTACCTTTAATCCGTACGGACGTTCGGGGTTTTTCAGCAAGGAAATACTCGTACTTTTTAATGATTGTAAAAATTATACCCGTTTATGGGTAAAAGGGACGGTTGTTCCTTATCAACATCCTGTAACGGAAGATTTTCCGTATTCCTATGGCTCCGGTATATATATGAGCCATAAAATACTGGCATTTACTTCCCTGAAAAAGGGACAGTCGCAGACCATGCAGCTCCGCGTAGCTAATGATAACGACAGGCCCGTTACTATTTTATTTAAAAGAGAATCCCGGAAAGAAAAAATATTGCAGATGCCTTTCAAGCTGGTTTTGAAAGCCCGTCAGCGTGTAAAATTAGATGTCGTTTTTACGGCTCCTTCCGAAAATGTTGATAATAGATATATTATGGTATATCCGGTAGCCGGAGGAAAGAAGCTTATGCCTCTTAAGATAACCTGGCTTCCCGAACGGAAATAGAAATTAAATCGTTCAGCTGTTGTTTTTGCCTGTGTAGAGCAGTGCTTTTGTGCAGCCCATAAGTATATGCGGATTTTTCTCCGAGGTCAGCCATGAGAGGATTTCCTTCATGTTTTCTTCGTTTATATCTATGCATCCCCCGGTAGGTTCGCTGCCAAGGTGGAAAAAAATAGCACTTCCCATACCTCTGACAACCGGACTGGTATTGTAGTCTATTACCAGACAATACTTATATGCGTCGCTTCTGAGCAGCAGTCTTTCGAATGATCTGGCCTCTGTCCTTCCGCATACATGTTTGTTATAGTCGTCGGATTCCGGATCGTCTATCCACTTATCATCAGAAGAAACCTGTGTAAAAGGCAGTCCCGTGTCGACAGTGGCTTCGTATGAAAACAGCGGTCCAAGACCGAACAATCCCGTCGGGGTCTTTTCATCTCCTTCGCGTTTTTTACCGGGAGCGGCGAATCCGTCTTTCCCCAAATGTACTTTTACCGGACCGTATTTTACTTTCCAGCAGGAATCCTTTTTTTCAAAAGCGAACAACTTTGCGGCCGTTTCGGCCGGATTATCATTGTATACTACGATCAGCTGGCTTATGGAATCGAGTGCGGATTTGTTTGCTTTTATTATATTAAGTGCCGTTTCAGCTTGTTTCTTTGCAGTCGCTTTTTTCTCCATGGTTAATATTACACCCGCTATAAGGCAGGCGAAAACCAGTCCGGTTAATATTTTATAGCCTGTTTTCATTTTGCATAAAATTGCGAAAGGAACAAAGGTAATATTAAATTATATTAGCTTTGCTATCTCCCGTGCCAAAAAAATTCATAAATTGCGTAAAATAATATGGTATTAATCTTTGTATGATATGATAAGGTCGATTTGTATTTTACTTTGCGTCTTTCTGGCGTCTTTTTCATGTACTTCAGAATCGTCGATAAAAATAGATCCGGAAGAGATAGACGGGCTGGTTGTTAAATTAAAGGATAGTCTTAAGATTCCCGGAGTTGCCGTAGGAATAGCAATAGGAGATGATATAAAATACACGAGATTTACCGGGACAGGCAATTTAAGTAAGGACTCCGAATTGTCGGATAGTTCCTTATGGCCTTTGTGTTCCATATCAAAGCAGTTCGCAACCGCAGCCTGCCTTAAGCTTTCTGAAGAAGGAAAATTATCGCTGGATGAAAAAATTTCAGGATACATCAATGGTCTTCCTGAATCATATGAAAACATCAGGATATCCAACCTGCTTAACCAGACCTCGGGTATTAAGGATTATATAAATGAAAAAAAGTTATACGGCGCTTCCTGGGAAGATATAAAAAGAAGTATTTTTTCCGACACTCTCAATTTCGTGCCGGGGTCTTCCTGGAGCTATTCTAATACCGGGTTCTGTCTTGCAGCCGGGATAGTCGAAAAAATTACCGGAACGGATTATTACGATTATATAAAGGACAATATCTTTAAGAAACTTAAAATGGAAAAGACCGTACCCGTTTCGGACATACAGGATAACGGCGTGATGGTGAAGGGGTACGAATACGAAAACGGCAAATATGTTGCTCCTTATCTTGATATAAGTGAAAATAACGGGAAGGGCGACGGCGAATACGTTTCCACTTTAAATGATTTGTTGAAGTGGAGCATCGGCTTAACGGGCGGAAAAATTCTTAAGGAAAAATCCCTGCATGAAATGTGGAGCCGTGCTACTCTAAATAACGGCGATACTATAGAAGTATTTCCGAATTCCGGTATGAATTATGGGATGGGATGGTTCGTACGTAAAATCGGAAACGTTGACGTGGTATGGACTCCCGGATCAGGCTTCGGTTTCTCTACGACATTGCAATATGTACCCAAATATAACCTTACCGTTATAGTTTTTTGCAACAGGGAAAAATTCCTTATGGCCGATGAAATAGGGGAGGCTGTTATACGCAAGATAATAAAGACAGACAGATTCGATTAAATTAGTATAAAATTCATACATATAAGGTTTTTTGAGAGCGGTTCGATTTATTCGGACTGCTCTCTTTTTTATGACTTAAAAATAATCCTATATTTGCATAAATATCTTTTAGTATGAAAACCGTAGTTTCCCTGGCCATTGCATTGCCTTTTTTATTTTACGGATGTGCGGTCCACCGTAGCAGAGGAACGGATTCCGTTAATAAAAAAGATGTAGAAACCGCAGGTTTGCGTTCCTGCGTACGGGAAATAAAGAGCTGTTCGTATAAGGCCGTACTGAATGCCGATGGCACGATATCAAAGGGGATGAGGGCAGGAAAGAGCAGCGGCTATGATTGTAACTCCTATTGGGTTAAATATAACAGAGAAGGCTACATGCTCGCCGACGAGGAGTATGACAGGTTCGGTCATATGATTCAAAGTTTTACATGTAAATACAATAAAAGGGAGGAGAAAACCGGTTTCAAAAGGTTCGATTCCCTGGGCAGGCTGATTGTCAGATATAGTTATGTATACGACTCCAAAGGTAACAGATTACGCGGAAGTTGTTATAATTCCGGCGGAGGAATAATATGGGAGTCGCTTTTCAAGTACGATCATAAAGGAAATAAGATAGAAGCCATCGCATATGATTCATATGGAAATATAGTGTGGAAGAAGATGAACAGGTATGACTCGTACGGCAAGATCACCGAGAGTACGAACACCAATAACGGCAGAGAGTTCAGGCTGTTTTTTAAATATGACAAAAGCGGACGGTCAAGCGGATTCATAAAGAAAGACGGAAAGGATTCGCTGGATATGGTTTGCACGGTAGAGTATGATGAAAACGGCGATAAAACGGTTATAAGACGCTATTATCCGGGAACTGCGGCCGCCTGGACCAACAAGAATATTTCCGATGCCCACGGGCGGATTCTTAACAATGAAAGATTTGATTCAAATGGCAAAAGGTTCATGAGATGCTTTTTTAGATACGATGAGAGAGGTAATGAAATTGAATTTAGGATGTACGAAGTTAATGATAAACTGAAAACTGTTAGAAATTCATCTTATGTCTATGATGAAAAGGGCAACTGGATAAAGAGAACTGTTTTCTTAAAAGCTGTTCCTGCCTATATTGAAGAAAGAGAGATCCAATATTTCCATTGAAATGCCGAATCCGAAGTTTTTATTAAATGTGAAAAAGGGCCTTGCTTCTCTCTTTTTTACGATGTTCTTGTGCACGCGTATCATGGCTGTTGATATATCGGGAAAAGTTGCCGATAAGTCCGGCCGACCGTTGTCAGGCGTTTCCGTGTCCGTGAAAAACGGTGGGATGGGAACGTTTACCGATACCTCCGGCAGATTCTCCGTTGACGCGGACAGAGGGGATATGTTGGTTTTTTCCTATATGGGGTATCAAACCCGCGAATTTCCGGTGGACGGCAGGCGTACAGTTATAAACGTAGTCCTTTCTGAAAGCGGCTACATGCTCGACAATGTTGTGGTTGTTGCTTATGGAACTGCAAAAAAAAGCAACCTGACGGATGCCGTTGCCCAGGTGGACGGCAGCATATATGAAAACAAACCTGTTACCGGTCTTGCCGGTGCTCTTGAGGGACAGATAGCGAATCTGAATATAAAGCCGTTCGACGGAAAACCCGGACGTTCGCCCGAATTCAATATAAGAGGTACGACATCAATTGGAGCAGGCGGTAGTGCTCTGGTTCTTATAGACGGGGTGGAAGGCGATCCTTCCATGGTAAATCCCAACGATATAAAAAGCATATCGGTATTGAAAGATGCATCTTCCGCCGCTATATACGGTGCCAGAGGTGCTTTCGGAGTCGTTCTTGTAACAACCAAAGATCCTGTTCCGGGCAGGTGCCGTGTTAAATATTCCGGCAGCGTTTCCTTAAGCAGAAGGGCCGTGATACCCTCGCTGGTCACCGACGGATACGAATGGGCCGACATGTTCGAAAGGGCGCATGTCGCATGGTACGGAACAGAACCTACGGCAATAAATTCGGCATTTCCGTTTTCCGGGGAATATCTGGCTGAATTAAAGAGGAGGCATGACGACCCGTCTTTGTCCGAAACTGCCGTGGACAACCGCGGAAATTATGTTTACTACGCAAGTCATAACTGGATGAAAGATCTTTACAAGGATTTCAACTGGTCTGACGAACATAACCTGTCGGTTTCCGGAGGAAGCGATAAGGCGGTTTATGCCATATCCGGACGGTTTTCCGGAAACGACGGGATTTACAGATATAATACCGACGACTACAAAATGTACAATTTTACCGCAAAGGGAAAAATAAATGTGAACGGTTGGCTGGAAGTGCATGATAATCTGCGATTTTCCCGTATGAGATACAAGGAGCCTCTTTATTACGGCGGATGGAGCTACAACAGCGAAATATCAATGGGCTTCAGCATGCGTTCGTTTCCGGTATCTCCTATGCTGAACGAAGACGGAACACTTACCGAGATGGGAGCAAGAAGTGTGGGAGACTTTTATTACGGAAAAAACAAGGCCGTTACAAAAGATTTCGATCTGACCAATTCCGTGGGGGCCGATGCTTCATTTTTCGACGGACGCTTTACGGTCTCCGGAGATTTTTCATATAATTATAAAACCCATAAAAAAACAAGAGCCTATTCCGCGGTACCCTACAGCGGGGCGCCGGAAGCTGTGAGCTGGGTAGGCTCCCAGAGCAAATTATTTAACGACAGCTATGATGTAAATTACATTTCTTCGAATTTGTATCTTAAGTATGCGGAATCGTATCGCAGAAACCATGTTAAGGCTTTGGCCGGTTTTAATTACGAGGATTACGGACTTGACGGTTTGACGGCAAGCCGGACAGGCATCCTGGATCCTGATAATCCTGGTTTTTCTCTTTCCGACGGACAGGTCTATGAAACAAAAGATTATGTAAGGGACTGGGCTGTAAAAGGTGTCTTTGCAAGAATCAATTACGATTATGATAAGAAATATTTTCTGGAACTGAACGGCCGTTACGACGGAGCATCTAAATTCCCCAGGCGTCAGAGATTTGGCTTTTTCCCGTCCGCGTCTGCTTCCTGGAAAGTATCGGAAGAAAATTTCTGGAGAAATATAAGAAATACGGTGAATCGGTTCAAGTTGAGAATATCCTGCGGAACTCTCGGCAATTCTGAAATAGAACCTTATCTGTATCAGTCGCTTATGTCGGTAGGGAAGTCTGGCAGGCTTATAAATGGTGATTATCCTTCCTACACTTCTTCCCCGAACGTTGTTCCCGACGGTTTGACGTGGGAAAATGTGACTACCGCCGACATTGGAGCGGATCTCTGTTTTTTCAGAAACAGGCTGTCGGTATCGGCGGATATATATAGGCGAAAGACGAGCAATATGTTTACGACAGGACCAACCCTCCCGGATGTGTTCGGTGACGATCCCCCGAAAGGCAATTATGCCGATCTGAAAACCAGGGGATGGGAACTGACCGTTGAATGGCATGATGCCCTGCAATTGTCCAAACCTCTTAATTACAGGATAAGGGTCATACTGTCCGATAATCAGGCCAAAATTACCAGATACAATAACCCAGATAAGAATCTGGACGATTATTATGAAGGCATGACTGTCGGTGAAATATGGGGATATGTCACCGAAGGACTTTTTAAGGACCAGAACGATATTGATAATCATGCGAAACAGATTAAAATTATAAGCAATGCGTCCGGAGTTGCCATGCCGGGCGATATAAAGTTCAGGGACATAGACTGCAGCGGCTATATAGATTACGGATCAAACCGAGTCGGGGATTCCGGCGACAGGAAGATAATAGGCAATTCTTCTCCCAGATATGCTTTCGGAGTGAATCTGGATCTTGATTACGGAGGATTTTTCTGCAATATGTTTTTTCAGGGCATAGGAAAAAGGGACTGGTATCCTGCCGGTGAAAGCTATTTTTTCTGGGGACAGTACAACAGGCCTTATAATCCGATTCCGAAATGCATGCTTGGAAAAATATATGATGCCGACCCCGGAAATCCCGATCCTGATGCATATTTTCCGCGTTATTCCGGAGAAACTGCCCTTTCGAAGAAAGGTTCGCTTTACAATGTCCAGACGCGATATTTGCAGAATGCAGCTTATATAAGGCTCAAGAACCTTACAGTTGGATATGATATCCCGTCGAGGTGGCTGGAAAAGGCGGGTCTGGAAAAAGCGAGTATATATTTTACTGGACAAAATCTTTGGACGTATTCGCCAATGTTTAAAGTAAATGATAATATAGATCCGGAATCTATAAGCAATATTGATCCTGAAACCGGAAATTCTACGTTCGGGAACGGCAACGGCTACCCTATAATGAAAATTTTCACCATTGGGGTGAATATAACTTTTTAGATTATGAGAACGGGCATTATGGAAAAAATATCATTTGTTTTGTTTTTTCTGTCCGTCGTTTCATGCGGCGGTCTGGATAAATATCCGTCCGACAAGATAAATCCTGATTCATATTTTAAAACTGCAGCCGGTTTGAAATTATATACGAATTCCTTTTATGATTATCTGCCTGACGGGGCCGATATTTATAAGACCGACGGGGAATTGTCCGACTATTTTGCAACGGCTTCGCATCCTCCTGATTTTCTCAGCGGTACTTATTCCGCTGAAGATTCGGACGGCTGGGACTGGGACGAGTTGAGGAACATAAATTATTTTTTGGAGCATTTTAACAACGATGCCATCCCTCTATCCGACAGGAATCATTACGAGGGTATGGCCAGATTGTTCAGAGCTTTGTTTTATTATAAAATGGTGAAGAAGTTCGGAGACGTACCGTGGTATGAAGGAACGCTTTCTTCTTCCGATCCGAATTTGTACAAGAAGCAGGATCCGCGCGATACGGTTATGAAGCATGTTCTGGAAGATCTGGATTTCGCATGTTCGAATATGAGGGAAACAAAGGATGGCACGGCTTCCACTGTAAACAAGTGGGTTGCGCTGGCATATAAGGCCAGGATCTGTCTTTTTGAGGGGACTTTTAGAAAATATAATACGCAGTTCGGGCTCGGAGGGTCGGCCGACGGATGGCTGGAGGAAGCCGCCTCCGCTGCGAAGGAATTGATGGATAAGGGAGGCTATTCTCTTAATACCTCCGGAGAGACCCCGTACAGGGATCTATTTATAAAAGAGGCCGTTAATACGGACGAAGTGATACTTGCCGACAATTACAGTTCGTCCAAGGCAAGGTACAACGATGCGAACTGGGTGTGGACAAGTTCTACCGCATGGGTATGTCCTTCTTTAACGAAGAGATTCATAAATACATTTCTTAATATCGACGGATCGAGATTTACCGACAGCCCGGGGTACGATTCTTCTGTTTTTGCAGACGAAACTTCCGGACGCGATGCAAGACTTGCCCAGATGATAAGGACGCCGGGTTATGAACTTCTCGGAAAGGAAGTGCCTCCCGATCCCGGAGCAGCCAGGACATGTTACCAGTTTATAAAATATGTTCAGGACGATAATCCGCAATTTGCGGCTGCAAGGAATACCAACAGTATTCCCATAATAAGGTATGCCGAGGTGCTTCTGGATTATGCCGAATCGATGGCCGAACTCGGAAAGTTTTCGGAGGATATATGGGATGTTACTATAAGACCGCTGCGCGAGCGAGCCGGCATAACCGATGCTTCGATGCCGCCGACCATAGATAAATATTTGCAGAGCAGATTTTTCCCCGATATAAGTGATGTGGCGATATTGGAAATAAGGAGGGAAAGAGGAATAGAACTGGCCGGCGAAGGCCGGAGATTCGACGATTTGCGCCGTTGGAAGGAGGGTTGGCTGCTTACCCGGACATGGGACGGGATGTATGTGGATTCTCTTGGAAAGGAATATGATCTAAACGGAGACGGCTCTCCCGATGTCTGCTTTGTTACGAAGATGCCCGACCATCCGGCCGAAGGTGTTTATTATTATGTGCTTTCGGATTCGTTCGCCCTTTCGCACGGGACTTACGGGAATATTGAAATTTACCCTAACGTAACCAAAGTCTTCGATGAAAGGCAATATCTTTATCCCGTACCGGCTTCGGCTATTTTGCTTAATAAAAATCTTGTTCAAAATGAAGGATGGAAAGATTAGATGTTTTTTTAAAGGCCTGCTGTTTTTATCGGCTTTTTATCAGGCATCCGTCGGAATTGCATATGCGCAGGTTTCGGAATGTGCATTACTGAAACCCGCCGGGAGTTCCGTTAAGGTGGCGTGGAAGTTCCATCTTCTCGATTCTTCTTATATTTCAAAGCACCCCGACAGTCTTAAGGCTGTAGTTGCCCTTGCAAAATACAAGACTGTTGTGGATACTCTTATGAAGCCTCTGGGCGATGTTCCCCGGGAGCTGAAGAAAATGGAACCGGAATGTCCTTTGTCGGACATGCTGGCCGATGTGATTAAGGGAAGCGTTGAGAAAAAAACGGGGCGGAAAACGGATATGGCAATTACCGGCTTTGCCCAGATAAGATCCGCTCTGCCTGCCGGCAAACTGTCGAGGTATGATATTATGACGGCTTTTCCTTTCGTAAATAATCTGGTCGTAATAAAAATAAAGGGTAAACATATACTCGAATCGGCACGTATTGCGGCAGCTGAAGACAAAGTGGAAATTTATTCGGGATGCCGTATATTCATAAGGGGGCGCCGGGTGAAAAAGATGCTGGTGAACGGAAAACGTCTCAGGCGGAACCGGTTTTACGAAGTGGCTACCGTGGATTTTATTACGTCCGGTTTTGCCGGGGAAATGTTCCATCCTCTTACGAGATTTTCTTATATAGAGAATTCCGGAATAACGATACAGGCCGCCCTTGAGGAGTATGTGAAAAGACTTACTGCAAAGGGGATGTCTGTCTCTCCGGCGGCGGACGGCCGGGTGGTTGTGAAAGACCTTCCTGCAAATAAGGAAAGTGATGGGATATAAAAAAAATATATGTAGACCGGCGGCGGGGCTGCTTCTTGCCGTACTTGTGTTTTTGTCCGGAGGTGCGGGGGCGCAGGACTTGGTTATATTGCATACTAATGATATTCACAGTCATATGGATACGATTACCGGTGGAAAATATTCCGGCTGCGGAGGGATTGCAAGGCGGGAGACGTTTATAGATTCAGTAAGAAATGTTCATAACAACGTACTTCTGCTGGATGCCGGGGATTTTGTGGAGGGGACGCCTTATTTTAATATTTTTAAAGGAAGATCTGATGTGGATGTCATGAATGCCATGGGATATGATGTAGCCTGCCTTGGAAATCATGAATTCAATTGCGGGGAAAAGGGGCTTGCCACCATCGTAAACAGGTCGCGGTTCGATGTGGTTTGTGCGAATTATGATTTTTCCGATACCCCGCTTTCTAAATCTGCAATCAGACCTTATGTAATAGTGAATAAAGGCAAATACAGGATTGGTGTTATCGGAATTCTTACCAGACTGAAAGGTCTTGTGGATGATAAAAATATAGAAGGCCTGAAGTATCTGCTTCCTTATGATCTTATTAATGCCTATGCCACTTTCCTTAAAAATGAAAGAGGATGCGATCTTGTAATTTTGCTTACTCATGTGGGTTTTTCCGGAGGGGACGAGAATAATCCTACCGATGATATTCTTGCTTCGCATTCCCGGAACGTGGATATTATAATAGGCGGACATTCGCATACTTTCATAAACCATCCGGCATATATCAAAAACGAATCGAAAAAAGAAGTTCTCGTTATTACCGCCGGAGCATACGGCACCGGAATAGGAGAACTTGATTTATGGCTGTAGAAATGACTCCCTATTTCTGGGGATTTCTCATGTTTTAAATCACAAATTGTTGTGTATTAATGCGTTGTACTTGGTAAAAGGCATTGACCGGTGTGTCTTTTATTTTATATTTGCCACGTAAAACGCTAAAAACATATATGAAAACCGGATCTGGAAACTTCTTTATTTTATTTTGCTTTATATTTATTTGTTCTTTTTCGCCTCATCTGATTTTTGCACGGAATGCTGGTTTGTTTCCGGACAAAATAAACGGACATGTTTTTCTTAAGGGAACTTCAAAACCCATATCCGGCGTATCTGTCTTTTATGCCGGAGATTATAAAACCGGAACTATAACCGATAGCGGAGGGGCTTTTGCCATAAAGCGTTCGGCAGTGTCGGATACTCTGGTCTTTACATATATGGGCATGGAAACCATAAGGCTGTATATCATAGGGAAATCTTTATTGACGGTTTATATGGAGGAAATGTCGGAAAGCATGCCCAAAGTGGTCGTTACCGGATATTCTAATATAAATGGCGAAACTTTTACCGGTGATGTTACCAAAATAAGCAGGAACGATTTGCTGAAAGTTTCACAGTCCAATCTTTTTAAGGCGATAGAAGTTTTTGATCCTACGTTTAAGATAACCGAGAATATTACCCGTGGCTCTGATCCTAACACGGTTCCTTCTTTTAGCATAAGGGGACGGAGCGGACTGGGGATTTCGGAACTTGAACGGCAAAATCTAAGTACGGATATAACCCGGGAAAATCTTACCGGTAATCCTAATTTGCCGATATTCATAATGGACGGTTTTGAGGTGGATGCCGAAAAAGTATATGATATGGATATAAATAGAATCCATAGTATAAATATACTAAAGGATGCGGTTGCTACCGCCATGTACGGGTCGAGGGCGGCCAACGGTGTAGTAGTTATTGAGACAAGGGCTCCCGGAAAGGGGAAATTGAGGATCTCATATGTATCTAATTTTGAATTGGAAACTCCCGATCTTTCATCTTATAATCTTATGAATGCATCGGAAAAACTGGAAGCAGAAAAGCTTTACGGTCTGTATGATAATTCCGAATCGGGAGTAGATCCGTATACGAACGAATATTACAGGAGATATAATAATATACTTGAAGGCGTAAATACATACTGGCTTTCAAAAGGATTGAGAAACAGTTTTAACCAGTCGCATTCGATTTATATAGATGCCGGAGAAAAAGATGTAAGGTGCGGTCTGGAATTTCGATTCAAGAAGAATGACGGCGTAATGAAATCGTCTTACAGAAATATTGTCGGTGCCGGTTTTTATGTGGATTACAGATTTAAGAATTTCCAGATTAAAAATAAGGTGACCTTCGACCGTACCGGAAACGGAGATGTTCCATACGGCTCTTTTTCCGATTATTCGCATATGCTTCCTTATTTGAGGATTTATGACGACAACGGATCATTATTGCCTGAACTGGAAACTTTTTCAACTGTACGGAATACGGTAAACCCTTTATATGAAATACAAAACAGGAACAGTTATAATCGCTCTTCTTATTATGATATTGTAGATGATCTTATGTTCAACTGGTTCATAAATGTCCATTTTAAAATCAAATCCACTCTTGCCGTAAGGTTATATAATTCACGGACGGAAGTATTCGTAGATCCGATGTCGGAAAGATATTCCGGTACCGACGACAAATATAAAGGGAAGAAGACTATTACGGAACTTTTAAAAAGAACACTCGACGGTGATGTCATGCTTATGTATCATAATACTTTTGGAGAAAACCACCATCTTAATTCCACTTTAGCCTTAAATCTAATACAAAATTATGGTAAGTCCTGTTATTCGGAGTATAGAGGTTTTCCAGGAGGTTCTCTTACTTCTGTAAATTATGCTTATTCCATAGTAGACAAGCCGTCTTATTCGGATAATACTAAAAGAATGATAGGGGGCGTGTTGTCTGCAAATTATGATTATCGTAATACATACCTGCTGGATTTGCAGGGACGTATAGACGGTTCTTCAGAATTCGGAGCGGATAAAAGATGGTCCGCCTTCTGGGCCGTGGGGGCCGGGGTGAATTTGCAAAATACGGGGCTTCTTAAAAATTCAGAAGCGATATCCGCCTGCAAGATCAAATTTACTTACGGCCTGACGGGAAAAACCAATTTCCCGTTGTATTCCGCAAAAAACATGTATGAACTTATATCGGATAAATGGTACCCGACCGGTTTTGGAACATACCTTTATCAGCTTGGTAATGATAAGCTGAAATGGGAGAAAAAGCGTACTGCCAATATAGGACTTGATATGGGGCTTTTTGAAAACAGGTTTTCATTTAAATTTTCCCTTTATGAAGAAAATACCGATGATATGATAACCGACAGGACCATACAATCTTCTTCCGGTTTTACATCTTACAAGGAGAATATGGGATCCGTAAGGAACAGGGGAGTTGAATTATATCTCCGGTTTAATTTATTACAGGCGGATACCTGGAATTTGAATATCTACGGTAATTATACGAGGAACAGAAATACCATTACCCGATTATCTAAGGCAATGAGGGATTATAATAAAAAGGTGGAAACCCTGTTCAACGATTATGATCCGGATTCGTCTACCGGCGAAAAGTATGCAAAAACATATACGAAATATTATGAAGGAGCTTCCCTTACTTCTATATACGGAATGAAATCATTGGGGATAAGTCCTTCGGACGGCAGGGAAATATATTTGAACAGAAATGGTTCCGTTACGGATCTCTGGTCCGCCGATCAATGGCAGGTAATAGGCGACGGAGCTCCGGATGGAAGCGGTTCTTTCGGCTTCAATCTATCTTACAAAAGGCTGTCGATGTTTGCCTCTTTTATTTATTCGTACGGAGGGGACAGATATAATTACACTCTGGTAAATTATGTTGAAAATGCAGATATAAAATATTCTAATGTAGACCGGAGAGTCCTTTCACAAAGGTGGCGGCAACCGGGAGATCTGGTGCCGCTCAAGGATGTCGGGGACCGGTCTCTTACCACCGGGGCGACTTCGAGATTCGTGCAGAAATATAATTACCTCAAATTTAACTCGATGTCTCTTAATTATACTTTTGGTCCCGGAATTACCAAAAAACTGGGGATCTCAATGCTGAGATTGGAATTTCATGCTTCTGATCTTGCCGAATTTTCTTCTATCCAAAGAGAAGCGGGTCTTGATTATCCATATTCGAGAACATTTTCCTTATCGTTGAGGATGTCTTTGTAAAAAGTGTAAAATATGAAAAAGATAATACTTCTATTTATTTGCCAGTTGTCGTTTGTTTCATGCAATAAATGGCTTGATGTTACTCCGGACGGTTCTATAAGCGACAAGGATCTTTTTTCTAACGGTTATGGTTTTCACAACGCCCTTAACGGGATTTATCTGAATCTGGCTCAGGATGCCTTATACGGGAAAGAACTTAAATGGGGATTCGTGAGTGCAATTTCCCAGGAATATTATCAGAATGAAGACAACGTATATCTGCGCGGTGCCCTATATGCAGAGGCTTCCGGTCTGTTATATGGAACAGAAGAGGCCAAAAACATATTAAAGGGAATATGGGAGCAGGGTTATAAGGAAATAGCCAATATAAACAAACTTATTGGCGAACTTGAAGCAACGAAAGATTCTTATTTTGAGGAAGGTAAGCCAGAGAGAGATCTTATTTACGGAGAGAGTTTGGCTCTAAGGGCAATGATCCATTTCGACCTGCTGCGCCTTTTTGCTCCTGCTCCGGTAAATGACGACGGCGGAAAATATATTCCGTACAGAACCGAATTAAGTGCTTCCGACGCTGCAAAACTTACTGTAGACGAAACCCTTAAGAATATACTTGTCGATTATACAAAAGCCAGAAGCCTTATAAAGGAGTTTGATATAGAAACACATCCGGAAGGCATGTATGCTTCTTCCATGTATTCTGCGGATTATCATTGGAATGCCAGAGTCCGTTTTTTAAGCAGCACGTTCGCCGGAGCTTCTTTGTGGAAAAGTTTTTTCTGGTACAGGGGAACCCGTATAAATTATATGGCCGTTCTGGGATTGATGGCCAGGGTCTTCTTGTATGAAGGCGATTATGACAAAGCAAATAGCATGGCTACGGAACTATTCGACGATTATCATACGGACAGGCAATGGGTAGGATTTAATACGGCTTCGAGTATTAATGCTTCGATGACCGACAGATTTACGAAAGTTCTCGATGACGTATTGTTCGGAATATATGAAGTGAATTTGTCGAAAGATTATGAAGATGATGTTTATTCTACATCGAACAGTCTGGTGACTTGCAGGATCCCTCTTGCCAGAGTCCATGAATTGTTCGCCTCGGATAATAACGGAATTTATGAAGATTACAGATTGAAATATTTAATAAAGAAAGCGGATAATGCCGGAGATCAGTATTATAGCCTCAAATATGATTCGAGCAGCAATTCCGAAATAGAAAGTCTTGAGAATCCTATTGTTCCTGTTATAAGGCTTAGCGAGATCTGTTACATACTTGCGGAAACCGAGGCGCGACGCGGCGATTTGAATAAGGCCATGTATTATTTAACCGTAGTAAGGAAAAGCCGCGGGGCGTTAAGGGATTTGTCGCTTACCGTAAAGGATTACGAGGGGTTTATGGACGAACTTGTTCTTGATATGAGAAAAGAATTCATAGGGGAGGGAGAACTTTTCTTCCAATATAAAAGGTTGAATTTTAAAGAAATACCATACGGCTCCGGAAACGGAACGATTCCAATGTCCGGTAAGTGGGTGATGCCGGTGCCGGAAAGCGAAAATTTGATATGATTATGAAAAATATGCATCGTTTTGCAATTCTGTTGTTTTTGTCGGTAGTTCCTGCTTTTTTATTCTCCTGCAGCAGGGAAGAGATACCTGTATATAGTGGAAAGAATTATTTGTTTTTTACTTACGGCGATGATCGCGGTGTGCAGAAGCAGGATTTTAATTTTGCTTATGATGCTCCCCTTGTTAGGTCTGCGCAGGCAAAGGCGCATCTTTCTCTTTGGGGGATGCCCGGAGAAAATGCGTTCGAATATTCGGCAGGTGTGGTGGATAGTCTGACGTCTGGTTGCGAAGGGACCGATTTTGAAATATCCGAAGGTTCTTTTGGGGCCGGTCTTGCGGAGGATGTGTATTATTTTACGGTAAAGCGTAATGAGGAGTTACTTAAAACCGATTTTACGATCCGGCTCGTATTAAAAGGATCGGAGTATGCGGAAATAGAGCCTTTTGAATATTCCGTAGCTGATATACATGTCTATGATAAGGTTGAAGAACCGTCATGGTGGAAGCTGAGTATAGCCGGCCGTCTTGGACCGTATTCGGATATCAAGTATCGCGTTTTCATAATTTATATGAATGGTAAAATTCTGGAGAATCTCGATGATTATACCGGGATTGAATTCGATGCTCTTATTGCCGATTTCCGTAGTTGGTGGAAAGAAAAATGGGATGATGGGGAATTTGTTTATTACGATGATTCCGGGAATCCCGTTTATGAATCTATTTCAAAATAAAATGTATAGCCAGCCATGAAATTTATATTCAATCTTGTTTTTTGTTTTTCCGTACTTCTTTTTTCTTCCTGCATAAAAGATCTCGGCAATTATGATTATGCCGAGGTTAACAGTGTTTCGTTTAAGGATATGACGGACGATTCTTACAGCGTAACTATGGGGCGTGAATTTTCCATAGATGCACCCGTCGGGTTTGAAAAAGAAGATACAGATACTTCTGACTTTAGAATAGACTGGTATCTCGACGGTAAAAAAATAGCATCGGGAACGAAGCTCGTTTATACTATAAATAAAACCGGGGTGTTTACGCTGGTGTTAAAAGTTACGGACCTTAAAGGCGGGGAAGTGTATATTTCCGAGCCTATGCAGCTTAATGTTGCGGGGGGATTTAGCTGGGGGTGGATAATTTTGTCGGAAGAGGAGGGACGGAGCGTATTGTCATATATATCTCCGGATCTTTATTGTATAAAGGGCATATATGAAGATGTAAACGGTTCCGGTCTTGGCCGTGATCCAAAATCTATTTGGTATTACTTCGTTTCCGGATCGATTCCCGGCTTTTATGTAGGAGGGAAGGCAAAGATTGTTATAAACCAGGGAAGCGGCGGAGTTACTTTGGATGCTTCTACGCTTGAGCCTGATATGTTGTTGTCGAGCGAATTTTCAACCGGTACGGAACCGCCGGGAATTGTTATGAAAGATTTTGCCAATAAGGACTTTTTTTATTCCATTGTGGATTCCGACGGCAATGTATATATAAAACCGGTGGGATTCGATAATAAAAGCATACCATATTACGGGACTTATTCTTCGATTCCTTATGAATTCGACGGAGGCGGGAGCATAGGATGTTCAGGCTCTTTTATGTATATGAACAGCAACGAATGTGCAAGTTGCGATTGCCAGATTCTATATGACGAACGGAACTGCCGTTTTATAGGACTATACGGACCAGCGTATGACGACGATTATTTTCCGGCGGTAACGTATTTCAATAATTACGACGAAGACTTCGAATTGCCGGCCGGCGTCCTTCCTGTAAATGATATGGGGGCGGGGACTAAGGTTCTTGCAATAGGCCCTTACGAGGGGATGGATCTTGTTTCTCTTCCGGGAGAAACGGCCAAGGTCATATATCTCTGGAGCCGTTATTATTCTGTTATAGATGTCGGCGGTACCGGTAATTACTATGTTCATTCATGGCTTGTTAAGTCTTATTCCGGAACAAACCATATTATAACGGACTCCGATCAAAGACCTTTTCCTGCGCCCGAACTGCTTAACCGGAAAAGCATAATAAAGATGTCGGCGAACTTTAATATTTATAAATATTTCTTTTTTACCGACGGAGCGGAGAATCTTTATGTGTGTAATATAGAGACTCTTGATTATAAGTTTATTTACAAGGCAAAATCCGATATAACCTATATTCATGCGTCCCCTGTGACAAGCGTTTTTAAGGATTACGGAGGGAATCCGGAATATCCGGACTTCAGGCTTGCAGTTTGTTGCGTCAACGGTAATATAGATATTCTTAACGTCAGAGAATCTGAAATAGTAAAGATATATGAAGGCGACGACAGCGGATTGTTTCTTAAGAAATTCGACGGTTTCGGAACCATAAAGGGCATGATATGGGCCACGAGAGGTTTTGAAGGCGAATATTAATTAAATAAAATAAATATCATTATGTTAAAGACACAAATTAGTTTAGTTCTTTTATTTTCCATCCTTTTATCTGTTTCTTCATGCTCCAAAGATGATAAGGATATTGCCATACAGGCCGATATGGAATTGTCGGGGCAACTCAGAACTTATTCTCACGGAACGAACGGATGGTTAGAAGGCGATATTGCAGGCGTCTTTGTTACATCCGACGGAAATCCGCAGAATAATCTTAAATATACTCCGCAAAAACATGTTGAGTATACACAAAACAAGTGGGGAGGTTACGATGCTTCCGACGTTTATGATGTTTCTCTTATTGCAGCAGATGAAAAAGCCGGATTTAAAAGAGGCGAACATTCCGTGTACGCATATGTGCCGTACTCGGAAGATGTTTCTGATTTACATTCCGTGCCTGTTCCTGATATCGCCACACAGCTGGGGCCGGAAACAATGAGTTTCCAGCCGAGATCATGTTACGATTTTTCCGAGAAGGATACTACATTCAGCGATATCCCTTTAGGCAATCTTTCACTTGGAGAATTCAATCCGATGTTCAGTCAGGTAACAGCCGTATTGCAGTTTCCCGAAGAACTTGACGGAAAATATTTTTCGGAATTGACGGTAAGCTGTGATTCCCCTATTGCATATTCGAACGGTCTTATGGATCTCGAGACCAAAAAGTTTTCCGGAGATCCTGTTTATTCAATAAAATATAAGCTTATTGAGCCCGAACAATTATCCGTATTAAAATTTGGTGATAATGTAATGCTCCCAAGTAAAACATGTTTTATTATGATAGCTGTTCATCCTGAAGATATGGGGAATAATATCCATCTGACTTTCAGTACGATGATAGACGGAATCAAATATTCTTCCACATGTACCGAATACGGCAGAATGTCCGAAGAAGATATTACGGACAATAACTTCGCAGCGCGCGACGGTCTTCCCGTACTTTCCGCGGAATAAATTGTTTTAATCCGTAATAAAATATAAAAAGTCATAAATATTTGGGTATCAAATGAAATTATTATTAATTTTGACGTCGATATAATAGCGTTATATTCGGTAACATGAAAAGGACTTACAAACTGAAACAATTTTCGGAACGTCGTGCGGATTAGATTTCGCATGAAAAGGTATGGCACGGTATATATCCGCTATCCGGGGAATTTTGTCCCGGAGAAGTCCGGAATATGTCCGTGTCTTCCGTTTATTTTGCAGTAAATAAAAATTTTAACATAAACAGTAATGGATCAATCCGTTTTAACGATAAAGGGTCTGTACCACTCATATGGAACCTTTATGGCAGTCAGGGATGTCAATATGGACATCAGCCGAAATGGCATTTACGCATTGTTGGGAGAAAACGGTGCCGGAAAATCAACGATCATAAATATTCTTTGCGGAGTTCTTAAACCCACGCGTGGCGAAATTATGGTCAATGGCATAAACCTCAACGACAATCCCGTGGAAGCCAAGAAAAATATAGGATTTGCACCTCAGATGCCTCCGCTTTACAATGATTTAACTGTTGACGAGTATTTGCACTATTGTGCTTTTCTCAAAGGTATGGATGATGATATTATAGACGAAAGCGTGGACCGTACCATGGACTATTGCAGCCTTAAGAATTTTAGGAAGAGAGTGCTCAAGAATCTTTCCGGAGGATACCGCCAAAGGGTTTCCATTGCGCAGTCGATACTGAACGAACCCAAAATAGTTGTTCTGGACGAACCTACTAACGGTCTGGATCCAAACCAGAGACGCGATGTGGCCAATCTAATATCTTCTATTTCTGCAAAAAGTACCATAATAATGTCAACCCACGTGCTCTCCGAAGTACAGGATTTGTGTACGCATGTCTTTATGATAGACAAGGGCAGCATAGTGTTCGATTCGAGCATGGACGATTTCAAGAATTATATAAACCGCAAGGCGATTACGGTAAAGCTTATGGCAAGTCCGGGTGTTGCAAGATTGAAGGAACTCGACGGAGTCGAAGATGCCGAATTTACCGGTGATTGTACGTACAAGATAAGGTATTCCGACAGCCGTTCCGCGATGGACAGCATAATGAAGGCAAGCATTGAAAATTCGTGGTATCTTACCGAACTCAAAGAAGAAAAGGGATCCATGGATGAAATATTTAATATTCTCTCCCACAAACTATAATAATTTCAAGATGAAAACGATACTTAAAATTGCGGCCAATGAATTCCGCCTTTTGTTCTTTTCGCCCGTGGCGTGGCTCATGCTTATTATTTTCGTTCTGCAGACGGCAATATCATATACCGATCTGCTGTCTAACTATGTAAGGTATATGGATCTGGGATATGATTATCCCGGCCTTAGCTACGATATATTCGGCGGGAGACGCGGATTACTTATTATAGTTCAGACTTATCTTTATTTATATATTCCGCTCCTTACCATGAACCTCATGAGCCGCGAATATTCTTCGGGTACCATAAATCTTTTATATTCGTCCCCTGTAAAGAATAGACAGATTATTCTGGGCAAATATTTGTCCATGATATATATAGGTATTATTTTCGTTGCGGTGCTTCTTGTTTATGTGATTTCCGGAGGTTTCTTTATCTCGCATTTCGACATGAGGGCGACCCTTATAGGCCTTCTTGGAATATTCTTTTTGATATGTACTTATTCCGCCATCGGGCTGTTTATGTCTAGTATAACCAAATACCCTATAGTTGCCGCTCTTTCATCATTCGTGACGTTTGCCTGTCTCGGTTATATAGATAATATAGGACAGGGAATCCCTTTCATAAGGAATCTGACATACTGGTTATCCATTAAATCCAGAGCCAATACTTTTGTAAGCGGTCTCATTTGTTCAGAGGATGTAATATATTTTATAGCACTGTCGGGAATGTTCGTGCTGCTTTCCATGATGCGTCTCAGAAACAGCAGGCAGAGTATTGGCCGGGGAAAAAGGTTTTTCGATTACGCCTTATGCGTAATAGTTCTCGGTTCGGTTGCATATGTAAGTGCCAAACCTGCATTTATGGCTTTTTACGACGGTACTGCAACCAAATCGCAAACCCTAACGCCAAACAGTCAGAAAATAATGGCAAAGCTTAAGGGGAGAGTTACGATGACTACCTATAACAACGTACTGGCAAGTGACAGCTGGTTCGCTTTTCCGAGGAATCAGGTATCCGATATGAGGCGTTTCCGCATGTACACGCGTTTCAAGCCCAATCTTAAGATGAAATACATACAATATTACCATAAGAACGACGAGGAATTCATGAGCCGTAAATATAAGAGGCTTACCACCGTACAGCGTGCAGAAAAAGTATGCGAGACCATGCGGGTGAATTTCAACAGGGTCCTTCCTCCGGAAAAAATGGCGTCGTTCTCCATATTGCCGGATGAAAAATATCATTTCGTACGTGTGATAAAGGCCGCAAATGGCAAAAATGCACGACTGAGATTATTCGACGATATGATGAAACATCCTTCCGAAGCCGAGATTTCCGCGGCCTTCAAACGTTTGGTAATGTCTGTTCCGGTAGTAGGATTTGTTGCCGGGCACGGAGAGAGGTCTTACAGGAATGAAGGTGATAAAGGATATAGTATTTTTGCGGAAGACAAGTCTTTTAGATATTCGCTTATAAATCAGGGTTTCGACTTTTGTCAGGTGGATCTTAAAGCCGGTGTCCCCGATAAAGTGGATATCCTGGTTCTTGCAGATCCCAAGGCGTCTCTTCTTCCCGAAGAAATGGAACATTTGCAGAGTTATCTTAGCAAGGGAGGCAATCTCTTTATATTAACCGAGCCCGAAGATTCGAAATATATAGGTTCCGTCCTCGATATTTTCGGCGTAAGCATCGAACCGGGCGAGATAGAAACCAACAGAACGGATTTCGACAAGGACTTCATTTATTCCCATGCTACGAAAACAGGTTGCGATACATCATACCAGCTTGATTATATGGTAAAGAAGGGTAAATATGTGGTTACTCCTTCCGTTGCCGCAATAAATTATTCCGGGGTTAAGGATTTCCAGACCATTCCTATGCTCGAATGCGGAAGGGATACGTTGTGCTGGCTGAACAATAATGGCAAAAAGACTGCAGGCCGGTTCGTCACCTGTCTTGCGCTGCGCCGGAAGACTGCTTCGGGAGTCCAAAAAATAATGGTACTCGGCGATGCCGACTGTCTTACCAACGGTGAAATTTCAATACAGAGGAAAAATGTGAAAGCGTCTAATTATTCTTTGATTACCGCAGGCTTTTCATTCCTGTCCGATAACAGGGCGCCTGTGGATGTACGCAGACCGGAAATGAAAGATAAAGTCATAAATCTTTCGTTCAGGACGATTCCTTATGTCAAATGGGGATTTCTCGGACTGCTGCCGTTCCTGCTGCTTTGCACTGGAGTCGTAATTGTGGTAAGAAGAAAAAGAAGTTGACAGGATGGCGTTTTTCATAGATAATCGTACGGAAGAGGATCTGAATATTTATACAGGTCCGAAAACAATACTTGGATTATTCTCCGATACGGTAACCGGCAACGGCGGAAAAGTGCTCGAAGCCATGTTTAGGTATCCACCTTCTTCCGCTGCGGAGTTGAACGGCAGAAGGGATACATTCCGTCTTATTATAAACAATAATATACGTTTTCCATTTCATGCTTCTGAAATAAGTGCCTGCGAGAGTTATTTATATTCGCTGGACGAAGGTACGCTCGGAACTTTTTCAGGAAGGGGACGGGGACTTATAGGCAAACTGGAGCTGGGCCGGGACGGAAGCATAACAACAATAAAGAACGGGATAAATGCGATGGTTTCGCTCATGGAAGGAGCTTCCGCATTTATTGATAAAACGGAAAAAACGTGCGGCGGAGAGTGTTGCGAGTTAACCGATATTGCCGTACGGACCGTCGGGCTTCTTAAAAGCGGTCCGCTGGCCGAAGCTCTGAAGATCCGCGCTTCTTCCGCAAAGGAAATGGAGAAATTATCCGGACTTGATAATATATTCAGGAGAAGCGGGAAAGAGGAAACAGCCGGATTTATGGATTTCATATATAAGCTGGATGCTTTTTGTTCGGTTGCGCGTAAATGCGAAGCAAATAATTTTTCCTTCGCATCTTTTTCCGATGAGGAGGAAGCTTCTCTGAAAATAGAAGGGCTGCACCATCCTTTTCTGGAGAAACCGGTGAGCAACGATATTCTAATGGATGCTTCGCGTAATGTACTTTTCCTTACCGGAAGTAATATGAGCGGCAAATCCACCCTTATGAAAGCACTTGGCGTCTCCATATTTCTGGCGCATATAGGCTTTCCCGTCCCGGCTTCCAGCATGACATTGCACAAATTCGACGGAATTTTTACTACAATAAACCTTACCGATGATTTTAAGAAGGGTTACAGTCATTTCTATTCCGAGGTAATGAGGGTGAAGACCGTAATCACCGCCATGAAAAAGCAGAAGCTTGCAGTCCTTTTCGACGAAATATTCAGGGGAACCAATGTGAAGGATGCATATGACGCCACGGTTGGCGTTGTGGATCTTTTTTCAACCTTTTCCGATTCCATAACTCTCATCTCTTCACATATTGCAGATGCAGCCGACACCCTTGCCGAAGGTAACGCAAGGATAAGGACATGTTTTCTGAGAACCAATGTCTCTTCCGATTCTTTGCCCGTGCCAACATATAAGCTTGAAGACGGTATTTGCAGAGACCGTTTCGGTCTTACAATACTTAAGTCCGTGCATCCTTTCGATGCCGTAGAGCAAATTCCGGAAGCCGAAGGATTTATAGCAGATAAACAGACGCTTGATGATTTGAATATATCAGCAAGATTCACTTCGGATTCCATATATACCAGATATAACGGAACACGTACGGTAGGCGGAAAGCGTCTGTTCGACAGAATATACAATAATCCGCTTACTTCTGCGGATGCCATAAATTCCAGAACGGAGCTCATAAGATGCTTTGCCCAGGCAAAGACTGATTTCCCTTTTACCGGGAAACAGATGCAGGACGTTGCAGAATTTTTCATAGGAGGTAAAAAGACCACGGCGAAATTATACGGCATGTCCTTTCAGAAGAAATTTCTTAACGACGACCGATATGATAAATATAAGGCTTCATTATATGTTGTTGCGGATTTCGTAAAAACTTTCCGGAAATTCGCCGTCGGGGTTCTGGATGTGGATTTTGATCCTGTTTTAAAAAAGGAACTCGAAAATCTCAACGGTATTGCTTCGCAAATCTGCACCAGAGCCGGAGAGCTTCCGTCCCCGGATTGCAATAACAATTTTTCTTATGTGGTTGCATTATCCAAATATGTAGGGAACATATTCTCCGACGGGATTCTGCAAATGGCGGAATTCGTTTATAAAATGGATGTAGTGCTTGCTCTTGCATCGATTTACAATGAATTCGGATTATCATTTGCACGCGCCCGTGAAGGCGACGGTACTTTCGTTGAATATACTAACGTAACTTATCCGTTTATGAAAAACGCTGTAGCCAATTCACTTAAAATAGGCGGTGCGCAAAATCTTCTTATGCTAACGGGGCCTAATATGGCGGGGAAATCCACCACCATGCGTTCCATAGGATCCAACCTTTATCTGGCGCATATAGGCTTTCCGGTGTTTGCGGAAAAGATGGAATTTACGGTGATGGACGGAATGTATTCAACCATAAATCTTTCCGACAACATAGATATGCATTATTCCCATTACTTTGCGGAAGTGATGAGGGTAAAGGAAGTTGCCTCCCAAATAGCCGGCGGCAAAAAGATATTCGTATTGTTCGACGAATTGTTCAAGGGAACGAATGTAAAGGATGCCTATGATGCAACGTATTATGTAATATCCGAATTCCTTAAAAACAGAAAATCCGTATTTCTCATATCCACCCACATATCGGAAGTAACAAAGGCGTTGCGCGACGAGAACAGGGACATTTCGTTCAAGTATCTCGACAGCAATATCTCAGGAAAGGAATTCTCATATACTTATAAACTGCATGACGGTATTTCGGACAACCGTTTCGGCATGTACATAATAAGACGGGAAGGAATAGTGGAATAGTGGTTTATTCATCTTCCACTTCGAACTTGAATGTATATGTGTATGAATCAATATCGGCTTTCAGCTCGAGCTGTGCTATGTTGCCGCGCATAAGTGCGAAAGTAATCGTTTCGCCGGGTTCTGTCTCTATATCTATATGAACGCTTTCTTCTGTAGGATCTTCAGTAAAGTTCCAGTTCATGTATTCCGTGTCTTCTGATGTGCCGCCGGCGCGTTCTTCCAGTTTTCCGGTATAGACGTTGAAATACCATATGGTACCTATCTGAACAGGAATATTTTCAGTAACGGAAATGCCGTTTTTGTCTACTTCCTTAAGTACCCAGTCCGGTCCGCATATGAAATCCCAAACATTACATTCGCGCAATATGATTTCACCTTCCTTTACCGTAGTGCCGGATATTGATGATTTGGGGATGTTGCTTTCGGAGATATACCATTTAAGAATTATATCTCCGTCGTTTCTGTACTCTACTTCGTAGCCGCGATCAAAGTCTTCCGAAAAAGCAAAGGATCCCGAAAATGCCTGCCATGATATATCCTCCTTCTTACTGTAGGTTATAAGGGCAGACCCGTTTTCTATAAGGACCTTGCTGCGGAGGATGGCCGAATTGTCCTCCCATGTGAAATCTTCTCCGTTGAAATAACCTGATATTACCTTATATGTCTTTCCTAAAGGATATGTGGGAAAGCCGGCTTTGTCGTCTTCCTTATCAAAAATGAACGATTTTTTAGTTCCGCTTTCTTCAAAGTTCAGACGTAGCTTTGAATCTGTAAGTTCAGCAATATCAAAGTATTCGCCATTTATTACGAGATGCCCGTTTTGTATATTCCACTCTTCGTCGTGCGACCATTCGGAGAAGTTTACGCTTTCAAAGACCCCGTTTTCCCCGAATATTATAATATATGGATCTTCTTCCGATATGAAGGACGATATTTTCCACGGATGTGCCTGAAGAATCTCTTTTGCGGATTCTTCATCCAGGCCGTTTATTTCATTTTTGTCGTCGTTCCCTCCGCAACCGAATAATGCCGGCACGGCAAAAAGCAAATAAATAAATAATAGATTCTTCATAATCTTTATTTTTTGTTGCAATATCATATTATTGTCATTTTATGTCTTTTCATTCCGTAAAAATTTTTTTCATAATCGAAATTTATTTTTTGACGAACCATTTCGTATATTGTGAAAAGGATAAAAATTATGGGAATTACAATTTCTACCCTTGCTCCTGTTTTTGTAAACATACTGGGAGGGCTGTTTCTCTTTATTAGCGGGAACAGAAAATATATCAACAGATGGTTCCTGGCCCTCTTTATGTTCGACAGCGCCTTATTGTTCGGCGGACACTTCCTGTATTTTCACAGATATGTTTCCATTTATCACCTTTATGATTTTGTTTTTCTGTTTGCTCTGCTGTCTTTTTTTTCACTGTATTTCATTTATGTGAAAAGCGTTTTTGGAATCCGTATCTCTTTAGTCCGCAATATATTTCATTTCGTGCCGGCATTTGTTGTTTCCGCAGTTTCACTTACTCTTTCCCGTACAGCCGGAGAAGATGTTTTTAGGGAATATTTTTTTAAAATGGCAGATGTCGCCGGAACTACCATGCCTGCTTCTTCTGGCATGTTTTACCTGTATCAGTCGGCGAGAATCATACATATAATGCAGATTACAGGATATGGCTTTTATATAATATATTATATAGTCACCCACATGAGATTGCTCAAAGACTGCTTTTCAAATACCGATAGTATAAGACCCGGACGTTTTGTCGTAATAAACGGACTGTTTCTTTTTTTTATGATAGTATCGGGATATATGACGACCCTCAGCGGACGCGGATTTTTCTATTCGAACGAATATGTGATATATCTGTCGGGGTTCATCTTTTCGGGAATGCATCTTATGATATGTCTTTACGGAGTACGCCAGGTACCTGTTGATATGTCGGGGGACGACAGGGAACATTTTTCCGGATCGGAAGACCTGCCGGTTAATTTCGGAGGAATAGGGAAGAGGCTCGTGGATTATTTTGAAAATGAACGTCCGTGGCTTGATCCCGATCTTAAGATATGGGATGTTGCAATTAGAGTGGGAACTAACAGGACTTATGTCTCCAAAGCTATCAATGAACAGCTCGACAGTAATTTCAGCGACTTCGTAAATGGATACAGAATAAGGGAAGCTCAAAAAATAATGGAGCGTGATTCCTCCTTTTCTTTTTCACTACAGGCCATAGCCGAAATGTCGGGATTCGGTTCTCTGTCTTCTTTTTCAAGGGCGTTCAGAAAGTTCGAAGGCTGTACGCCTTCTGAATACAGGACGGGAGTTTGCAAATAGACAGGTAGTTGTTATTTTCCGGATTTTTGGCGCGCCTGCATCAATGCATAAATTTCGGCCGACATTTTTTTCATAAGAGGAATGGCTTTGTCCGCTTCGAGAGGTACGAAACACGAAATTATATATCTGATCTTTCCGTCGTCCGCTATTCCCACATCGTTGGTCCAATACATGAACCATCCGGTCTTGTTGTAATACATTACGTTGCGCGGAAGCCCGGATGCCAGTTTGCTCCTGTCGCGCTGTCTTCCGAGCAGGCATTTCATCTGCATGCTTACCCACGGATTTACGAGCGTATTCGTATAAACCTTATACATATAGTCGGCGGCATGCAGGGCGCAGGTTTCGGTTCCCCTTATGGTATCGTATCCGGGATCTTCGTATTTCCTTTTCAGGAATTTTCTGGTTACTTCGCTTCCGTACCATCCGTTTTTATGTATCATGGCATTTATTGCAGGACGTCCGGCTATATCTATCATGCAGTTTGCAGCGCTGTTGTCGCTGCGGGTTATCATAAGGTCGAGCAGATAGTTTACGGTAACCGTGTCGCCGTCCTTTAAAAGAGGTCGCGGATCGAATCTGATTTCTTTGGTTTTATCTGCATCGTTCGGCGAACGTACTATGTACGGATCTTCCATGTTAAGTTCTCCGCGGGAAATTTTCTCAAGAACTTCCGCTGCAACATACATTTTGTAAACAGATGCGGGATATATGAAGTTTTTCATGTTCACACCCCCTATATGCGGCTTTTTCCCGTTTAGGTCGATTACCGCAAGTGAAATCTGTTCTATTCCGTCGGCTCCTACGTCGAAGTCTTTATTTAGTCCCAGTCCTTCTGTTATATCCATTAGCTTTGCAGACAGCCCCTTGTCCTGTACGTAGTACGGAGGAATGTTTGCCTCCTGTGCATTAACATGGCAGGGATTTGACATGATGAACAGCATTGTGATTGCTGCTGTTGCGAAAAGTGATTTTTTCATGACGGATAAGTTTTGTCCGTAAAGTTATAAAAAATGGGGATGACTATCTTAGTCATCCCCGCGATAAAAATAAAAGGAGCAAACTTTATTTTTTATAATTATATCCCGTCCATGAGAAAAGCGTGAAGTCGCATCCCGTATTTCCGTCGGCTATTGTTATGCCGTTGTATCCGGAAGAAGGATTTATGAGGCTGCCCGTCATAGCACCTGTCATCTTGTTGGTGATATTTATGGAAGATGCTGTATCGCCGTTACCTTCGCCGTCGGTCATGTCCACGAAATCCTTGAATGATGAGAATCCTTCCGCCAGAGCATTGGTTATTGCAACTTTGGCACCGCGACGGATTTTTACCACGTCTTCCACCTGTTTATCTTGCGAAGAATAAAAATCGAAAGTCACGTTCTTAACCTTAAAATCGGATTGTGCATAAGCATTGGGATTCTCGCCGTCGAGGTTGCCGTCGGCTTCTATTCCGCGCGGATCCTTTTCGGAACTTAGAAAGCTGCTGGTCCATATCCCATATGCGTTTGAAAGCGTTCCGGTATAGCCCTGCGTGAAATCGAACATATCGTCGTCGCAATCGACCGAAAGGATCTTGTCGACATTTACCGATCCTCCGAAAAATTCTATCGCATCGTCGGCGCTTTTGTAAACGAATATGTTGTTTATTACCGTACCGGATCCGACGGCATCGAGAGTAAGTCCGTTATGTTCTACATTGTCAGAACTTTGCGCTCCAGTATATAATAATTCTACATAAGTGAGAATACCAGAGCAGTCGCCGGATGCCGTTCCTCCGTAAAGAATGTCCTTGGCTATTTCGGTTGACCCTTCGTTGCCGGATTGGTTTACACCGCTTATCGGAGCTTTACCGTTTATGATCAGTCCTCCCCATATGCCGGGCTGCGGATCGTCAGACGCCGATGTAAAGATTACAGGCTTTTCTGCCGTTCCCTGTGCGAATATTTGTCCTCCGCGTTCCACTAACAAATATTTGTCGAAGCCGTCGCGTGCCTTTATTACAGTACCTGCAGGAATATATAATTTGCCTCCGTCCTTTATAAGCATCGTACCGTCGAGGGTGTATGTTTTGGATGCGTTTAGTTTTACCGGGGTGGTTATTTCTCCATGGAGAGCGGTCCCTTCATATTCGGAGGCGTCCGATCCGTCGGAAACTTCTACGGGTTTTGCCCATGCGAATGCTGAAACATTAGCTCCGCTGTTGGATGTGCTCGATACGGAAAGATTTGCGAATCCTGAATCGCCTCCGTTGTTTATTATATCATAGAGGCATGTACCCTTGAAAGAGTGCATGTCCAGATCTATTGACGTTTCGTGATCTGCATTTCCTTCTCCGTCGGTGACGTCGATTATGTTTTTGGCTACGGATGTTCCGAGCAGCCTTGCATTTTCGACTTTGGTTCTGGCACCGCGACGGATCTTTATTACATCTTCTATCGTAGATGAAGAAGAGGTGAAGTCGAAGGTTACGTTTTTAACGGTAAAATTCGACTGATCGTATGCGTTGGGGTTTTCGCCGTCGAGGTTGCCGTCGGCTTCTATTCCGCGGGGATCTTTTTCAGTACTTGAAAAGTCGCCAGTCCATATACCGTAGGCATTTGAAAGCGTTCCTGTATATCCCTGCGTAAAATCGAACATATCGTCGTCGCAATCAACCGACATTATGTTGGTGACATTCACCGAACCTCCGAAAAATTCTATCGCATCGTCGGCGCTTTTGTAGACATAAACGTTTTCTATTTTGGTCCCGGATCCAACGGCATCGAGAGTGAGTCCGTTATGTTCTACATTGTCGGAACTTTGTGCTCCTGTGTACAAAAGTTTGACATAAGTAATTGTTCCCGAATTATCAGCCTCGTCGTTTCCCCCGTATTTAATATCCTTGGCTATTTCGGTGGATCCCTCGTTGCCGGACTGATTTACACCGCTTATGGGAGCCTTGCCGTTTATTATCAGACCGCCCCAGAATCCGGCATATGGAGAATCGGAATTTGCCGTAAAGACCACGGGATTTGCGGCCGTTCCGTTTATGAATATTTGGCCTCCGCGTTCTACAAGCATATAATTTGCAAATCCTTCTTCGGCTTTTATTATAGTTCCGGCCGGAATATATAATTTACCTCCGTCTTTTATCAGGCAGGCCCCTCTCAGCGTATATGTGGTATTAGCCGATAATGACACGCTGCCCGTTATGTCTCCCTTGAGGACGCTTCCTTCGTACTCGGTAGTCGGCCCTTTGGTAGGGCTGCCGTCGTTGTGATCGTCCTTGCTGCACGCAGCAGATAGCCACAATAGGGCCGGTATTGCTGCGAAAGTCAAAAGTCTTTTAAAATTCATTTTATTTTTATTTTAATGTTGAGATAATTATAATTTTTAATGCGGCTGCGTTTGTCGTCAGAATGAATATGCAACGCCTACGGATAAATTGATGCCTTTTCTTACGTCGGAAAGCGTTCGTGGTTCCGTACCGTTTTCCGTATCTACCTTTCTGGTAAGTTCATGTTTCGAATTCAGCAGATTCTTCGCCTTAAATGTAAGCGTAAGATGTTTGCCCGGTTTATTTATGGAAACGAAATCGAGTGTGGGACATCCTTTTTCCATGGTATCGTGATAGCCCTGAAGACCTACGAGGTAAACTCTGTCACTGAAGTAATTGAAGACCAACGTATTTGTGAAGGAGCATTTCTCTCCCGTATATTTATATGAAAGATCGAAGTTTAATATGACGGGCGATGCGCCTTCAAGGTTCGATCCCGTATTCTCATTTGCTCCGTTTATGGTTATATCGGTATGAGTGTATGTGTATGCCGCGTTGAATCCGGCCGTAAGCGATCCGCCTCTTCTTATATTTGATTTTCCCGCCAGTGTTTTTTTTAGGACCAGTTCGCCTCCGGCTACGATAGCTTTGTCGGAAGCATTATCGTAGGTAAGGACCCTTGCCGCATTACCTTCGTCCACTCTGGAAATAGGGTCCTTTATGTATTTGTAAAAGGCCGTAAGGGTTAATAGTTCACCTCTGTCCATGTAATAATCCCATTTCAGGTCGGCATTATAGTTCTCGGAGGTCTTTAGATCGGCGTTACCCGCACTTGTGAAGGATACGTCCCTGTACATGAATGGGGAAATTTCCTTTGACTGCGGCAATGTATAAGTCTTGCTAAGACTAAGACGTAACGTGTGGCGTCCGGAAAGATCGTATTTAAGGTTGACGCCCGGCAATAAATACGTTTTGTTTATTTTGTCGGAGCCCTTGCTGCCACCGCGGTTTACGTTATAATCTATTTTTATGTTTGTAATATCCGTCTTGAATCCCAGATCGGCGGTGAATTTTTTTCCGAATGCGTAAACGGTCCTCAGATAAAAAGAGTGTACCTGTTTACTTACATTGTATAAATCATAATATTTGTTTACCTCAAAAAATCCTCCGTCGGCGTTTTTCTGTGAATAGTAATTGTCGAGATCCAGGCCCGTGGGGTCTTTTCTCGGATCGGTTGACAATTGTCCAAGATGTACGTTTTCGTAACTGAAATCATCTGCTTCGAAGTCGTCTTTTTTATATCTTCCGGCATATCCGATGTATGCTTCCGACTTTCCTCCGGCATTATCGGGTAGTTTTATTTTAAAAGCCGCTCTGGCGTTATAATCGTTCTCCTTGAGGAGGGAAAAATTCCTGTCGCTCATATCGCCTTCCGTGAATATGAAATAATTGTCCTGCAGGTTGGAAAAATAGTTCTCGCGCCTGTCGGGTTCGCTCCCTCTTACGTAATTATAGTCTATTCCGGCCGTAAGGCTGCTTTTGTCGTTAAAGACCCATTCCGAGTTTATTTGATTTACTATAAGAAGGTTGTCGTTAGTCTGCTGCCTTCTCAAAAATCCCTTGTAATCGTTCTCAGTAGCATCTTCGAACGCCCTGGTGTTACGTCCGTAATAATCTTTAACAGACTGCGTATTCTTATGTATGGCAAGTATGTTATATGATATGTAATTCCGTTTGAATCCGTAATTCAGATTGCCGAGAAGTACGTGGCTTGTATTGGCAGTAGAGATTTTGCAGTCCTGATCCTGGCGTATATTTCCCGCAGTGTTGAATTCCATAAGTTTGCTTTTATTATAATAGAAGTCCCTGTTGTACGAGCCCACCAGATAAAATGAAAGCGGGTTCATGTTTTTGCCCGCGGTGAATTTTTTGCCGAAGGTGAAATCAAACTTATGATTTAGAGGCAGCGATGATTTTTGCGGGTCGAGGGAATTATGGAATTTTACTTTGGGAACGCTTTTTCCGTCTTCGCCTGCGACAGGCATCTTATAATTTGCAAAGCCGAATATGTTAACTCCGTCGGAAATCAATATGTCGTTCCCCGGCACCGATGTGTTGAATCCTGCGGAAGCTGCTATCGAAAACTCCTTTTTCTTTTGAAGTTCCCTTGAAAGGATGTTTATTGATGCTCCGGAAACATCCGAAGACATGTCGGATGTAAAAGCCTTGTTTACGCTTATGGCTTTTATTATATCCGAGGTAAAGAATGAAAGGGATATGTTTTTATATTCCGGGTCTTCCGACGGGATTGGAAAGCCGTTGAAAGTCGTGCTGTTGTATCTGTCGCCCAACCCTCTTATGAATACGTTTTTTATTCCTTCCTGCTTGGAAATTCCGGCGATTTCCGAAACTGCGTTTTCGGCATTGCTTATTCCCTTTCGCGAAAGCTCGTGTGCGCCCATGGCCTGTACTGCGGCGACAGATTGCTTTTGATTTGCAATAAGGGTATTTTCGCTTTCCAGATTCCTTCTGGCGGTAATGTTTATTCTGTTCAGCTCTATATCGGCCTGACTTAGCTTTATTATCAGAACCTTTACTTCCCTGCGTTTTAAAACTATTCCGAGCGTATCTTTAGTAGTATATCCCTGATAGTTTATTCTGAGATTATATTTTCCAGGGTTAAGATTTATAATCCTGAAATGACCGTCTGCATCCGTTTCCGTGCCGGTGTTCGTCCCCGGAATTATTACGGAAGCGCCCGTCAGGGTCTCTCCCGATTTTTCGTCATAAACGGTACCTTCTATGATGCCTCCATCTTCTTTAAAAAATGCATAAGTGTTCTGGAAAGGTGAGATTATGAAGAATGATGCCGTAATAAAATAAACCAACCTTGCCTTTACAATACTCCGTTTTTTCATATTTGCCTGCTTTTATTTTTTCTAGGGCAAAGGAAAAAAGGAGAAATTACATTCCCGTGAAGAGAGTGCTATCCTATTGTAAAGGGAAGGTTAATTGTAAGTTAACGGATCTTTAAGGAAATGTTTAGTTAATCTGAAAGCCCGAAGCCGAAATCATATATATTTCCTTCGGAATCCTTGTAGCAGCGCATGTCGCGCGGTGCATCTTCGTTTTGTCCTTCCACGGTTTTCATGTCCGCCGGAAGTTGGAAAGGCAGCTTT
The DNA here is from genome assembly GCA_022648545.1 of Bacteroidales bacterium. GTDB lineage: Bacteria > Bacteroidota > Bacteroidia > Bacteroidales > UBA932 > Egerieousia. The sequence continues at coordinate 7,628 of JALCMP010000013.1, read as the reverse complement.
CCGGATACTTTATATTTGCCGATCAGGATATCTAGATATGCCTGGTTTTGTATTCCCAGACCCACCAGTATAACGTCGGAATATTTTTCTATTTCCCCCATAACCATGGGGTTGTCCATGGATATAATAGTTATTAAAGGTTTGTCCCCAAGCTTTTTCTTCATGCCTGTTACGGCGTACATGTCGGATTTGTTGTACGTCTTTACGCTTTTTCCTCTGTATGACCGGTTCGTAAAGTTCTCGTAAGGATCTCCGCCCGCAATACTTTTTCTTCTCGAATATCTGGCCGTATAGTCGTTGTATTGCAGCGATATGGGAACGTATCCCGAACCTCCCTTCTGTGCGTCCTTAATGTCGTATCCATAACCCGACATTGGATTTCTGATGAATGCTATTCCGAAATCGGCTTTCTGCGGATCATCCGTTATCGTAAAGTATTTGCTTAGCAGTTCCGGTTCCATGGCCCATCCGTCATGTTCTGCGGAAGATCCCCCGAAAAATCCCGGGATTGCCGGATAATGGCGTTTTTCCATGTAAACCACGGCTTTACTTTTCAAAGGGACGATACCGCTTTTGTTTTTAAGCATGATTACGGATTTCACCTGTGCCAGGTAGCCCTCCTTCATATATTCAGGACATCCGACTATCTTTTCCGCAATAACCGGGTCGGTGTACGGATTATCAAAAAGTCCGGTTCTGAACATGTTTTTAAGCAACCTGACGGCTGATTTTTCGAATCTTGCCTTCATCGCTTTTTCTCCGAATTGCTTTACGCCCATATTATATGCTTCCATAACGGGAACTTTATCGTTATTCCCTCCGAACTGGTCTACGCCTGCCATAAGAGCTTTAAAATGACGTTCTGCAACGGTGAGGTTCTCTTCCCCCCAGCATTTCCCGCTGTGTATGCCTACTCCCTTTTCATCTGCGGTTACCGCCCAGTCGGTGCACACTACTCCGTCGAATTTGTATTTATTTCTAAGCAAATCGGTAATTATGTATTTGCTGTAACTGTTTCCCACATTGTTCCCGTTCGGATCACGCCCGTACGAAATGGTATAGTACGGCATTACGGCCGAAGCCGAGCCGGTTCCGTCGTCAAGCCTGAATGCTCCGTCTGTAAATGGCTTAAGGTGGTTTTCGAAATCGTTTCCGGGATAAACCGCATATTTTCCGAATCCGTAATGGGCGTCCCTTCCGCTTTCGCACGGACCGCCTCCCGGCCAGTGTTTTACCATTGCATTTACACTTTCGAATCCCCACTTGCCTTCTACGCATTCTCCTTCATATGTAGTTTGAAATCCGTCGACATAAGCTTTTGCCATTTTTGCCGTAAGATCGGGGTCTTCTCCGAATGTTCCCGAGAATCTGTACCAGCGCGGTTCGGTGGCTATGTCTATTTGAGGAGACAATGCCGTTGCAATGCCGAGAGCTCTGTATTCCCTTGATGCAATTATGCCGAAACGTTTTGTTATTTCGGGATCTCCGGTTGCAGCCAGCCCTAAATCACCGGGCCACATGGAAATCCTGCCACCGTTTCCTGCATTGAATTCTGCGTTTGCAACGGCTCCGTTGCGCGGATCCGAACTGTTGTTTACCGGAATGCCGTGTCCGAGACTTTCACAGAAGGCCTGTACCTTGTTGTTCCATCTTGCAGCAATGGCAGGCGTCTTTACCGAGGTTACGAGAATATGTCTCAGATTGTCTTCCTTGAGGAATTCCTTTTGTTCGTCGCTAAGTGCGGACGGATCGGTTTTTCCTTCTTCGTATGGTTTACCGTCGTATGTCCCCTTGAACGTTCCTGTTCCGGGAATAGCCTGGTGGCTGCTGTAAAGCATGAGGCCCGCTATTTCGTTTACGGATAATACCGACGCCAGATCTTCGGCTCTTTCCCGTGGACTTTTTCTCCAATCTTCATATATATCAAGTTCTCCGTTTTTATTCAGATCCTTAAATGCATAGCCGTTGCGGTATATTATTTTTATACCTGATTTTTTGTTGTATCCGAGTGTCCTTCCGTTTTTCTGATTGATTTGCGTAAACCCGTCTTTTTCCTCTTCATGCCATTTGCTGCACGAAATGCTTATTGCGGAAGTCATGCCCACAGCCGTCAAAACCGTAACAGATTTTCTTAATATACCTTTTATTTTATTCGTCTTCATTGTATATGTTTATATAAAAAGTTTTGATAAAAGAAATTGAATACAAGGGCTGCAATATTTATTATTGCGAGCACTTTTATTTTCGGAGCATTGAGGGTGGTGTGATTTTTCAAGTGTATGAGCCGGAGTGCGGCAATGTATATGAGACTTGCCGCAAAAACAGTAAGCGGGGGAAAAGCTGCAAATGATCCTGCCAAATCACCCTCCAGAAGTTTTATTACTGAACGCTGGAATCCGCACATGGGACAACTTATTCCCAGAAACTGCTTCCATGCACACGGAAGCATATGCGAACTCATCCATGTTGTTATATCATGCAGCATATTGGAGAACTATGCCGCCACGGTATTGATAAGCCCCAGGCCTCCTATGGATAATCCTAATATAAGTACTATTACCAGATAATAAATTAAATAGAGTCCGCTCAGGACAATGCCTATTATTGACAGTATTTTTCCGGCGTTAAGCATTCCGTATCCATTATATATATCGGGGGCGGAACGGTATTCTCTCATGCCTTTGTTTGCGAGCGACAATCCTACTATGCCGCAAATCAGCCCTATGAATATACATCCGAATGCAAGGGAGCATATGCCCAGTACCAGAGATGATACTGCATTAGGGGCGTTTCGTTTTTGAATTATTTCCATAATACGGGTATTAAAAATTAAAGTTAGTCGGAGCCGAGCATGCCTTCGCAGGCTGCATCTCTCAGGGATCCGGAATCATCATCCAGGGAATAACTCCAGTACATTACACCCCTTAGTCCTTTTTCTTTTGCAAAGGTGCATTTTTCCGATACGGATCTCGGATTTTCGTAAGAACAAACCATCTTGCCGTCGGGATTCGTAAGATAAGGCACCTTGGCTACATCGTCCCACCTTTCTGTAAATTTACCGGATTCTATTATGGAAAGCAAATTTGAATATGAAACGGTAGTGGCAACTTCTCCGTCTTTTCCGGTTCCTCTGCCGTAGAAGGGTATTCCCAGCAAAAGCCTGTTGTAGGGAATACCGGCATTAGTGTGTCTTAGAACCGCTTCGTCGTCCGCAAGCCATCCGGTAAGATCTGATCTGTGCAGCGGTGAATCGTGATACGGCGGATTCGCCATGTCGTAAGTCATTACGTTTACGAAATCAACATAAGGAATAACGTCCTTCCAGTTTATGTAGCTTGCACTTCCGGGCGAGGCAACCGTAAGAAGGTGTTTAGATCCTATTGCATTTCTTATGGCTTTTATCATAAGGGTGAAATTCCGCGTGTCGTCGGGCGAAGAACTTATGCCGGCGACACTGCTGGTAGGATATTCCCAGTCTATGTCTATTCCGTCGATTCCTGTATTCGTTATGAGGTCCATGCAATTGGATGCGAATCTTTTCCGGAATGTTTCGCTTGCTGCCATTTCGCTGAATTTGCCGCTTCCCCATCCTCCTATGCACAAAAGCACCTTGAGGTCTTTGTTTTTCCTCTTCTGGTATATTATTGTTTTCAGACGGCTTTCACCGTCGATATGTATGCTGGAAAAATCGCTTTTTATGTTACCGAATGCATATGATATGTGGGTAAGTTTAATAACATCGGGCATTTTGCTTCCCCATGATGTTACATAGGCAAGTACTATTTTGTCCGGGAGCGCGGAAGGATCCGCCTTTATGTCTTCCGTAGTAGTTCCGTCACCGGGTTCGTTTCCGGTATTGTTTTCAGGCGTCGTACCGCTTTTTCCGCATCCTGCAAGAATAAGACACAACGCCAGGCATGGGAAAAGCACGCCCGAGAGAAGTTTTTTCATAGTGGTATCAAATATATATATTTTTATCTATATTTGAAGACCCAACAACAAATTAATAACGACCGAAATAAAACACAAGATTATGAAAAAGTATGTTTGCGATGTTTGCGGCTATGTATATGACGAAGCTGCAGGAGATCCTGAAAACGATATAGCTCCGGGAACCAGGTTCGAAGATCTTCCCGACGACTGGGTTTGCCCCCTCTGTGGAGTGGGGAAGGATGAGTTTTCATTGCAAGAGGATTAGACATGAATAAAAGAAATATCGATTGTTTCGTTCCCGTAAGAAATAAGGCTCAGGTGGCCGATACTGTAAAAGGCCTTTCTGCAAGCGAAAGGGTTTCCAAAGTTTTTCTTCTTGGCGTTAAAGGCAATTGCGATTTATCCGGGGAGGATCTTGAATCCGAAGAGCTCCGGGGATGCGAATTCGTGGAATTGGATTCGCTGGCCGGTTCCGCCGATATAAGAAAGATATCGGAGCTTGCGACTGCCGGTTATACATTATTTTATAATAAATATACTTTCCTGGATTTTACGCTCTTCGCTCTGGAAAGATTCGTAAGGGTTGCTGAAGATTCTGGAGGCGATATGCTTTATGCAGACCATTACAGAATATCGGGGGGAAATAGAATCGAAGCCCCGGTAATAGATTACCAGTTCGGAAGCCTGCGCGACGATTTTGATTTCGGATCGGTATTGTTCTTCAGGACTTCGGCTCTCCATGATGCCGTTTCCCGAATGAAGGCCGATTATGAATTTGCAGGGGCATATGATCTGCGTCTTAAGATTTCCCAGAAGGGCGAACTTGTGCATATAAACGAGTTCATATATTCCGATGTTGAGAAGGATGTAAGGAAAAGCGGAGAAAAGATGTTCGATTATGTAGATCCAAAGAACAGAGCCGTGCAGATAGAAATGGAGCAGGCATGTACGGAGCATCTTAAGGAGATCGGAGCATATCTTGAACCTAAATTCGAGCATATAGATCTGGATTGTGAAAAGTTCGAGAACGAGGCATCTATAATCATCCCCGTTTATAACAGGGTTAAGACAATACGCGATGCGATAAAAAGCGCTTTGTCGCAGGAAACTGATTTTAAGTACAACGTAATAGTTGTAGATCAGCATTGTACCGATGGAACAACCGAAGCGATAGACGAATTTAAGGATGACAAAAGGCTGATACACATAATACCGGAACGTACCGATACCGGTGTGGGAGGAAACTGGAACAGCGCGGTACATCATTCTCAATGCGGTAAGTTTGCAGTGCAGATGGATTCCGATGACGTTTATTCGGGGCCCGATACCCTGTCGAAGATGGTAAAGGCGTTTTATGAAAATAATTGCGCAATGGTAATAGGGTCTTATACTATAACCGATTTTCATATGAATACCATACCTCCGGGGTATATAGGACATAAAGAGTGGACTCCTGATAACGGGCGTAATAATGCACTTAGAATAAACGGTCTCGGATCTCCGAGGGCATTCTATACACCTGTCCTCAGGAATATAAATTTCCCTAATGTGTGCTATGGCGAGGATTATGCTCTGGGACTTATGTTCTCACGCAGATACCAGATCGGAAGGGTGTACGATTCCGTATATTTCTGTCGCAGATGGGACGGAAATTCCGATGCCGCTCTGGACATAGTTACCACTAACAGAAATAATGTTTACAAAGACAGGCTAAGGACCTGGGAAGTGCAGGCCAGGGTACGTATGAACGGCAGCGGTCGTTTATAGGAAGCACCATTATATCGCCATATATCTTCGTCGGCATTGTACTCCGGCGAAGGATATGGCGTTTTAAGAATTTTATACCTATGGCTGAGGAAAAAAGTGAAAAATATACATGGAGGCAATTGACGTCCGATATAGCGGATGCTCTTTTGAAAAAAGATCTTGAAACATGGTCTGTTGCATCCGAACGTTTTGGGGCTCTGGCCGGTGTTTCAATAAAAAGGCTCAGGGTCGGATGTTTTGATTTTAAAGTGCAGTATAATCCGGCACGTGTTGTTTCCACAACCGCTAAAATAGATGCGGAGACACTAAGAAACAGGAAATGTTTTTTATGCCGCGAATATCGACAGGTTGGTCAGGATGCCGTACGTGTAATATGCGATGGCGGAGAATACGATCTGATAGTTAATCCTTTTCCTATTTTCAACAGGCATTTTACAATCGTGGATGACGTGCATGTAAGGCAGCATATAGAAGGACGTTTTATTGATATGGTATCTCTTGCCAAATCTCTTTGTAATCACATTGTTTTTTACAATGGTCCTAAATGTGGAGCTTCTGCACCCGATCATCTTCATTTTCAGGCGGGGAACAAGGGGGAATTGCCTCTTCAGACGGATTTCGATAAGCTTGATCGCAAGGTCTTTTATAAAACGGCACGTACACGTCTTTCGTATGTCGTAAATTTCGCAAACGGATGTTTTATCCTAGAGTCACACTGTCGCAGGGATATAACCAGAGTTTTCAATTTATTTATGTCGGTACTTCCTGTGAAAAAAGGAGATTGGGAACCTATGATGGATATTCTGGTATGGTTCGAACGTACGGATAATAAGCGTGATCCTAATCTGTGGCGTGCAGCTGTTTTCGTCAGGCGCCAACTCAGACCTTCCTGCTATACAGCCAAAGGAGAAAAACATTTACTGGTAAGTCCGGCCTCGGTTGATTTCGGGGGTATTTTCGTTACTCCCCGTAAGGAGGATTTCGATAAAATCACTTCCGGCGATATCGAAAAGATATTTTCTGAAATATGCATTACTCACAGGCAGTCGGAGGATATAATAAAAACTATGAAGAACACACACACAACTAAAAACAAAAATACATGAAGAAACAATTTATCGTGAGCGTAGGCATAATGCATGCGGAAACGATAGAATTCGAATTGAATTCCGCCTATACCGCGGAAGGATGCGAAAAATTCTATTCCGGAGCAATGAATGTGCAGTTACGCAACGGAAAAATCTTTTGGGAGGGAAAAGAGTTCGAAGAGTTGCTTCTTGTTCCCAAAACTCCCAATTACAGATTTGATTTCGTAAACCGTCAGGTTGTAAAGGAAAATAAATACCTTAGCTGCGACGAGGGAACATTCTGGCTGAAGGATGTAACTATAGGGGTGAATTTTCATTGGGAACGTAAGGAAAAAGAAAAGTTCTCCGGTGCTCTCAAATTTCTTATCGAAGACGGCATGATTGCCGCAATAAACATAATAGGAATAGAAGATTATCTTACCAGTGTAATATCATCGGAGATGAGTGCCGATGCTTCATTGGAATTGCTTAAGGCTCATGCTGTTATTTCCAGATCATGGTTAATTGCCCAGATTGAGAAGAGTCGCGAAATCGTGAAAAGCGAAAGGAAATATCAGGCATGTACGCGTACTGAGTCGGAACTTATAAAATGGTCGGATCGCGAAGATCATACCCTTTTTGATGTTTGTGCCGACGATCATTGCCAGAGGTACCAGGGACTTACCCGTGAATCCACTAAAACTGTTATCAGGGCGGTGGATTCAACCTGGGGAGAAGTCTTGAAATATGACGGAAAGATATGCGATGCACGTTTTTCAAAAAGCTGCGGAGGCGTTTTCGAAGAATTTCCTACATGCTGGGAACCGGTTGACTATCCTTATTTAAAAAAGAAACGCGACA
>JALCMP010000012.1 GCA_022648545.1 Bacteroidales bacterium | reverse complement strand
AAGGCCAGGAAACTTGTAGCCACCGCCGGAGTGAAATTGATAATAATCGACTACCTGCAGCTTATGTCAGCGCCTTCGGACATGAAGCAGGGTGTGAGGGAACAGGAGGTTTCCGCCATATCAAGGAATCTTAAGGCTATCGCAAAGGAACTTGAAATTCCTATAATAGCTCTTTCCCAGCTGAACAGGTCAGTGGACACCAGAGGAGGAAACGGCCGGCCGATGCTGAGCGATCTTCGTGAATCCGGGGCCATAGAGCAGGATGCCGATATAGTGATGTTCATACACAGGTATGATCGTTACGGGCTTGAATCGGAGAAAAATCAGATTCCTGGATATACCGATATAATAATAGCAAAGCACCGTAACGGTGAGGTCGGAGACGTTCATATGAAATTCCGAAGTTCCGAAGTCCGTTTCGTCGATCTTGAAGATTCCGATATGGATGCCGCTATGTACGGAACGTCTCCGATTCAGGACTCGAGAATGAACGGTGGTGATCAGGGTGGGTATAATGGATCAGGAGACTTTTAATCGCATTATATTGTTATGGCGAAAAAATATTTCAAAATATTCCGGATCGTTGTTCTTCTTATGTTTCCCGTTGCCTGTATGGCCCAGAAGGAAAGAAAGGATTATCCATTCAAGGGAGGAGAACAACTGGCATATATACTTAATTATACATGGGGGGGCATAAAAACCGATGTCGGCGAGGGCAAGTGCTCTCTGAATTATGATAACGGAATATATAAGGCCGAAGTCGTAGGATATACTTACAAATTCTACGATTTATTTTTTAAGGTAAGGGAGTATTTTTCTTCAAGTTTTTATGAGTCGGACCTTAGACCTATAAACTTCGAAAGGAAAACCTCGGAAGGCAAATACCGGATTACCAATCATTATTCGTTTACCGATGATGCCATAAAAGTAAGAATACGGAAATACGACAGATCTCCGCAGGATACCGTAATAGCAAATCCTCATAATGCGATGGATTTGCTCACTCTCTTTTTTTCATGCAGGGCCCTTAATTTCAACAGTATGAAAACCGGCAGAAAACATCCTTTGTATTTTGCAATAGATAATAAAATTTACGATCTGTATTTTATATATTACGGTAAGGAAGACAAGAAAATAAGGGGACTGGGAACGTTTCATACGCTTAAATTTGCGGTAAAGCTGGTGGCAGGGGAAATATTTACCGGGAAAGATGATCTCTATGTATGGATTACCGACGATGATAACAAGATTCCCCTGTTTTTCGAATCGCCGATTCTTGTAGGCCGTGTTACCGGAAGATTGAAAAATTACTCGAATTTGAACCATCCTTTGTCGAGCAAAATAAAATAAGAACATGAAGACGGACTCGATAAAACATGACGGTCGTGTCATTTCCGTTACCCCCGGGAAAATAATAGTGGAAATAACCAGCAATTCCGCATGCGCGGTATGTCATGCCAGGGCTATGTGCCCTACTTCGGAATCTGCTACGAAGAGAATAGATATTGTAAATATTTACGGGGGAAAATATTCCGAAGGCGACAAAGTGCGGGTCGTTCTAAAGCGTTCGCTCGGATTAAAGGCCGTGTTTATTTCTTATGTGGTTCCTCTTATTGTTCTTATGATTTTATTATTAACTTTGCCGCGTTTTTATTCGGATGAACGTGTTTCCGGGCTCATAACGCTGGGCGCGGTAGCTCTTTATTATTTTTGCCTTTATTTGTTCCGGAAAAGGATATCCGATAATTTTGATTTTTTTATAGAAGATAAAACCGATAATGACTAACATTATTATTTTTACGATTTTAACGCTCAGCTTGCTGGGTCTTGTATTGGCCATAGTCCTTTATTATGTGGCTAAAAAATTCAAAGTCAAGGAAGATCCCCGCATAGATATTGTAGAAGCTATTATGCCGGGAGCGAATTGCGGAGGCTGCGGACAGGCCGGATGCAGGGCTTTTGCAGAAGCCGTGGTTAAGGCCGGAAATCTGGATACCCTGTTTTGCCCTGTAGGCGGCAACGACGTTATGAAGAAGGTTGCCGGGGCTATGGGATATGAAGTTGCCGAAAAGGATCCCATGGTTGCAGTTGTCAGATGTTCGGGTTCTTTTGAAAAAAGGCCGAGGACGAATATTTACGACGGGCGTTCTTCATGTGCCGTAATGAGCTCCTTATATGCCGGAGATACGGGGTGTTTATATGGGTGTCTCGGCCAGGGTGATTGTGTGTCTGCATGTAAGTTCGGCGCCATATCTATGGACCCTGAAACCGGCCTTCCGGTTGTTGACGAAGAAAAATGTACGGCTTGCGGTGCCTGTGTGGCCGCTTGCCCGAAGAACATAATAGAACTAAGGAAAAAAGGATTCAAATCCCGCAGACTTTATGTCTCTTGCATGAATCAGGAAAAAGGCGGGGTTGCCAGAAAGTCTTGTGCGGCGGCATGTATAGGTTGTGGCCTGTGCGAGAAAGCCTGTCCTTTCGATGCCGTGCATGTTAATAATTTCCTTGCTTATATAGATTTTACCAAGTGCAAATTATGCAGGAAATGTTACGATGCCTGCCCTACGGGAGCTATACATGCTCTTAATTTTCCTCCGAGGCCGGCTGCTGCCGCGGTAAAGCCGGCTGCATCAGCGGAACCGGTTTCAGGCACTGCAAATTAATTTATGAATTTATTATTAATAAAGGATAATTGATATGAAAACATTTTCCATCGGCGGAGTTCATCCAAATGATTATAAGCTTGCGGCTGATGCTCCCATAGAGAATCTTCCGATTCCGGATATCGCGTATATTTCGATGTCGCAACATCTCGGAGTTCCGGCGATTCCCGTTGTGGCAGTAGGAGATAAGGTTAAGGTAGGGCAGCTGATTGCAAATGCCGGAGGTTTCATATCGGCCCCGGTACATTCTTCCGTTTCAGGTACGGTTAAAAAAATAGGTCCCGTTAAAGATCTGTCCGGGAAAGAGGTCAATACCGTTACGATAGAAACCGAGGGCGACGAGTGGATAGATACCATAGATAGATCCGGAGATATTGTAAGGGAAATAAAACTGGATTCCAAACAGATAATAGAGCGCATAAAGGAATGCGGAGTCGTAGGACTGGGCGGAGCGACTTTCCCTACTTGCGTAAAACTTTCTCCTCCTCCCGGATGCAAGGCAGAATTCCTTATTATAAACGGAGCCGAGTGTGAGCCTTATCTTACCTCGGATTACCGCGTTATGATGGAAATGCCCGAGCAGATAATAATAGGAGCCGCAATAATGATGAAGGCGCTTGGCGTTTCAAAAGGTTTCATAGGTGTTGAAGACAATAAGCCTGAAGCTATAGAAAAGCTCGGGGCTTTTGAAAAGGATTATCCCGGCATAAAGGTGGTCCCGCTGAAGAAGAAATATCCGCAGGGCGGAGAAAAACAGCTGATAGATGCCGTCGTAGGAAGAAAAGTCCCTTCCATGGGATTGCCTATTGCTACCGGTTCCGTTGTTCAGAATATAGGAACAACTCTGGCTGTTTATGAAGCCGTTCAAAAAAACAAACCTTTGTTCGAAGGTATAATGACCGTTACCGGAAATTGCGCTCCGGGTCAGAAAAATTTCCGGCACAGAGTAGGAACTCCTCTTTCTAAAATAGCCGAATATGCAGGAGGAATACCGGAAGAAGCGGTAAAAATACTTAGCGGAGGTCCTATGATGGGAAAGGCCATATCCAATATGGATGCACCAACCTTAAAAGGCTCTTCATCCATATTGTATCTTACCGAGGAGCAAACCAAAAGGAAGGAAGAGACGTTCTGTATCAAATGCGGCAAATGCATACAGGCTTGTCCCATGGGGCTTGAACCTTATCTTCTTAATAAATTGGGCCGTATAAACGACATGGAAGGCCTTGAGGAAAACAGAATCTTCGATTGTATAGAATGCGGATGCTGTCAATTTACATGTCCAGCCTACATTCCGCTGTTGGATACCATAAGGATTCAAAAGGGCAGGGTCATGAGAATAATTAAAAACCGTCCTAAAAAATAATATGTCAATTTTAACCGAATTATCATAATGAAAAAATTTCTTGTGTCGCCGTCTCCGCATTTTCATGGCAGGGAAAATACCAGGAGGATTATGCGAGACGTTATTATAGCACTGCTGCCCGCCGTTGCGGTTTCCATTGTTTATTTCGGCATTTCCGCAATAAAGCTGGTAGTCCTCGGAGTAGTTACCTGTGTGCTGACCGAATTTATAATAGAAAAATATATGCTAAGACGAAAGGTCACGGTTAATGACCTTTCTGCAACCGTTACCGGAATACTTCTGGCTCTTAATATGCCTGCAAGTTCTCCATGGTGGGCGATAGTGATAGGATCCGTAGTCGCAATAGGAATAGCCAAGATGACTTTCGGCGGGATAGGACAGAATATTTTCAATCCGGCTCTGGTGGGTCGTGTTTTTCTTCTGGTATCTTTTCCTGTTGTGATGACCAACTGGTCTGTTCCGCATTCTTTTCTTGGCACTTCTCTCGATGCCGTTTCGGGCGCCACGCCTCTGGTGCTTGTTAAGGAAGCTCTGGACGGAGGACAAACGGTTCCTCAGATATTTGCCGCAAATCCTGGCCTTTCTTATTCTCAATTGTTGTTTGCCAGGATAGGTTCGGCGGGCGAGGTTTCTACCGTCGCGTTGCTGCTGGGATTTGTTTATCTGCTGGCCAGAAAAGTAATAAGGCCTTATATAACATTCTCCATATGGGGCTCGGCTATTTTGTTGTCAGGTATATTATGGCTGGCTAATCCTGCCGAATTTACCGATCCTCTGTTTAATTTGCTTACCGGAGGAATGATGCTCGGATCTATATTTATGGCGACTGACTATACGACTTCGCCGATGAACAAATGGGGCATGATAATTTTCGGCACCGGCATAGGTTTCCTTACGATACTTATACGTCGTTTCGGAGCTTATCCTGAAGGTGTTTCGTTTGCAATATTGATAATGAACGCTACGGTTCCGCTATTGAACAAATGGTGCAAGCCCGAACGTTTTGCTAAGGAGGCAAGATAATGGCAAGACAATCTACATTCAAGAATATGGTGGCTACGATGGTAGTCATATGTCTGTTTACTTCAGCGGTGCTCGGAGCCGTTTATGTGATAACTCTGAAGCCTATACAGAATGCACAGATCGCAAAGACCAATGCTGCAATAGCACAGGTAACTCCGGCGTTCGACAACAATCCGGTAGCCGACAGCCTTAGGCTGAATTATACATATGACGGCAAAACAAGATCTACCGTGGCTTATATAGCAAAAAAGGGCGGCAAGATAGTGGGATATGCAATAGAAGCAAGTACGATGAAGGGATTCGGCGGCAGGATAAATCTCATGGTCGGATTCAAACCCGACGGCGAAATTTATAATTCATCCGTTATATCGCATTCCGAGACTCCGGGACTGGGAGCGAGGATAACTGATTCCCAAAGTCACTTCGTAGTCCAGTTCAATGGCAAGATACCGGATGATAAGGATTTTAAGGTGGCCGTGAGGAAGGACGGAGGCGACGTTGATGCAATTACCGCTTCTACAATTTCTTCCAGAGCATTTTGTGATGTGATAAGGGATGCATACGGTGCGTTCAAGAGTATAAACGTGAATTCGAATAATTCGGGAAAGGAGGCTCAGATAGATAGCAATGAGTAACAAGATGGGATTGTTGACTGCGGGGATTGTAAAAAACAACCCTACATTCGTTTTGGTTTTGGGCATGTGCCCTACTTTGGCGACTACGACTTCGGCTTTGAACGGAATGGGTATGGGGCTGGCCACTTTGGCCGTTCTAGTGCTTTCCAATATGCTTATAGCCGCATTTGCTCCGCTCATACCTGATAAGGTAAGGATACCTTCATATATAGTTCTCATAGCTACCCTGGTAACAGTAGTTCAGCTGTTCATGCAGGCGTATACTCCTGCTCTTTACGAGTCTCTGGGAATTTTTATTCCCCTGATAGTCGTAAACTGCATAATCCTCGGACGTGCCGAGGCTTTTGCCAACAAGCATGGCGTGTTCGAGTCTTTGCTCGACGGTCTGGGGGTCGGACTCGGTTTTACGATTTCGCTTACGGTGCTGGGACTCATTCGCGAGATTCTCGGCAATTTGTCGGTTTTTGGAGTGAAATTCTCGGGAGGCGACGGAATTCTCGTATTCGTGTTGGCTCCGGGGGCATTCCTTGTGTTGGGATGTCTTATGGCTTTGTTCAATAAACTTTCTGAAAAGAAATAATTTAATAGGGGATAAAAATGGAATATATAATAATATTAATATCGGCTGTATTCGTAAATAATATAGTTCTGTCGCAGTTCCTTGGCGTTTGCCCTTTCCTTGGTGTTTCCAAGAAGGTTTCTACCGCCGTAGGAATGTCCGGCGCCGTTTGTTTTGTAATGGCTCTTTCCACTCTGGTCACTTACCTGATACAGTATTACGTTCTTCTGCCTTTGAATATAGAATTCATGCAGACCATAGCATTCATACTCGTTATAGCTGCGCTCGTACAGATGGTGGAGATAATACTTAAGAAGATAAGCCCTTCGCTGTACCAGGCCCTTGGAATATTTCTTCCGTTGATAACAACCAATTGCGCCGTTCTCGGCGTTGCCCTCATGGTAGTTCAGAAGGACTTTACATTCTGCGGAGCTTCACATATGCTTAATTTGGGTGAATCCGTAGTGTTTGCCGTGGCAAGCGCCATAGGATATGGTGTGGCCATAATATTGTTCGCAGGAATGAGAGAACAGATTGCAACTTCGAATGTTCCGAAAGCTTTTAAGGGAACGCCTATAGCGCTGGTAACCGCGGGTATCCTTGCTCTTGCATTCATGGGGTTTTCGGGACTTGTGTAAAAAACCGTCGTATTATGGATAATAAAAAAGAAATAGCAGGGATTCTGGATTCCCTGGAAATAGAAGCCCTTTTGCGGGAGGGAAGACTTTCAGAAGCGTATGATTGTCTGAACGTCCTGTTGGAAAAAGAGCCTTCCAATGCTTCTGCATGGTATCTTCTCGGCAATATATACAGGCGTCAGGAGTTATGGGGAGATGCCATAAACGCTTATAATAAAGCGAAATTACTAAATCCTTCGGGACCGGCCGCAGCTGCCGTGGATTCAATTTACGAAATACTCGAATTTAGAAATACTGAAATGATGAATCCTTAACAACAACAAAATAACTTTTAACCTTAATTTATTATGAAAAACATTTTATCCTTTTCAAGGGTAAAGCCTTATTACCTTTGCCGTAGTGCTTTCTCAACAGTACTTGCGGCTTTTATTTTTTTTAATATACAAGGGTGTTCTTCCGGAGGAAACGGAAACGGACCTGATCCGGTAACGACGGTCTCTTCCGACAACACTCTGTATTCCTTAACTTTCAACAGCGAGGTTAATAGCGGAAGCGGAGTAACCCTTTCCGCTTACGGAGTGTTCGGAACTAACGTTGTTTATGTTACGGTACCGGAAGGCGCCGACAAGACTTATCTTATTCCTACGGTTGATATAAACGAAAAGGCCAAATTTTATATGGACGGCAATTCCGCCTTTTCCGGAGTTACTGCGACCGACTTTTCTAAGGCTGTGAAGCTGACCGTAGAAGCGGAAAACGGTAAAAGAAAAGATTATTACATCTTGGTAAAGAACGGAAATGCAACTATCGACAAGATGGTTTATAACTTCATGATAAAGTATTCTATTCCGGGAATGTCATGTTCTGTATCCAAGAACGAAGCTCTTACTTATTCATACGGTTATGGTTATGCAAACAAGGATAATCATGAAATGGTATATCCTAATATGCTTTTCAGATTGGCCAGTATGTCCAAGCAGATTACTACGCTTTGCATAATGAAACTTTACGAGGAAGGGAAAATAGATCTCGACCGTAATGTATTCGGAGAGGGTGGTTATCTGGCTGATGAATTCGGCGATAATATGCCTGACAAAGCCAAGAGAGTTACGCTAAGGAATCTTTTGCAGCATACCTCCGGATGGATAAGTGATCCAGATCCAATGTTTACGGGCGACGGACGCTTTTACGGGAAGTCTCTGCACGACCGTATTGCTTATGTCCTTGATAATGTTCCACAGACGTACGAGCCCGGGGCTCACTATTCATATTATAATCTCGGGTTTGGTATGGTCGGCAGGATAATAGAAACAATAACCGGTGAAGATTATGAAACTTACGTGAAGGAAGTCGTCGCTTTGGCCGACTGCAAGGATATTCATGTAGGAGGTGATCGCGAGCATAGAAGAGAGAATGAAGTTGTTTATTATTCACAGAGCGGTACCGATGGATACGGCAATCCCATGACCGTAATAGAAGCCGCAGGAGGCATCATTGCATCTTCGGTGGAACTGATGAGATTGATGGCCTGTATAGATTACGGAACCGTAGTCCCGGATATGTTCGAGAAATCCACGCTCGATCTTATGTATACTCCTTGCAGCGTATATCCATATTACGGGCTCGGATGGAGGGTGTATCACAGCGCCTTTAAAAATTGGGCAGCATACCACAGCGGCAATCTTGCAGGAACAGCAACAATATGGATGCGCGGATATAACGGAGTATCATGTGCTCTTCTTGCAAATTCAAGGAGTTATATCGACGGGTTCGACGATGCTCAATATACTTTGCTTTATGATATAGAAGAGCATTTTAAATAGTATCTGCCGGCGATATCGCCGATACGATAAAGCCCCCGCACGAATATATTCGTGCGGGGGCTTATATTATTCCGTTTTTTCTCTTTTGCGGATTTCTTTATTTCTTACTGTTTATTCCGGTTGCGCTGTTGTCCTTAAGGGTTTTGGATATCAGCTCGTATAGATATTTGTAATGTGCTCTTTCGAGTTCCGATCCTCCTAAGGTTTTTAATCTGCCCTGTATTTTTATTATCTGGTAGTATTCCATGGATATGATATCGGAGTTGTCTTTTGCTGTATGTGTGCCGAATCTTGAGATGTTGTTTTTGCCGGTATACAGATCAAGGAGACTGTTTACATAGCATTTTTGCAGCATGCGGTGATATGCGGCAAGTTTGGGATCGGCCGGCATTGGTGACCATATGCAGGAATTAAGATCACTGAACAGATCGGATATGGAATATGCTTTTCTTCCTTCCGTAAGGGAGGCATTGTAAAGATTGAGCATTACTCTTTTTGACAGGAGTTTTCCGAATACGTAATTGAAATTGCCCTGCATAATAATATCGGAACGCATTACCGTATTATTCATTACATCGTTGGGAACAAGCCAGAGCTGCGGTTCGAAAATGTTTTTCTTAAGGAAAGACATTGCCTCTTCCTGTTTGGTTTTGCCTACATGCGTATGTACGTCGCCTTCCTGACCCGACAATTTCGGATTGTAGTACATGCCTCCGATGTATTTCGAAACGTGTCCTATGTATCTGTTATATTGTGTAAGGACCTGCCTGTAGTAGTTCTGCAGATTTTCGTAACCTTTTCCGGGTTCGCTCGTCCATTTTATGATGTGTTTCATAATGAACTTGAGGTTCTTTATTCCGTATGTGTTGGCGATCATCTGATTTTTTCCGAGATC
This sequence comes from Bacteroidales bacterium, assembly GCA_022648545.1. Lineage (GTDB taxonomy): Bacteria > Bacteroidota > Bacteroidia > Bacteroidales > UBA932 > Egerieousia. The sequence goes on along the minus strand of JALCMP010000012.1, from coordinate 49,876 downwards.
TTCGGATTGCATTCTCGGATCGCTGGCGTCTGATTCGGTTCCGAACAGATAAATCGGATCTTTAATCTTTTCCGTTATCCATTTTGAAAGAGTATCCTTTTCCTTGTCTGCGTTATTAATGTCGGGAAATAATTTGTATCCCCATTCTATCGCCCACTTGTCATAAGGGCCTATGTTCGGATAGAGCAGTTCCCTGGGAATATTGTCACCCGGCTGTGCCACGTAGTTGAAACGTGCATAATCCATTATTGAAGTTGCGTGTCCGTTCTTTCTTAAAAAAGCCGTATCTCTCAGCTTGTCAGTAGGGTATATGTTGGATCCTATAAAGTTGTGTCTGAGCCCCAAGGTGTGTCCCAGCTCATGACTGGATACGAATCTTATCAGTTCACCCATTATCTTAGGGTCGAGATGCATGCTCCTGGCCGCCGTATCAACGGGGGAACATTGTACGAAATACCAGTTAGACAACAGTTCCATAACATTATGGTACCAGTTTACATGGGATTCGATTATTTCGCCGGAACGCGGATCGCTTATATGAGGGCCGCTTGCGTTTTCTATACTTGAAGGTTTATATATTATTGCAGAGTGCCTTGCATCTTCGAGACTCCATGTTGAGTCTTGTTCGCGCGTGGGAGCGACCTTTGCGGTAATGGCGTTTTTGAATCCTGCCTTTTCGAATGCAGGTTCCCAGTCCTTTACTCCCTGAATAAGATATGGAACCCATTGCCTGGGTGTTTCGGGATCGATGTAAAAGACTATCGGGTTGGCCGGTTCTACAAGTTCTCCTCTTTTATATTTTTCAATATCCTGAGGCTTGGGCTGCAATCTCCAGCGGCAGATAAGCCGTGTCCTTTCGACTTTCAGAGGGTCTTTGTCAAAGTCGTCGTAGTTCGTAGTGAAGTAGCCGACCCTTTCGTCGAAGTATCTTGCGGTCATAGGAACTTTCGGCAACATTACCAGGGAAGCGTTGATACCTATGGTTGCATACTGGTCGTTCTTCAGAACATATGTTCTTGTTACCTTCAGTTCCGTATTTATGGGGAAAGTAAGGACAGTATCAATATATGATTTATCCTTGGCTTCCATCTTTATATTGGCGGCTTTTTTGAAGTCGTTGGGCACGAAGGCGTATTCTGAATCCTGATTGAGGAAACCGGTTATATCAATAGCCTCGTCGCCGCTTTTCCTGCAGCGTGCCTTTACATCAAAGGCATAAATTATTGCATGTTCGTTGGATCTTGCAACGTTGTCTTTCATCTCTTTTCGGGCAACGTCGTTGTATGCCATGTATATGAGGAATATTTTGTTTTCGGGACCTTTTTCGAAACGTACTACGACATCGTTAAGTTCATCCCCGGCGTATCCCATAAATCCTCTCATTATTCTCAGTCCTTCTCCTCCGCGGGAAATGCGGCTCACGAGCAGCAGATCGCGTCCTATTAAGGAATCGTTTACCTTAATGTAATATTTGCCTTCCTGCTTGAAGAACGGCGTCAGTCCCTTAATTACTTTGGTGTCATGCTTGATAAATTTGTCCATATGGACAGGACCTTTTGCAGATTTCTTTTTTGTGGAATCTTTTTTTAAAGCCTGCTCGCTTTTTGCCGGCTCTTTTTTAGATTTCCTTTTCCTCTGCGCGTTTGCATCGTTTATGCTCATCATACACAAGCATATTATGCACAGCGAAATAAAAATTTTTTTTGACATGTGGTTTTGAATAATATAAAGTATGTTAATGTGTGTGGCTTTGAATAGCCTCAAAGTTACATTTTTTTATAAAAAGTGCAACATTCCCAAAGAACTATACCCGCTGCTACCGAGATGTTCAGGGAATGTTTGGTTCCGAATTGCGGGATTTCAAGCACGGCATCGCTCATATCTATTATGCTTTGCTGAACGCCGAATACTTCGTTGCCGAAAACAAGCGCGTATTTTTTATTTCCGTCGAGTTTCATCTTGTCGAGCATTATTGAATCTTCGGTCTGTTCAACTGAAATTATGGTATATTCCGCCTGCTTCAACCCGGCTACGGCATCTTCCGTTTTCTTAAAATATTTCCAGTCTACCGAGAATTCGGCTCCGAGTGCGGACTTATGTATTTCGGGACTGGGCGGAGTGGCGCAGATGCCGCACAGTATTATCTTTTCGATACCGAACGAGTCGCAAGAACGGAAAACGGAACCTATGTTATGCATACTTCTTATGTTGTCAAGAACTACAGTGATTCCTGTTTTAGGCGAAGTTTTGTACTCTTCTATGCTCATTCGCCCCAATTCGTCGTTTTTTAATTTTCTGTTCATATTTTATTATTGGAAAAACTTTTTTTTGAATATCTTTACCGCTGCAAAAATACCAAAATATGAAACAAGATTTAGATATTTCCGATTTACTTAAAAAAGAGGAAAACAGGCAGTTGAATGGTGTGGAACTTATTGCGTCGGAGAATTTCGTAAGCAATCAGGTGCTCAAGGCGCTCGGCTCGGTTTGTACTAATAAATATGCCGAAGGTTATCCCCGTCACAGATATTACGGAGGATGCGAGGTTGTGGATCAGATAGAACAGCTGGCAATAAACAGGCTTAAGGAATTGTTCGATGCCGAATATGCAAACGTGCAGCCCCATTCCGGAGCTCAGGCTAACATGGCGGTGATGATGGCCTGCATAAATCCGGGCGATACTTTTATGGGTCTCGATTTGTCACACGGCGGACATCTTACTCACGGTTCTCCCGTTAATATTTCCGGTAAATTATATAATCCCGTAGCTTATCATGTTAAAGAAGACGGTTATATAGATTACGATGAGATGGAGAAACTTGCTCTGGATAACAAACCCAGACTTATCATAGGCGGTGCGTCGGCATATTCCCGCGAGTGGGATTACGAAAGAATGCGTTCTATTGCGGACAAGGTTGGGGCGATATTATGGGTGGATATGGCGCACCCGGCAGGTCTTATAGCCGCCGGATTACTTAAGAATCCGGTAAAATATGCACATATCGTTACTTCTACTACCCATAAAACATTGAGAGGACCCCGCGGTGGCGTAATACTCATAGGAAAGGATTTTGAGAATCCTTTCGGATTACGTAATAAGAAGGGGGAATTAAAGATGATGTCTTCTATTATAAATTCGAGCGTGTTCCCGGGGACGCAGGGCGGACCTCTGGAGCATTGCATAGCTGCAAAGGCGGTTTCATTTTTTGAGGCTCTCCAGCCTGAATTCAGGGATTATCAGATACAGGTGAGGAATAATGCTCAGGCAATGGCTTCCGAGTTTATTTCAAAGGGATATAAGCTTGTTTCGGGTGGAACCGATAATCATCTTATGCTTATAGATCTGCGTACAAAGTTTCCTGATATTACAGGGAAAATGGCCGAGAATACCCTTGTGCAGGCAAACATAACCGTAAATAAAAATATGGTGCCTTTCGACGACCGTTCACCTTTTCAGACTTCGGGGCTGAGGATAGGGTCCCCCGCCGTTACCACCAGAGGCTTTAAGGAAAAGGATATGGTAGTTATAGTGGATCTGATAGACAAGGTCCTTTCGAATATCGATAATCCGGTTATAGTGGAGGACGTTAAAAACAAGGTTAAGGATATGATGAGCGGACGTCCGCTGTACGCCTGGTAGTTGCTTGAATAATAAATAAATGCAGGATATTGGCTTGCATATAATAAAGGGCCGGAAAATGCTTCTATATATTAACGTAGTATTTTCCGGCCCTTTTCCCGTTTTGTTATATTATTTTGATAAATATATCTATCTTTGTAAGATATGCTGAAAAAATACGAAAAAAAAGAGAGATAGTAATACATAATAGATAAATTGATGAATATAGTAAGAAAGACCATCGAGTTGAATGATGGCAGGACAATCGAAATCGAAACCGGGAAACTGGCCAAGCAGGCCGACGGTTCGGCCGTGATTAAAATGGGTGGAACGATGCTGCTCGCAACGGTTACATGTGCCAGGGATGCTGAAGAAAATGTGGACTTTATGCCTTTGCAGGTAGATTATAAGGAAAAGTTTGCAGCAGCCGGAAAATTCCCCGGAGGTTTTATGAAGAGGGAGGGAAGAGCGAGCGATTATGAAATTCTTATTTCTCGTTTGATAGACAGGGCTTTGAGACCACTGTTTCCTGCTGATTTTCATGCTGCCGTTTTTGTTAACGTCACGCTTATTTCTGCAGAAAAAGATATAATGCCGGATGCTCTTGCAGGTCTTGCCGCTTCCGCAGCAATAGCTGTAAGCGATATTCCTTTCGAAGGTCCGATATCGGAAGTGCGTGTTGCCCGTATAGACGGTAAATTCTGTGTCGATCCTAATGCTTCTGATCTGGAAAGAGCCGATCTCGATATTATGGTAGGTGCAACCGAAGAGAATATAATGATGGTGGAAGGTGAGATGAAAGAGGTTTCCGAAGCCGAAATGCTGGATTCCATCAAGTTTGCACATGAAGAGATAAAAAAACAATGCCGTGCACAGAAGGAGCTGACGGAAGAAGTTGGTAAAACGGTCAAAAGAACGTACTGCCACGAGAAAAACGATGAAGCCGTAAAGGAAGCCTGCCGCGCTTATTGTTATGATAAATGTTATGCCATAGCAAAGGAAGGTACTTCCAAGCAGGAAAGAAATGATAAGTTTGAGGCTCTTCGCGAGGAATTTCTAAATACTATTCCGGAAGAAGAAAGGGAAGAGAAGGAATTTATGGTAGGAAGATATTATAATACCATAGAGAGGGAAGCTATGAGGCGTATGATCCTTGATGAAGGTGTAAGACTTGACGGCAGAAAAACCGATCAGGTAAGACCTATCTGGTGCGAAGCAGGCCCGCTGCCATGTGCTCACGGTTCGGCTATCTTTACAAGAGGCGAGACACAGGCTCTTGCAACCGTTACCCTCGGCACTAAAATGGATATGAAGGAAGTGGACGAAGTCCTTTTCAATAAAACCGAACCTTTTGTACTCCATTATAATTTCCCTCCGTTCGCCGTAGGCGAAGCGAAGGCCCAGAGAGGCGTGGGCAGAAGGGAAGTAGGTCACGGAAATCTTGCCTGCAGGGCATTGAAAAACATGATTCCTACGGGTGAAGATAATCCTTATGCAATACGCGTTGTTTCCGATATCCTTGAGTCGAACGGGTCGTCTTCCATGGCTACCGTTTGTGCAGGAACTCTTGCTCTTATGGATGCAGGTGTTCAGATTAAGAAGCCTGTTGCAGGAATAGCAATGGGGCTTATAAAGGATGATAGATCTGATAAATATGCAATTCTTACCGATATTCTAGGTGATGAAGACCATCTTGGAGATATGGACTTTAAGGTTACCGGTACTAAAGACGGAATAACCGCTACACAGATGGATATAAAGGTAGACGGCCTTCCTTATGAAGTACTTGCACAGGCTTTGGAACAGGCCCGCGCAGGAAGAGAGCATATAATGGGCGAGATGATGAAGTGCATAAGCGAACCGCGTCCTGATTTCAAGCCGTTCGTTCCGCGTATTATAAAGATGGTAGTACCCGGCGAGTTTATCGGAGCTATCATAGGCAAGGGCGGTGAAGTCATTCAGAATATGCAGAAAACCACCGGAGCAACGGTAACCATAGACGAAGTTAAGGGCGAAGACGGCGTAAGTGTAGGTGAGGTTGAAATAGCAGGGGAAAACAAGGATAGCATAGATGCTGCAATCAAGATAATAAAAGGAATAATAGCTGTTCCTGAAGTTGGAAAGACATATCACGGCAAGGTTGTTTCCGTGGTCGAATTCGGTGCATTCATTGAAATTCTTCCCGGAAAGGAGGGCCTTCTCCATATTTCGGAAATAGACTGGAACAAGACTGATAATGTAGAGGATGTGCTGAACGTCGGTGATGAGATAGATGTTAAGTTGCTGGAGATAGATTCGCGCAGCGGAAAGATGCGTCTTTCGAGAAAAGCATTGCTGGAGAAACCCGAAGGTTATGTTGAACCTGTTCGCAGGCCTCGTCCGGACAGAGATCCGAGGAACGGAGACCGCAGGGGCGGTTACGACCGCAGAAACGGCGGCGGACGTTATAATCGCAATGGAAACGATCGCGGAGGAAACTACAGGAATAACAGACATGAAACAGAGTCTCCCGAAGGCGAAAAAGAATAAGTTGAAATAAGATATTGTATGAAGAAGGCGGTTGTTGTTATTTTTTCCTTGCTGTTGATTTCTTCCTGTTCCTGCAGAAGAATAAGTGTGGACAAGGTTAAGACCGGTTCCGGTTATGTGTCCGGAATCGAAGCCGACAGCGGGCGTGTAATGGCCTTCCTTGGCATCCCGTTTGCTGCTCCGCCTTTAGGAAATTTAAGATGGAAGGATCCTCAGCCGGCAATTCCGTGGAAAGGTATTCTTAAGGCGGACAAATTTGCATCCGCCCCTGTACAGATTTCCTATTCTTCCGGCAGCCCGGTTTTGGAAGGGTCTGAAGATTGTCTTTATTTAAACGTATGGACCCCTGCAAAGACAGTAAAAGACAGTTTGCCCGTTATGGTCTGGATATATGGGGGAGGCTTTTCCGGCGGAAAGACTTCCGTTCCTGATTATAACGGATTAAGGCTTGCTGAAAAAGGTGTAGTTGTTGTAAGTGTAGCCTACAGGGTGGGGGCTCTCGGATTTTTGGCTCTTCCCGAACTAAGTGCCGAGTCTGCGAAAGGCGTATCCGGCAATTACGGAATTCTGGATCAGATCGCTGCCCTTAACTGGGTTAATAATAATATAAGGGAATTCGGCGGAAATCCGGACCAGATTACTATTTTCGGCGAGTCTGCCGGGGCTATGTCAGTGAGTTTGCTGTGCGCATCACCGTTATGTGCCGGACTTTTTCAAAGAGCTATCGCGCAAAGCGGAGCCCTGTTGTTTCCGGTGGATACGGTAAGGCGTCTTGCAAGCATGCTGGATCTCGGATCGGCCGAAAAATATGGTTCGGCTTTCAAAAAACGCATGGGGGCTGCTTCTCTTGAGGATTTGAGAAAAATGCCCGTTTCCAAATTGTGTGATGCAAGTTCGTCTTCCATGGGGACGTTCTGGCCTTGTGTGGATGGCCGCGTGGTCCCTGATGATTTGTCCGGTTTGTATGAATCAGGCAAATACAATAAGGTTGATATGATTATAGGTACGAATTCAGACGAGGGCGCGAATTTTTCACACGACATGACGATACGTGATTACAAAAATTACCTGAAATTTATGTTCGGCCGTAATTCTGATCGCATATTTAAAGAGTATCCTGCAAAATCGGACAACGATCCTTATTTTGCCGTATCCGATATATTCAGAGATTACGGTTTTGCATGGCCTTCATATGCCTGGGCCCGTTCGTTAATAAGGAACGGGGAAAGAAATGTATTTATGTATTATTTCGATCAGGCATCCGCTTCTTCACACTCCGGCAAGACTAAAATAAGAGGTGCCGTACATGCGGCTGAAGTTTCTTTCGTTTTCGGAACGCTTGGGTCTTCTGCTACGCGCGACGACAGGATATTGTCTTCTGTAATGTCGGATTACTGGGTTAACTTCGCCCGGACCGGTGATCCGAATTCAGCAGACCTGCCCGAATGGCCGCGTTTTGATGATGGGATACCGTCGGTATTAAAGATAAGGGAGAATGATATTATACCCGTTATGATTCCAAATAATGATAAGCTAGATTTCTGGAACGGGATTTTCAACAAGGAATAAACATATAATTCAATAAAAAATTAAGGGATGATTGGTTTTCCAATCATCCCTTTTTATTTTTTTAACTGTCCTGCGTTTATTTACGCAAATTCAGTTTCTTTAAAATTGCCCTGTATCTCTCAATGTCTTTTGCCTTGAGGTAATCGAGAAGGCGGCGCCTTTGTCCGACTAATCTGAGCAACGCACTGTTTGTGCCGTTGTCCTTGTGATTCCTCTTCATGTGTTCTGACAAATGGGTGATACGGTAGGAAAATAAAGCAATCTGACTCTCGGGGGAGCCAGTGTCCGTATTAGACTTTCCGTAATTACCGAAAATCTCCTGCTTTTTATCGGCTGTTAAATAATCTGCCATTTTCGCTAAGATTTTAATATTTTTGTCCCAAAATCGGGAGTGCAAAGATAGGTAAAAATTTTTTAAAGGCAAGTATCGTTGTACATGTTTGTTATATCCTATGAAAAAGATAATTAATCATCCCGGGCTGGGGAATGTCATATATACTAAAAGAAAGTCGTCGAGGACTATAAGAGTAAGGATAGTATCGGACGGCGATGTTCAGGTTTCTCTTCCATGCAGAGTCTCTTTTGCCGTTGCTGCCGCCTTCGTGGACAGGAACAGAAAAAGAATAGAAGATTTAATGGATGTCCGGAAAAAAAAGATTGCCGGCAAGACTTTTCTTCCCGGGTTATCAGAGGCGGAGTTGCAGGATCTAAGAAAGAATGCCGGAAAAATTCTTCCGGCGCGTGCTTCATCTCTTGCTGCAGCCCTGCTGCGGAAAATAAGGGAAGAGGATCTTTATAAGCTTTTGCCTCTTTCGGATCGGTTTAAGGTTAGAATTAAAGAAGGATATACGCCTTTTGCATATGGCCGTCTTGCCATAAAAAATAATAAATCCAATTGGGGCAGTTGTTCATCCCTTAATAATCTTAATCTTAATATGCAGCTTCTCAGGTTGCCTGCAGATCTTATGGACTTCGTTATAATACATGAACTATGCCATCTCGTATACCATAATCATGGTCCGGGATTTCATGCACTGCTGGATGCCTTGTGCGATGGAATGGAAAAAGAAAAAGCCGGAAGACTTAAGAGGTTTATTATCCGTTAAGACTTCTTTTGTATTCCTTTACCTAATTCCGTGAATAATTCGTCTATTTTCTTAAGGAAAGATTCGCCGAGCTTTTTATAGTATGAACGGGCTGAACCTGCATCCCGGTGGTTTATTTTGTCGAATGTTTCGTCCCCCAGTTTTATGGCTTCCGATGCGATTCTTGTTATTTCTTCTTCCTTGTCGGGATGAAGTTCGATGATCTTCCTGCAGTCGGAAATCAATTCATTGACCAGAAAAATAACATCTTTTTTAATGGTTCTTAAATTATTTGCCATAGCGTATTATTTCTGTTTAGTTTTTCTTATGCTTCGAAATTAATATTTTTGTCCGTTTTTGTTATTCCTATGCCCGGTTTATCGGTAAGAGTAACTTTTCCGTTTACTATTTTCATGCCGGAGAAACAATCGTTTGCTATCAGAAGATTTCCGTCGAGATCCGCCCATTGGACTCTGGGTGCTATTTGTGCGGCTGCGGAAACTGCGCAGGATGTTTCGGTCATGCATCCTACCATAAGCATCATATGGAGCGTTTCGGCAAGAGTGACCATTTTCCTGGCTTCGAACAGGCCGGTGCATTTCATCAGTTTTATATTTATGCCTGAAAAGACTCCTTTTAATTTTAGTATGTCGTCAAGTCTCTGGCAGGATTCGTCCGCTATTATGGGCAGCGGGCTGTTCTCGGTGAGCCATGCTGTCTCATCTACCATGTCTACGGGCATCGGCTGTTCTATCATGTTTACGTTTCTTTCCTTAAGCCAGTTTATCATATCCAGGGCATAGTGCTTGTCCTTCCACCCCTGGTTGATATCAACGCAAATAACCTTGTCAGTTACGCTGCGAATGGTATTTATCATCATCTTGTCGGTTTTCTCACCCATTCCAAGTTTGACTTTGATGACCTTGTAGGGTGCAGCTTCCTCAGTCTTTTGTTTTACGACGTTCTCTTCAGCGAGCCCTATGGTGTAGGAGGTATTGGGGCATTTTGATGCGTCGAAGCCCCATATTTTCCACCATGGCTGTCCTATTATCTTGCCTGCCAAATCATGCAGGGCAATATCTACCGATGCTTTTGCCGCCGTGTTATGCGTGGTTATTCCGTCGAGGTATGAAATTATGTCCTCCATTTCGAACGGTGAAGAAAATTGCCCCAGGTCCACCCTTTTCAGGTAAGCCAGAACCGAGGCCTGCGATTCGCCGAGATATGGAGGCATGGACGCTTCTCCGTATCCTGTATATCCGTCGTATGTTATGCGGGTAAGAACTATGGGAGTGCTTGTGCGTGCGTTGTGGGAAATTCTGAAAACATGTCTTAACTGGGCTGTGTATGGAATGAACGACAATTGCATTTTCTTGCTCTTGTTGATTTTCGTACCGAAGGTTTTTGCGAAAATTTCTGCGGGGTTCAAGACGGCGGCAGCTGCTGTAAGGGCGCCTGCAGCCTTTAGAAAATTACGTCTGTTGGTTGGCATTTTAGAGAGTGTTATATTATTGTAAATTAGTTTTTCCCGAAACCGTCTTCGTATCCCGGGTGCTTTTCCAGCCTTGCCTTTTCCTTCAATCCTGCATATACGGAATTCCTGACGGAAATTATTCCTTTTCCATTGTTGATGTTTCCAAGAATCCTTTTTGCACACAAAAGGTTTTTGTATTTGATATATTTATTTGATTCCGAAGGAATCAGACTGCTTATTCTGACGTGTCCCGATGATTGATAAAATACGCCGTTTCCTACATATATGGCCGTATGGGTTACGTGTTCCTTTTTTCCGTTTGCTGCCTTGTTGCCGAAAAACAGAAGATCGCCGGGCTTAAGGTTTTTAAGACTTTCCAGAGTGTATTTTCCTCCGTTAGTGTATCCTGATATGTCTACGTCCGTTCCGGTCATGGCCTGCTGCCATGCGTTTCTCTTTAATATGACTCCGTTAAGGAAATAAACGCTCTTTGTGAATCCGCTGCAGTCAACGCCTTTTATGGATGTCCCTCCCCATACGTAGGGAACGCCCATGAATCTTTTTGCAGTGGATATTATATTTTCGGCCGAAGGAAGCGGTTTGTGCATCCATTCCGAAAACTTTTCAACCTTATCACTTTTTATATATCCTGTCCGTCCGTCGGCTATTTCCACTTTTGAGAAATCTTTTATATGTTTTCCGCCGTCAATTAATATGCATCCTGCCACAGCATCGCTTACAGGCATACTTTTTATATCCGGATCCATATATATTTTTGCATAGTCAGATATTACTATGATTTTAGGTTTGGCGAGGTAATCTTTCAATTCCTGCTTCGTCATTTCAGCTACGGATGTACTGCTTACCCATGATTCGTATCCTTCGGGCGTAACTGCCAGAGTCCAGCCGTTCTTTTTGGCTATAAGTTTCATCGGCGTTCCCATAAGAGCCTGACTGTCGGATTCTTTGTGAAGGCTCGGTCCTGTGTTGAAATTTATTACGGAAAGTCGTGCTACTCCGTAGGAATCGCTGCCGAGCGTATCGGCTGCTTCTGCCACGGAATCCTTTATGGCTTTTGGGCCGTTGTTTCCGCAGGAAACAGCACAGAATCCGCAAAGTGCAAGCGTGAGGGCGGCGATAAGGTACTTTTTCATAAATTCGGGATTTTATTCTCCAAAGTTAGTAAAAAGATTATAATATTTTTATGGAGTCTCTTACTATTATTTGCGGCTGCAGCAATGTGCTTGAATGCATTTCCTGGTTGTCTATTATTTTATTCATTAAAGATTTGAATGCAATTATGCATATGTTTTCTATCGGCTGCGCGATTCTTGTTATAGGAGGGTTCAGATAGTCGAGATAGGTGCTGTCGTCGAAAGATATGAGGGAGATTTCATCCGGGATTTTTATCTCATGTTCCCTTAGCGCTTTTATTGTGCCGAGAAGTATGGTATTGCTTAATGAGAAAATAGCAGTAGGGCGGTAGTCCGCGGAAATTACCATATTAGTTTCTATATAACCGTTCTGTACTGAAAATTCATTTCCTTTCGTTAGGATATTGTCCGAATTGCCGTTTTCCTTCATTGCTTCTATATATCCCCGTACTCTTTCCTGCGTTGTGACGGAAATTCCCGGGCCCTGTATGCATAGAATTTTTCTGTGTCCGTGTTTAAGAAGAAGTTTAGTGGCGTTATAGGCTCCCATATAATTGTCGGTGGATACATAAGGCAGGTCGTAACCTTTAAAGTATCTGTCTATCAATATGAGCGGAATGGTCCGGCTGATTTGTTCCAGGCGGGCGGGATCGGCTCCTACCGGTACTATGATTATCCCTTCTATGTTTCTTGCTATCAGTGAGTTTAATGCCGTGTTTTCTATATGTGCGTTTTCCGCGGTGTCCATAACCAGAACGTTGTAATCATACTGACGCGCTTCTTTCATTATGAAACTGGCAATGCTTGCAAAGAAAGGATTGTCAATTCCGGGGACCAGCAGAACTATAGAATGGCTTTTGTTCGTGCGCAAAATTTGTGCAGCCATGTTGGGTTTGTAATTAACCTCTTTTACGGCCCTTCTTATCTTGTCGACAGCCGTTGCGCTTATCCTGTATTCCGCTGATTTTCCGTTTAATACTCGCGATATGGTCGACTTGGAATATCCTGTTGCCTGCGAAATATCCTTTAAAGTTCCATGTTTCATGCAAAAATGTGTTTTTAATGCTGTAGAGCGACATATTTCATACAAAACTAATATTTTATTTGCAAATACGCTACTTTCATATTAAGAAAATATTATATATTTGCACAAACGATTGTTCAAATATAGTAAACTTATGTATAAAAAGAATAGGATCCTGGTTATCGGAAGCAGCAATACCGATATGATAGTTAAATCACCCAAATTACCCGCTCCGGGGGAAACCGTACTCGGCGATGATTTTTTTATGGATCCTGGAGGCAAGGGGGCTAATCAGGCCGTTGCCGCCGCACGCCTGGGTGGTGAAGTTGTCTTCATATGCAAGGTTGGTGACGATATGTTCGGGAAAAAAGCCATGGAACGGTATGATAAGGAAAAGATAGATACTTCGCATATAATAATATGCAGCGAGAAGCCATCGGGGGTTGCCTTGATAAACGTGGATGAAAAGGCGGAGAACTGCATCGTAGTTGCTTCGGGCGCCAACGGTATGCTTTCTCCAGAAGATGTATCCGAAAAGGTGAGTGCTATAGAAGAAGCAGGCATTTTAATGATGCAGCTTGAAATTCCGATTCCTTCCGTAGAAAGAGCCGCAAAATTTGCCAAAAGGAGCGGTGCGATCGTAATACTTAATCCTGCTCCAATGTGCGGAATGCTTCCAGCCTCTCTTTTTTCAAATATAGATATAATAGTACCCAATCAGAATGAAGCTGAAAAGATATCCGGGGTTCCCGTAACCGATATTTCTTCAGCTTCTGAAGCTGCCGCAAAAATTAACGGCTTGGGGGTGAAGAATGTGATAATAACCATGGGATCGCAGGGCGCCATTCTGTGCGAAGAAGGAAGAATTTCCGTATTTCCAGCCGAAAAAGTAAAGGCGGTAGACACTACTGCGGCAGGCGATACGTTTTGCGGCGCATTATGCGTGGCCTTGTCGGAAGGCAGGACGGTAAGTGATGCCATTTCCTTTGCGAATCACGCTTCCGCAATTGCAGTAACCAGGCATGGCTCCCAAAATTCGATACCATATAGATCCGAAATGAATAGCTAACCTAATAAAATTAAATGTTATGAAATTATTTTCTATCCGCAGTATTTTATTCATGCTATCGTGGATTCCGCTCGTATGCATGGGAAATATGGCATTGGCACAGAATATAGTCAAAGGAAAGGTCCTGGATGAATCCGGAGAACCGCTGGCCGGTGCTTATGTTGTTATAAAAGGTACAGATAATGGTACCGGTACTGATGTCGACGGCCTTTTTACCCTTAAGGCCGCTCCTTCCGATGTTTTAAGGGTTTCTTATATGAGCTATGTTACGCAGGAACAAAAGGTAGGCGACCGCAGTAGTATAGTTTTCCGTCTGGTTGAAGATACCAATTTGTTAAGCGACGTAGTAGTAATAGGATATGGTTCCACAACAAAAAAAGAGGTGACGGGCTCGGTATCAAGTATAAAATCGGACGACCTTAATAAAGGTAATTTTACCACCGCGATGGGTATGCTTCAGGGGAAGGTTGCGGGTCTGCAAATATTAAACCCCAATGGAGCCGATCCTACGGCAAAATATGAGGTCCTGCTTCGCGGAACAAATACATTGTCCGCAGGGCAGAGTCCCCTTATCATAATAGACGGAGTTGCCGGAGCCGATATCCGCAATATAAATTTTCAGGAAGTGGAATCGATAGACGTACTGAAGGATGGTTCCGCGGCAGCTATATACGGAACCAGGGGGACCAACGGAGTTATTATAATAACGACCAAAAGGGCACGGACCGGAAAAACGGAAGTTTCTTATAACGGCCAGGTTACCATAGGAAAGATAGCCAGAAGGGCGAAACCTTTAAGCGCATCTGAATATAAATATGTGATAGAGAATTACAGGCCCGATCTGAGTTCTTATATTTTTGACGGTAATACGGATTGGTTCGATGAAATAACCAGGACTCCGGTTTCCTACAAGCATAATTTATCTATTTCCGGCGGATCAGAACAATTTTCGCATCACACATCGTTCAGCTACGAGAACAGCGACGGGTTGCAGAAACATAATGGAGCTTCAAAAATGATCTTGTCCTCAAATATCCGTCAGTCGGTATTGGATAAATGGCTCGATCTCGATTATAATGTAAGTATAATACATAGAAAATATACTCCTTCCATTACCAGCGCATTCGGACAGGCTTTTACTCACAATCCTACGGAAAGCGTGTATGACCCTGAAAACACCGCAGCCGGAGGGTATAGCCGTATTTCTGCAATGGAATATTATAATCCCGTTGCAATGATAAACGAAAGGCATTGCAGTACCAACAGCGATGTTTATGGAGGTAATGTGAGGGCCGTCCTTAATATTAAGCCAATAAAGGGATTGAAATGGGATAATTTCATATCTCTTTCAAGAGAAAAAAACGAGATCCGGGAATATTATTCCCATTATTATCCGAGCCTGATAGGAACCGACGGAAAGGCTAAGATTGAGAATTATATGTCTAACGATACCCAATATGAATCGACCTTGAGGTATTCTAACAACTTCGGAAAACATTCAGTACAGGGATTGCTTGGATATACATATCAATACGATTATAGTACGACTTCTTCTATGGGAAATCACGGTTTTGATTTTGATGATAACGGAACCAACGACATCGGTTCGGGGACGGCGCTTACCAACGGGGATGCTTCCATGTATTCATATAAGGAAGATAATACATATATAGGATTCTTCGGGCGCCTTATGTATAATTACGACGATAAGTATTTGTTGTCGGCTTCCATAAGGAGGGACGGCTCCAGCCGGTTCGGATCGGACAACAAATGGGGATGGTTTCCGGCCGTAAGCCTTGGATGGAGAATAAGCAGGGAACCGTTCATGTCCGATATTAAATGGATCGACGATTTAAAGATAAGGGCCGGCTACGGTGTCACCGGGAACCAGGATTTTTCTAATTACAAATCCCTGCTGATGATGACCACTTCCGGCAAATTCTATTATAACGGATCATGGATCAATACTTATGAACCTGCCAGCAATGCCAATCCCAAGTTAAAATGGGAAAAGAAGGCTGAACTGGATTTCGGTTTTGATATGACCATGTTCAAAGGAAGGCTTTCCGTAGTATTCGATTATTATAAGAGGGTAACCTCCAACCTTCTGTATAATTATACGGTTCCCACTCCTCCTTATGTATATAACACCTTGTTTACTAATGTCGGTAAGGTTAATAACGAGGGTCTTGAACTTACTATTTCAGGAGTTCCGGTAAAGAACGATAATTTTGAATGGAGCAGTACCGTGACTGTATCTCATAATAAAAATAAACTGGTAAAGTTTACTAATGACGAATTTACCGACGGAACATATAAGGTAGGATGGGTTTCTGCAGCAGCTGCATATACCCAGCGTCTGATTGAAGGACATTCCCTCGGAACCTTTTATGGTCCGATATGGCTGGGAACCGATACCGACGGCTCGGATGTGCTTCTGGGGCAGGGTGCTGACGGATCCGTACCCGAGGAAAACTGGGTAAAATTAGGATATGCCTATCCCGATGCTACCATAGGGTTTAGCAATACGTTAAGATACAGACAATTCGATTTCGGATTTTCAATGAGGGTTTCCATAGGCGGAGATATTCTCAATACATATGCTATGGAATATGAGAATCTCAGCAGCATAGGATTGCGTAATATTTCTTCAAAATGGCTCAAGCACACCGATTTTACAAGTACCACATATAAATATTCTTCAAAATATATAGAAGACGCTTCATATTTAAAATTGGACAACGTAACCCTGGGATACAGCCTCAAGCCTAAAAACGGCCTGTTGAAATCCATAAGGTTTTCAATAAATGCACAGAATATTCTCTGCATTACCGGTTACAGAGGGGTTGATCCCGAGGTTGCATTATCGGGAATAGAGCCGGGCATAGAAAGTCTCGATTACTATCCCAGGACATCACAATTTACATTCGGTGTGGATATAACATTCTAAATTTATGATTATGAAAAAGATAAGCAATATATTACTCGTTTTGTCAGCAGGATTGACGCTGGGTTGTACCAACCTTGATGAAAACGTTTATTCCGGGGTTGCGCTCAAAAATTTCTTCAGGACGGAAGAAGAACTTGTAGCAAATGCCGGTAGGGCCTATACCAAATTGCAGGGCTATACGAGCGAACAAAGCCTGTGGACGTTGCTCTTGCAGGCTTCGGATGAATGTGCGGTGCCGGCCTGCGGAGGTGCATGGTACAGCAACGGCCGCTATGAGGAAGTGCAGACGAACGTAATTCCGCCTTCGAACAAATTGATATTAAAGGGGTGGAACTGGATTTTCAACGGAATAGCCGCCTGCAATGAAATTATTTACGAAACTGAACTTTCTGAAATAGAATTCGACGGCAAGGATAAGATCTTGTCGGAAATAGAAGTTTTGCGCGATTTCTATTATTATGAAGCAATTTCCAACTGGGGGAACGTTCCTTTTACCATAGATTATACGGAGACCGGTTATCCGAAGCAAAAGAGCAGAAAGGAAGTTTTCGATTATTTGGTTCAAAACATAAACGACAATATAGATAATCTGGACGAAGAACCTTCTTCAGACAACTACGGCCGTATAACGAAGGCCGCTGCATATACCATTCTTGCAAAATTATATCTTAATGCCGATTCCTGGTTCGGAACTCCGGAGTATTCGGACGCAGCAGCAGCTTGCAAGAAAATAATAGATGCGGGATACTACGGTATAGAAGACAATTATGAAACGAACTTTGACGTTGATAATGAAAAATCCACTGAAAATATCTTCTGCATAGTTTACGACCATGTATATACCGACGGCTACGACAATGCCTTTTACCTTAATATTCTCACATTGGAAGCTGCATCAAATGCCACATTTAATATTTCGGCCGCTCCATGGTCTGGATTTATATGTCAGCCAGACTTTTTCCAGTCCTATTCCGCAGCCGATAAGAGAAGGAGCGAAAGTTGGCTTTACGGAGAGCAATATGATATTGACGGGAATGATCTTTCATTTGAGTATGAACCTGTTTTCGACGAAGCCAAATATTATAACAGCAACGGGGGACGTGGAACATATGACGGCGCAAGATGTTGGAAGTGGCATTACCAGACCGACGGAGCCTTAACTTCTTATGATGTAAGTATGGATAACGATTTCCCTGTCTTCCGTTATGCCGATGTCGTCCTAATGTATGTGGAAGCACTGGTCCGTCAGGGCAAAACTTCGGAAGCCGTACAGTTGGACGATTTCCAAAAGATACGCACGAGGGCCGGTCTGGAACCATATACGGCGGCAGAATTGACTCTGGACGAACTTTATACAGAACGCGGCAGAGAGCTGGCATGGGAAGGATGGCGCCATGAAGACATGATAAGATTCGGCAAATATCTTCAGGAATATTGGGCGCATCCAAGCAGAATTGCCGATGATTTCCGAACTTTATTCCCTATACCTACTTCAGTGCTTAATGCCAACCCTAATCTTACCCAAAATACGGGATATTAAAATAATACAATAAAATGAGTAAAAAAATAAAAATATGCTCCCTGTTCGTGTTCGCTTTTCTGTGCGTTTCTTCTTTATCGGCGCAGAGAATAAGCCGGAGGGTCCTGAAAGATAAAATTGCCGGAGCCTGGATAGGCCAGCTCATAGGAAATATATACGGACTTCCTTTTGAAAACAAATTCGTTGATAATGTTCCGTCCGAATCACGGTTTCCTTTCGGATATACCAAGAATATAAACAAATTAAAGAAATACGACGGTGCATTTTCGGACGATGATACCGATATAGAATACATCTATCTTATGCTGATGGAAAAATACGGTATAGAGCCTACATATGCCCAGATGAGGGAAGGATGGATGTATCATATAAGGGACAGGGTCTGGCTGGCCAACCGTGCGGCGCTAGGACTGATGCATTTCGGGTATACTCCACCCTTTACCGGGGATAAGAAATATAATCCCCATTGGTTCCAGATAGATCCGCAACTCATAAATGAAATATGGGCCTATACCGCTCCCGGAATGGTAGATTATGCCGCGGCAAAAAGCGACTGGGCTGCCAGAATAACGAGCGATTCCTGGGGAGTATCTCCGACAGTCCTTTACGGGGCGATGTATGCAGAAGCTTTCTTTTGCAGCGATATAAGGAAACTTATAGAAGACGGCTTGAAAAAATTGCCGTCTGACGACCGTTATGCCGTCGGGGTGCGGGAAATGATAGGATTGTATGAAAAATATCCCGATGACTGGCAGAAGGCGCGTGCAATAATGGCTAAGAAATATTATAAGGAGGAGCCTTCTCTTACCAAAACGATATGGAATGCCAATCTTAACGGATATTGCGGAATACTTGCCATGCTGTACGGTCACGGCGATTTCCAGCGTACTCTGGATTTGTGCTGCGCGATGGGATTCGACTGCGACAACCAGGCGGCAACGGTTGCCGGCCTTATGGGTATAATACACGGGGCCAAATCTCTTCCATATGAGCTTACGCATCCTGTAAAAGGTTGGGAGAAGCCGTTTAACGATCGTTATATAAATATTACGCGTTATGATATGCCTGATGCCCCAATAGAAGATCTCATAAACCGTATTTATGATATGGCCCTTAAAGTAATATGTCAAAGGGGCGGAAAGATAAAGGGCGATAAAATCTATATTAACAGTAATGCGGAATTTGTTCCTCCTCTTGAATTCTGCGTAGGGCCGAATCCTGATCTTGAAATAGGGAAACCTGCCGATTATTCGTTTTCATGTATTACGAATAAAAATTTTAAATGGGAATTAGTAAAGGGATCCATGCCCGACGGCCTGTCTTTTGAAAACGGTAAATTGTACGGGATCCCGCGCGAGGCTGGAAAATTTCCGATAACCCTAAGATTAAGTTCTTCAGATAAGTCCCTTACTAAGGATTTTGAATTGCTGGTAAAAACGAAGAATCTGGCTCCGCTTGCCGATACCGTGATAGCTAATATCAGAACCCTTAATATGCAGGTCCTTGATTCATGCTGGAGCACATTCGGAAAAGATCTTTTTGCCAAGGATGTTAATGTAATAAGGGACGGAGTAAAATATGGCAGGGGATCGGTTTTCTATTCTCTTGCGGCAAAAAGTAATATCCCCAAGATAGATGTTTTCGGATACGGATGGAAGGAAAAACATAACATAAATATGCTTTGCCTTAATATGGGATGTCTGGAAGAGTTCGGGGGATGGTTTACCTCGCTTAACATACAATATCTTGGAGATGACGGCTACTGGCATGACGTGGGATCTTTCGAATCAATTCCCGCACTGCCGAAAACGAGCATAATATTTTATCAGCCGCAGTTCGCACAGTATGTATTTGAATTTAACCCTGTAAAGACCAAAGCTATAAGGATATTGTTTGATGATAAGGTACAAAGCCACTGGCATAAATATACCGGCCATGTTTCTTCTTTTATTTCAATAACGGAACTTGGAGCTTATGAAAAATAATATGAAAAGATTGATTTGTCTTTTGTTGTTCCTGCCATTTATTGTTTCATGTTCGTCTGGTGGAGAATCCGGTATGCCGGATTCGGTTGTAATGACCGAGAATGAGCTCCTTAATAAAATTAAAGGAGGGTGGGCAGGCCAGACTATCGGAGTTGTTTTCGGAGCTCCCGTGGAATTTAATTTCAACGGGTCTTATCTGCAGGATTATCAACCTGTTCCGTGGAGCGAACATTATGTGCTGTATTGGTGGAACAAAAAACCCGGGCTGTTCGACGATATATACAACGATTGTACGTTCGTTGAAGCTTTCGATCAGCTGGGAGCGGATTGCTCCGCGGAAGATCTGGCGAAAAGATTCGCTTATGCCGATTATCATCTTGCGCATGCCAATCAAGCTGCAAGATATAATATCAGGCACGGGATAATGCCCCCCGCTTCGGGATATTGGAAAAATAATCCCCATGCCGATGATATAGATTTTCAGATAGAGTCGGATTTCATAGGTCTTATGACCCCGGCAATGTTGCCTCTTACTCTTGAATATGCAGCGAGGGTGGGGCATATAATGAACAGCGGGGATGGCTTTTACGGTGGCGCATATGTTTCCGCAATGTATTCCTGCGCATTCTATGAAAAAGATCCGGTTTCCATCGTAAAGAAAGCCCTGTCGGTAATACCGGAAGGAAGTAAGTTTCATAAATGCATAAGCGATGTAATTTCTTTTTATGATAAGAATCCGGTAAATTGGAAGGATTGCTGGCATTTTCTCCAGGATAAATGGAATTGTGATGTCGGTTGTCCAAAGGGTGTATTCCGCAATTTTAATATAGATGCAAAATTGAATTCGGCATTCGTCACGCTTGCTCTTTTGTACGGCAAAGGCGACTATTCGGTATCTCTGGATATCGCCGCCCGCTGCGGGCAGGATGCCGATTGCAATCCATCTACCGTAGGAGGCGTTCTTGGGGTAATGTACGGTTATGATAATATCCCTTCATTTTGGCTGGATCCTTTAAAGGAAATAGAAAATCTTAATTTCCAGGGAACGGATATTTCATTAAATAAGGCTGCGTCAATGAGTTTTAAACAAGCTAGATCGCTTATTCTTACATCCGGCGGTTTTATAAAGGACAGTATTATTACCATCCCCATAAAAAAGGCTGCCGTTTTGCCTCTGGAACAGAATTTCGAAGGCATGTACCCTTTGTTCAGAGAGAAGGAAGATACTTTTCTGACGGATGAATTCGATTTTAATTTCAGCGGTAATGGGTTTGTAATATGGGGCAATTTATGTTGTACCAGAAATATAAGCCTGAAATACATTAATAAGGCAGCATCAAAACATCTCGGTTCGGAGGTTTTTAGCATGGCCGAACCCGGAGATCCTTATATCGCCAGGGTTATGGTTACCATAGACGGCAGGCAGGACGGAATTTCAAAGATGCCCATGAATGGGACAGACCGTAAACTCGAGCCGGCTTATAAATATCTGCTGCCGGAGGGAAGGCATCATGTCGTTTTAAAATGGCTGAATCCAAATAAGGATTATGCAATAAGAATAGATGATATAATGTTCTATTCGGCAAATAAGAATAATGACAAGTTCTATTATAATAATAAAAAAGTAAAATGAAAATCAGAATATTTGAGGCATGCCTTTTTATACTTTCCATATGTTCATGTTCTTCCGGAACCGTCAGTAGGCCTGAATATGGAAAAACCGTAAAAATAGCCAAAGAGGTATTGCTTGATAAGATTAAGGGCGGTTGGGCCGGACAAACCATCGGCTGTACTTACGGGGGGCCTACGGAATTTAAGTACAAGGGAGGTATAATAAGTTCCGGTACTCCGATAATATGGTATGACGATTATTGCAAGGATATATTTGAACAGGATCCTGGGCTGTATGACGATGTATATATGGATCTTACGTTTATTCAGGTAATGAGAGAGCATGGAATAGACGCCGATGCGGTCAAATATGCCGAAGCTTTTGCCGGGGCCGATTATAAATTGTGGCATGCCAACCAGGCTTCGCGTTATAACATACTCCACGGCATAATGCCTCCCGCATCGGGATATTGGAAAAACAACCCTCATGCCGACGATATTGATTTTCAGATAGAATCCGATGCTATCGGTATGCTTTGTCCCGGGATGCCCAATACGGCGGCCGGGTTCGCCGACAGGATAGGTCATATTTTTAATTACGGCGATGGATGGTACGGCGGTGTATTTATGGCTTCAATGTATTCTTTTGCGTTTATAATGGATGATATTCCTTCTATAATAGACGAAGCTCTTAAAACGATACCCCGGGGCAGCGGCTTCCACAGCTGCATTGCAGATGTGATAAAGTATTGGAAAGCTTATCCCGAAGACTGGACCAGATGCTGGCTGGAGATTCAGAAACGTTATTCCGATGAAAAGGGCTGTCCTGAAGGTGTTTTCAACGGTTTTGATATAGATGCCAAAATTAATGCCGCTTATTGCGTAATAGGGTTGCTGTACGGAAAAGGGGATTTTTTCAAAACAATGGATATTGCAACAAGATGCGGCGAAGACTCCGACTGCAATCCTGCCACCGCCGCAGGAATACTTGGTGTTATAAAAGGTTATGATGCGCTGCCACGTTATTGGACCAAAGGTGTTGAAAAATGTTCGGATATCATGTTCCCTTATACCGACATATCGTTGAATTCCGTTTACGGCATAAATATGAAGTTGCTTGCCGACGTACTGAAAAGCAACGGAGGCAGGGTAGAAGACGGATATTATTATACGGTGGTACAGAAACCGGAACCGGTAAGGCTAGAGCAATCTTTTGAGGGTGTATATCCGGTGGAACGCAGAGTGAACAAGTTCGATCTGGGAACGGAAAAAAGTTTTGAATTCGACGGATGTGGGGTTGTTCTCATGGGGATGATCAGGAAGGACGGAAAGGACGATTCCGATTATGTTGCAAGGTTATCGGCATATATAGACGGGGAAAAAGTGGAAGATTTCGACATGCCGTATGATTATATAAAACGCAAGTATGATATTTTTTACAAGTATGATCTTGAAGAAGGACATCATGAACTGGTTATTAAATGGCTGAATCCACAAAGGGCATATGCCGTACAGTGCAAGGATCTGGTCGTTTATTCCAGACATCCCGCAAGGCATATAAATCCTTATGAAAAGGAGAAATGAAGAAAAAAGGAATCATAACGGCGGCTTTATGTGCGTTCTTTTTAGCTGCCTGTTCCGGAGGTGATACATCCGGCACCGGTGGACCTTCCGGCGCCGGAAACTTTACCGTCCGGTATAACCCCGCAAGAAGTTTTTACAGCAGAATTCTCGGACGGACGGTAAGTTATTCGATTTTGCTTCCGCAGGAGTATCTGGATGATGACGAATCGAGATTCGGCGTAGTCTATCTTCTTCACGGCTGGGGTGGAGACAATACGTCCTGGGGGCCGTCGGGTTTGAATATTGGCAATATAGCCGACCGCCTTTCGGCATCGGGGAAAATTTTACCTTTGATTTATGTAATGCCCGACGGCTACGACAGTTATTTTTGTAACAAATATGACGGTTCGTTCAATTATATGGATATGTTTACGGAAGAACTCGTTCCCTTAATAGACAAAACTTTAAGGACAACCGCAAAAGCTTCTCAAAGGGGCGTGATGGGCTTTTCCATGGGAGGCTTCGGAGCTATAAGTCTGGTTTCCCTGAATCCCGATTTATTTTGTGTTGCGGCAGGATTAAGTCCATCTTTAAATACCGATGCCCAATATGAAACGTTGCAACGCGACGGCTGGGATATTCAATGGGGGGATGTCTTCGGCGGCGAGGGGACTTCGGGATCTTCACGGATAACAGGATATTATAAATCTCAGTGTCCTCTTCATTTTTTTGCTGATAATCCGTCTTCCGATTATGCTGGAATAAAGTATTTTATTTCATGCGGAGACGATGAAGAGCGTCTTTATGCCGGGAACGGCGAGTTGCATGATCTTATGCTTGAAAAGGGGATTGCTCATGAATACCGTGTTGAGAACGGTGCACATACGGAGGCTTATTGGATCAGGGCGGCCGGCGAGGCCCTGCCTTTTATTTCACTTTCCTTTAATGATGAGGAATACCCGGAAGAAACGGTAAGGTCTTTCGGAGATACCGGGAATTTTGTAGAGGAATCCCTTACGACCGGGGGAACGGATGTGGATATTATTCTTCCCTCGGATTACAATGCCGATGTGAAATACAGGGTATTGTATTTCTCGAAAGGCGGTGGCCGTGCTTCAATTACCACGAAAAAAGTTGCGGTTGCGCTTGATTCGCTCTTGCGCGAAAAAAGATTGATAATAGCCGGATTCGATCCGGAATCTGCGGAAAATGCCGGCATTTATCCTGATAAGATAATTTCTGCCGTCGAATCCGCCTATAATATCGAATCGGATCCGGCATGCAGGCTTGGCCTTGCATATGGTAATGATGCCGGTTTTCTTTATGAGGCGGCTTCCGGAGATTCGCCTTCTGTGAAATATTTTTTTGCGGAGGATGCGGACTTTGAAGTCGTAACGTTGGAAAACACTGCGGAATTATATTATCTTGATATTTCCGACTGCGGAGAACACAGTGCGGAAATGTTCGATTCCTTTTGCGCTCTGCGCGGCGATGGGGCAAAAACGGAGTACAGGGTCAGGAACGGATCTTCCGACGATCTTTCCGTTATGACGGGTATTTATTCCATGAGCTATTTTATCGGATCAAAATTAAATAAGAAATGAAATGAAAAGGTTGCCAGTCATATTTATGCTTTTTTTCTTTTTCGTAAGGTCTGCATGTGCACAATCGATAGAAAATGAGGGGCTGTCTTTTCATAGCGCGGAACTCGATTGTAATGTGAAATATTCCATCGTATTGCCCGAAGGTTATTATGATTCGGAAGAACGCTACCCGGTCCTTTATATGCTGCACGGAATAGGAGGCGATTATTCCAGCTGGCTCGAATACGGAAATGTGTCGGGAGTTATGGACAGACTGTCCGCGGAGGAGGGGTTGTCGCAGTTCGTAATAGTAATGCCGGACGGATATTTGTCTTATTACAACGATGCATTCGACGGATCTTTTCCATATGAATCTTTTTTTATAAAGGAGTTCGTGCCGTTTATAGACGGAAAATACAGGACTCTTCCCCAAAAACGTTTCCGTGCCGTAGCTGGTTTTTCAATGGGCGGATTCGGAGCACTGTCACTGGTTTTGAGAAACAGGGATATGTTCGGTTCGGCGGCGGCATTGTCTCCTTCTATAAGGACCGACGGGCAATATTGTTCGCAGATGCCCCAAAAGGATTGGGATGACCAGTGGGGCGGGATTTTCGGCGGAAAGGGCGAAAATGGAACCGGACGTCTTACGGAGTATTATAAAGAACGTTCTCCTTATCATATTATTAATGGGCTGAGGAAAGAAGACCTTAAAGATACCTGGATTTTTCTCGACATCGGAGACCGGGAAAAGACATTGTGTGAGCCTAACGAACAATTGCACGAATTGCTTTTAAAAAGGGGGATGCCACATCGCTGGGGAGTGCGTGGCGGCGGCCATGATTTCCAATGCTGGAATGCTGCCCTGCCTGAAGTTTTTGATTTTCTGGAACGGCGATTTGCAGTACATAAGAAAGTCGGGTCTATTCCCGTTAATTGTGAAAACAGATTAATTGTTAATAAGGACGGCATATATTTACCTTATAAATCCGATCGTACTTGCAGAAAATATCCTGTGGTATATGTTTATGGGAAGTTAACTGCCGATGAAGAACGCATTATGGCGGCGGTTGCCGATTCCCTTCAAAAAGAGGGAGAAATCAGACCTGTGGCGGTTTGTTTTATGGGGGAAGCGCCGGATATAAACCTTGCTGTTAAGAAGACGGAAATTAAGTATCCGCAAATAAGAGGTTCGCAAAGAATGAGATGTCTTGTATTGGCGGGAGGCAATGCCGACGTGCTGGTTGAATCCCTGCGCTCTGAAAATCTTTTTTCCGGGATTGTCATGTACGATGCCGTTACTTTAAAATACGGTGCGGAGGATTTTATAAAGGTCCAGGGGCATTACGCAAGATATCCGAGAATATGGCTGGAGGATTCGCCCGGTTTCGCGGGATATGGTTTTGAAAGTGATCTGCATGTCCTTATGGTTGAAAAATCATTAGAGCATACGTTCCGTTCACGTGCTTCATGCATTGGAAATCCTTTATTGGAATATTGGAAAGAATGGCTGCACTTTTTTGATGAAAGAATACATATTTAATTAATAATTCAAAGTTATGTTTATAGTAAGCAACTATGCCCTGGCGGTTATATTCTGTGTCGTTACGATGCTCTGCTGGGGATCCTGGGGCAATACCCAGAAACTTGTATCCAAAAATTGGCGATACGAACTTTTTTATTGGGATTATGTTATTGGAATGGTGCTTTTTACCATTCTCCTTGGATTTACCATGGGAAGTTTCGGCACTTCCGGAAGATCGTTCGTCGAGGATTTATCACAGGCTTCTGCCTCGAGTATCGGCTGGGTCTTATTGGGAGGTGTTATTTTTAATGCATCCAATATCCTTTTATCCGCCTCCATTTCTCTTGCCGGAATGTCCGTGGCTTTTCCGCTCGGGGTCGGCATCGCACTGGTGTTGGGAGTAATAGTTAATTATATAGGAGTCCCTTCGGGAAATCCGGTTCTGTTGTTTGCAGGTGTTTTACTTGTCGTTTTTGCCATAATCTGCAACGGGATGGCTTCAGGAAAAATGCAGAAAGGGGCGGAAGGAAGTAGTTCTAATAAGAAAGGTATTATCATAGCTCTGGTTGCCGGCGTGCTGATGTCCTTTTTCTACAGGTTTGTGGTAAAAGGCATGGATATTTCTTCTTTTGAAACTCCGGATGCCGGAATGATGACTCCATATTCGGCGATATTCGTTTTTTCCATAGGGGTGTTGCTGAGTAATTTCGTATTTAATACAATTGTTATGAAATATCCTTTCGTAGGGGAAAAGGTGAGTTATAACGAATATTTCAAAGGGTCTTTCTCAACTCACGCCTCGGGAATGTTAGGTGGTGCAATATGGGCACTCGGATCAGCATTCAGCTATATCGCTTCCGGACAGGCCGGACCTGCCGTTTCATATGCTCTCGGACAGGGAGCGCCTCTCATTGCCGCGCTATGGGGCGTCTTTGTATGGAAGGAATTCAAGGGCTCTTCAAGGTCGGTAAACCGTTTGCTGACCCTTATGTTCATATTATTCATAGCCGGTCTGGCTTTGATAGTAAGTGCGGGTAATTAATTAAAATAAAATGCTATGAAAAGTCATTACAAATTTTTGTGTGGATCTTTGTTGCTCGCCACAGCGGTGCTGTGCGGGTGTGATAAAAATGTCGAAAGCGATTATCCGGGAACAAATACCCTGGATGTGCCGTCCGTTACGGTTTCCGGGGTCTCTGAGAATTCGGCGGTAATTTCGTGGAGTGCAGTTGCAAATGCAACTTCTTATATTTATAGTATGGACGGAGGTCCGGAAGACTCTACCGAAAATACATCCGTTACCTTAAATGATCTGACACCCGAACAATCGTATACGATCAGGGTAAGAGCTCAAAAGGCCGGATCTCTTTATTTTGCTGATTCGGATTATGCGGAAGCCTCATTCGAAACGACTTCTCACGTTGCCGTATACAGGATAGCTACTTTTGCAGACGACTGGGACAAGTGGTATTATGAATACGATGATGCAGGTTTGCCCAAACGTGTTTACAGAATGTACGACGGCGCGGTTGAAAAGGAATGGATTTTTACATATTCCGGTGAATCCCTTCAGATAAGCGGCAGTAACAATTATTCCATTACGCTTAATGGGCAGGGGTATGTTGCTTCGCTTAATGACGGTTCCGACGATTATTCGTATACATACGATGATGATGGGTATCTTGTAAAAGTAGAAAGAAACGGCGACATATATTCCAATATCGTTATTGAAAACGGAAATATCGTTTCATGGAGTAAGTTCGACGACGGTACGGAACATCTTAAAATGCATACCTATTCGGATATTCCCAATACCGGAGGGTCGCATTGTATCTATTCGGAACGTGCAGGAGCAGGAAGATGGCTTGTGGAAACCGGTCTTTTCGGAAAGGCTTCCGCATATATTCATGCTGCCAGTCAATGGGATTATTCTTCATCGGCTACTCCATATGAATTCAAGTATGATGATAAAGGCTGCATAAGCCAGGAAATAAAATCGCCGGACGATTGGGCCGAAAACTTTTACTATACCTACGACGTGTTGTAAACAGGAGGATATTTGAGGTATTCTTTCTTATCTTTGCAAAAACAAAAGATATGATCGTAGATTCTCTTTTCAGCTTTGACAAATATGTTTCCATGCATGCCGGTTTCGATAAGGTTCAGGATTTTATAAAAAAGAACGATCTTCGCAGTCTTGAGCCCGGAAGACATGATATAGACGGAGATACGGTGTACTGTGATGTCTACAGGGGAAAACTCATGGGCATGCAGTCCAGACCGATGGAGGTGCATGATTCATATATAGACATACATTTGCTTCTCGACGGTTCCGAAACCATAGGCGTAAAGGACCGGAGGCTTTGCGAAACTTCCAAATGTGAATATGACCAGCTGCATGACGCAGCATTTATAGACGAGGCTCCGGAAAATTACGTTTCGCCGGGTATTGAAAATATGGTGATACTCTTTCCGGCCGATGCTCACGTGGCCCTGATGGGTGATGAAAAGGAAGAAGTATCAAAAATCGTCTTTAAGGTTAAGGTGAATTCCGAAGAAAAAAGAATGAGGTAGGCAGGTGTCCAGATATAATTCTTTTACAAATTATCTTAAAAAGATATACGGGGGGAGGCTGCAGAAAGTTGTGGTGGATGCCGGTTTTACGTGTCCAAACCGCGACGGCTCCGTATCGCGGGGAGGTTGCTCCTATTGTGACAATGCCGCTTTCCATCCGAATTACAGTACTCCCGATAAATCAATTGCCGAGCAGATAGACGAAGGCATAGAATTTCACAGGGTGCGCTATCGTACCGCAAAAGGATTTCTTGCATATTTTCAGCCTTACACCAATACTTATGCCCCTTTGGAAAAACTGAAGGAAATTTACGGGCAGGCGCTGGCACATCCTCTTATAAAGGGGATAGTCATAGGTACCCGGCCTGATTGCGTGGATGATGAAAAACTCGATTATCTGGCCGGTCTGGCGAAAAACCATATAGTCATATTGGAATACGGCATAGAAAGTTGTCTGGACAGTACACTAAAAAGGATAAACAGAGGCCATACGTTCGAAGATGCAAGGAAGGCGGTAGAGGCAACGGCCGAACGTAATATTTTCCAGTGTGCTCATTTTATAATAGGCCTTCCGGGGGAAACGAGGCAAGATTTTATTAATATGGCCGATACTATAAATTCGTTGCCCGTTAACTCTTTAAAATTCCACCAGCTTCAGATAATAAAGGGAACGGTTATGGAAAAGGAATATGCTGCCCGTCGCGGTGATTTCGTAACGTTCCGGCTCGATGAATATATAGATCTTTTCGTTGATATATTGGAGAAACTGCGTCCGGAGCTTTATATAGAAAGATTTATTGGAGAAGTTCCGCCAAGATTCGTTAATGAAACTCCCTGGGGGCTGATCCGCAACGTTGAAATCCTGAGGATGCTGGAGAAACGTTTGGAAGAAAGACATACGTGGCAGGGCCGTATTTTCGAACGTTCGGGCGGTGCGATAGGCGAGGAAAGCGCACTTGATTTGTTTAATCCTTCTTTTGAATGATATGATAAGATTCGAATCCGATTATGAAGAAGGCTGCCATCCTCAATTGATGGAAGCTCTGGAGCGGTCCAATCTGGAACAAACTCCCGGTTACGGGGAAGATGAATATTGTAAGAAAGCCGCGGAAGCGATACGACGTGTTTGCGGGGCTCCCGAGGCCGCGGTACATTTCCTTGTTGGGGGAACGCAAACCAACATGACCGTAATAGCTTCGGCCCTTAAATCATACGAGGGTGTGCTTTGTGCTTCGAGCGGTCATATTAATGTGCATGAAACCGGAGCCGTAGAGTATACAGGACATAAGGTCCTTGCTCTTGATTCGCACGACGGGAAAATATCCGCACGGCAGGTGGAGGAGGCATGCCGTTTGCACGAAAGCGATCCCGATATGGAGCACACGGTAAAACCCGGGATGGTTTATATTTCCTTTCCTAGCGAATACGGAACTTTGTATTCCGGGAGCGAACTTAAAGCTCTTAGAGCCGTCTGCAACAAGTATCATCTACTGCTTTATGTAGATGGAGCCAGATTAGGATACGGTCTTATGGCCGAAGGCAATGATCTTTCTCTTGCCGATATTTCCGCAATGTCCGATGTCTTTTATATAGGGGGGACTAAAGTTGGGGCATTGTTCGGAGAAGCCGTGGTTATTAATAATCGCTTTCTGGCGGATGGCTTCAGATATCATATGAAGCAAAAGGGCGGAATGCTGGCGAAGGGAAGGTTGCTCGGGATACAATTCCTGCAATTGTTCTCGGACGGACTTTATTTCCGTATTTCCGAACATGCCGATGTTCAGGCAATGAAAATAAAGGAGGCCTTAAAAGGAAAGGGTTATGATTTTGCCTTCGATTCTCCTACCAACCAGCAGTTCCCGGTGTTGCCCGACGGACATTTGAAAAAACTGGAAGAAAAATATTCGTTCTCATTCCGGAACAAGGTAGGGAACGACCGTTCCGTCATAAGGATATGTACATCGTGGGCGACTCATGACGATGCGATAACCAGCTTGATATCAGATATTAGTGCCCTGTAGCTCTTTTACCGTCCTGCTGTTTGCAGATAAATTGGTTTCATTTTGGGAAAAATGTATCT
Source organism: Bacteroidales bacterium (assembly GCA_022648545.1). Lineage (GTDB taxonomy): Bacteria > Bacteroidota > Bacteroidia > Bacteroidales > UBA932 > Egerieousia. Next base: position 18,945 of record JALCMP010000012.1, on the reverse strand, counting down.
TTGCAAATTAAAATACAAGCCATGCAGGAAAGTTTTAACAGAATTATTTTAGAGGGATTGACATTCGACGATGTATTGCTGATCCCTGCCAGATCCAATGTGTTGCCCAGGGATGTGGATGTCCGTGGAAGATTCTCCAGGGAAATCGAATTAAGGGCACCTATCGTTTCGGCCGCAATGGATACGGTTACTGAATCTGAACTTGCGATTTCCATAGCAAGGGAAGGTGGTATTGGGGTAATCCACAAGAATATGTCTATTGAAAGGCAGATGGCGGAAGTAAGGAAAGTTAAAAGAGCCGAAAACGGTATGATTTTCGATCCTATAGTCATTACCAAGGATGCGGTTGTAGCCGATGCTCTTGAAATAATGGAGAGCAATCATATAGGAGGCATTCCGGTTGTGGATGAAAAGAAGCATCTTATAGGTATAGTAACCAACCGCGATCTGAGATTCATAGAAGATAGTAGTATCCCTATTGTTGATATAATGACAAAGGAAAATCTGGTAACCGCCAAGGCCGGTACCGATCTCGTGCAGGCTTCTTTCCTTCTCAAGAAATACAAGATAGAAAAGCTTCCCGTAGTGGATAAGAACGGGAAACTGGTGGGTCTTATTACATATAAGGATATAACAAAGGTGAAGGATTATCCAAAGGCATGCAAGGATTCAAGAGGCCGTCTGCGTGTGGCTGCTGCTGTTGGCGTGAGATCCGACACCATGTCTTGTGTCGAAAAACTTATATCCGTGGACACCGATGCCATTGTTGTGGATACCGCACACGGACATTCCGAAGGGGTGTTGAAAACCGTCAAGTTGATAAAGGATACTTTTCCCCATATACAACTGGTTGTGGGTAATGTTGCAACCGGAGAAGCAGCAAAGGCTCTTGTGGATTGCGGTGTAGATGGAGTTAAAGTAGGCATAGGGCCTGGCTCAATCTGCACCACCCGTGTAGTTGCAGGTGTGGGGATACCGCAGCTTTCTGCCGTAATGCTGGTATATGATGCAATAAAAGATACCGGTGTTCCTATTATAGCAGACGGTGGTATAAGATATTCCGGAGATATAGTAAAGGCTCTTGCGGCAGGAGCCGATTCCATAATGGCCGGTTCGTTGTTTGCCGGAGTAGAAGAATCGCCGGGCGAAACCATAATACTAAACGGAAGAAAATACAAGTCTTACAGAGGTATGGGCTCTCTTGAAGCAATGCAGAAGGGGTCCAAGGACAGATATTTCCAGGATATGGAAGATGATATAAAGAAACTGGTTCCGGAAGGCATAGTTGCAAGGGTCCCTTACAAGGGTTTGTTGTCGGAAGTAATATATCAGCTTATCGGTGGGCTGCGGGCCGGAATGGGTTATTGTGGTGCAGCAAATGTCTCCAATCTGCGTAATGCCAAATTCGTTAAGATTACATCTAACGGGGATATTGAAAATCATCCGCATGATGTTACTATAACGAAGGAGGCTCCAAATTACAGCAGATAATGCGTCCGCGGACTTTCATATTTTTGTTTGGTGTGCTGCTTCTTTCTTCCTGCTCGTATATGCAAACGTTTTTCAAAGGGGAAAAGGCGGCTGTAGTAGGAAGGTCCGTATTATATAAAAGCGATATTGAAAAAATAATACCGCCCCATACTTCTGCCGAAGACAGTACCGCTCTTGCGCGGCAGTACATAGATTCCTGGGCTCTGAAGAGACTGATGCTATTGAAGGCTCAGGAGCAATTGTCACCTGGTGACAAAGATGTGGCACAACAATTGGAAGAGTACAAAAGTCAGCTTCTTATTTTCAGATACGAAAATAAAATAGTTGAAGAAAAACTGGATACTTCCATAACGCAGGAAGAATGTGCTGAGTATTACCGGAAAAATGCGGAAAGGTTCCGTCCCGAAAACGGATTGGCCAGAGCCAGGATAGTAAAGGTGGATAAAAGTTCTCCGAACCTGCAGCGTATAAGGAAACTGATATCCGGAAAGGATTCGTCGGACATGGTAAGGCTAAGGCAGGTAGTTAAGGTTTCCGCGTACAGTCTTGCTGATTTTGACGGCAGATGGGTTGATATGTCCCTTTTGGCAAGAGAAATGGGCGTTGATTTGGGAACGTTGCAGTTACGCGCCCGTCACGATGGACATTTGGAAACTACCGATTCCATGTTTACGCATATACTGCAGATCTCCGATTATGTCGCTCCGGGAGGTAAGGCTCCGTTCGAATACTGCCGGGAGAAAATAAAGGAAATGATACTTGCGGTGAGAAAGCGCAAATTGCTGAATGATTTACATAAGGAAATATTTAACAACGCATTGGATACCAAGGAACTAAAAATTATCAATAATGAATCGGATTAAAGGTTGGGCATTAGGCATATTTGTGTGCATGGCTTCGTCCCTGTCGGCCCAGACATACAACAACGGACTTGTAGATAAGAGTATAGCCACCGTAGGGAATGAGGTTATAATGCTCTCCCAGGTAGAATCCGAGGTGCAGATGATGATGGCGCAGGGAATAACATCCGACAATAATCTGCGCTGCCGCATACTCGAGAATCTCATGACGCAGAAACTATTTCTTAATCAGGCGAAACTCGACAGTCTGAATGTCCGCGAGGATGCGGTAGAATCCGAACTTCAGAAAAGAATAGACAATGCGCTTACCCAGTTGGGAGGCGAAAAAGAGGCCGAAGCATATTTTAAGAAGCCTCTTTACAGGTTGAAGGAACAATGGCGTAAGGTTTTGAGAGAGCAGAATCTTACGCAGCAGATGCAGCAGAATATCAGCAGTAAGGCAGGAACTCCCACTCCCAAGGATGTGGAAAATTTTTACAAGAAGACCGATAAGGACAGTCTTCCGATAATGTCCACACAATATATGCTCAGCGAGATAGTATTGTTCCCCAACAGGGAAAAGGCCGGGCTTGAAGTTAAGGGCCGGCTGCTCGATCTTAGAAAGAGAATAATCAACGGAGAAAAATTCAGCGTTCTTGCCGCCATGTATTCTCAGGATGCGAGCGCCGTAAGGGGCGGAGATCTCGGAATGGCCGCCAAGTCGTTGTACTGGCCTTCTTTTTCCGATGCTGCCGTAGCCCTCAAACCGGGACAGGTGTCGCAGATAGTGGAGACTCCCGACGGTTACCATCTGATACAAATGGTAAAACGCGAAGGCGATATGATAGACGTGCGTCATATACTATTGAAACCGGAATATACACAGGAAGATAAGGAGCATGCTTTTGCCAAGCTCGACAGCATACGCAACGAGATAAATAAGGACAGTATTTCTTTCGAAATGGCTGCGAGAAAATATTCCAACGATCTCAAAACGGCCGTAAACGGCGGCAAGATGTTCGATGAAAATACCGGTTCGATATATTTCGAAAAAGACCAGCTTAAACCTTCGGATTATCAGATGCTCAAAAATATGAAACCCGGAGAGATATCGCGGCCGTTCCAGTCTCTGGACAACGAGGGCCGCGGGCACATAATTTACAAAATCATAAAACTCAACAAGATAATACCGTCCCATCCGGCAAACATAAAGCAGGATTTTATGATTATACAGAATATAGCCGCAAACAGGAAGAAGACCGAGGCCATTGATAAATTTATAAAGGACAAGCAGGAGACTACGCTTATTATTATAGACGATCTGTTTAAAAAATGTAAATTCGAAAGGGAGGGCTGGTTTAAATAACAGGTTCCCCTTACCTTGTTCTATGTCTAAGTTGTTGAAGAATCTTTTTTTTGCATTCGTTTTGCTGATTCCGTTTCTTTCTTCCGCTCAGGAAGCGAATCGGGACAGGGATTCCCTTTTGCGTCTCATAAGGGCCGACGAAGCTTCACTGGAAAATATAGGAGGTATAGATTACAGGAAAGTAAAGGGGCATGCCGAATTTCTGCATAACGGTGCCACTCTTGTTTGCGATTCCGCCTTATGGAACGTAAACGACAATATTGTGGAAGCCGAAGGAAACGTCATTGTTGTCCAGAAAGATACACGTCTTACAGCTCCGGAGATTTCTTATATAGTTAATGAAAATACCGCCAGATGCCATGGCGGCATAGTCTCGCTTTATGACAAGGACGGCAATATGCTGCGTACGAATAATCTCGACTATGATACCAAAGACAGCGTGGCCGTTTTTTATAACGGAGGTTCGCTAAAAGGAAAGGATGGCAATCTTATTGAGAGTCTGAACGGCAGATATGATGCTAAAACCGAGATATTCTCTTTTACGAACAATGTGCAGATGTTTACGGATTCCGCATTCATAAGTTCCGTGGAAATGGATTATATGGTCGGGAGCAGAACCGTAAGATTCGGACACAATACCAGAATATGGCAAAAGAGCAATATGCTTTCGGCGAATTCCGGACTTTTATTAAGGGATTCCTCTATATTCATATTCGACCGCGACGGACATATAATTACCACCGATCAGGAATTATGGGCCGATCATATAAAATATTACAGAGAAAAAGCCGAAGCCGAACTCCGCAACAATGTACAGGTTCTGGATACTGTTAATTCAGCTCTAGCTTTTTCGGACGGAGCCTTTTATAGAAAATACCCGATGTCCGTAATGCTTTACCGCAAACCTTCCCTTGCAGCCTATTCTCTTGAAAAAGGTAATAGCGATACTCTTTTTATGAGTGCCGACAGCATCCATTTATATCAAAGGCGCTATTGCGACATAGACACCGTAGAGGTAAGTGCCGCAGAGCTTAGAAGAAAGCTTATGGATATAGATCCCTTTGCCGAACGCGAACAAAAGAAAAAATCCCCGGCTGAAACCGGAGAAATTGTTCAGCGTGAATCAAGGTCCGCGAAAGATACTGCCGGAATTACCTTTGCGGATGCCTGGCATAATGTTAAAATGTACAGGGACGATTTTCAGGGGAGGTGCGATTCTCTTGTTTATACATCTCTGGATTCTATAGCCCGTTTGTACGGGAAACCCATACTGTGGGATAATATAAAGAACCAGATGACGTCCGACAGCATGCAGGTCCTTATAATAGATAATGCAATAAGCAAGGCGGATATGCTCGACAATGCGTTCATAGCCTCCATGGAAGATTCCGTGCATTTCGATCAGGTTAAGGGGACGGAAATGACGGCTTTTTTCAAGGGCAACGACATTTACCGCTTTGATGTCCTCGGAGGGGTTTCCGTAATCTTTTTCTTTAGGGAGAAGGACAGTGTCATAACCATTATGAACCAGAAGGAGTGCAAGATGATGTCCGCTTTAATAGAGGATCGCCAGATAAACCGTATAAAATACGTAGAAGGTATAAAGGACGATGCCTATCCCGTGTACAACCTCAAAAAACGCGATATGTTTTTGAGGGGGTACGAATGGCGTGCGGACGAAAGGCCGCAAAACAGGCGCGAAGTGTGTGCGCGCAATATAAAAAAATCCGGAAGGGAGGCCATGTCGGTATACCCTTTCCCCAAATTCCCGGTATCGCGTAATTATTTTCCGGCGTTGCGCGATTCCATAATAAACTTCAGACACAGAACCGATTCTCTGCTTGTTGAGGCCAAGTTGAGAAAAGCCATGGACAAGTCTGAGAAATTGCAGCCAGTTGATACTTCAGCTTCAGTTAACATACCGGCAGGTATAAAGGCATTACCGCCACGTGAAGGACATATCCCTCATGGCGGAATATCCGACAGGGTCGTTCTGGATTCCCTGCATGTCTCTTCCGGGGAGCCGGATAATTTTTCAGGGCAAGCATTAAGGAAAAAGAAAGAAGAGGGATATTGATATTATTTTATCTCGTGTGTTTCCTTTTGGTAAAATGAGTATTCCGATTTTCTCTTAAATTTCATGTTTTTCTTTAAAATCCGCCGTTTTGATACGATTGTATACGATTTTGAGATTTTAGAGGACATGACAGCCCGTGCGTATTTGTAATTTTGATATCGAAAAAAGAGAAATTATGGATATAGCACAAAGATCTGAATTTAATCCGCTGCTCGGGCCGTCCGATCTGAGCTCCGGAATAAAAGGCATGGAAATAGCCTGTCTCCTTAATCCCGGAGTATTTGAGTATGATAATAAAATATGGCTCCTTTTAAGGGTGGCCGAACGTCCCGTTCAAAAAGAAGACGAAATAAGTTTTCCTGTTTATAACGATGCCGGTGAAATAGAAGTGTTGTCTTTTTCTAAGGACGATCCTTCTCTTGATGCCTCCGACAGCAGGGTCATAGGTTATAAGGGAAGGAACTATCTTACCACGATGTCTTATCTGAGGCCCGTTTCCAGTACGGACGGGATACATTTTAAAGATGATCCGGATTTTCCTCCCGTATTCGGAAAAGGCGTCCTCGAATCTTATGGAATAGAAGACTGCAGGGTTGCTACGACCGAAGACGGATATTTCCTTACATTTACCGAGGTTTCACCTGTTGCAGTAGGCGTGGGTCTTATGCAGACGCGTGACTGGAAGCATTTTAAACGCTACGGCATGATCTTCCCTCCCCATAATAAGGATTGCGCACTATTCGAAGAGAAAATAGGTGATATGTATTATGCTCTGCATCGTCCGAGCAGTCCCGAGCTGGGGGGTAATTATATATGGTTGGCGGAATCCCCGGACAGAATACACTGGGGGAATCATAAATGTATTGCGGTTACCAGAAAAGGCAAATGGGACAGCGCCCGCATAGGCGCCGGAGCAGCTCCTGTCAGAACGGAGAAAGGATGGCTCGAAATTTATCACGGAGCCGATGAAAACAACAGGTATTGTCTGGGGGCTATGCTTCTTGACATCAACGATCCTTCCAAAGTCCTGGCAAGGAGCGAAGAACCTATAATGGAACCGACTGCCGATTATGAAAAGAAAGGATTTTTCGGAAACGTCGTATTTACTAACGGCTGTCTCAGAAATGGCAATACCATAATAATATATTACGGAGCAAGCGACGAGGTAATATGCAGGGCCGAATTTTCGATTTCGCAAATACTTGATATCCTATTGTAGCAGCCATGAACAAATTAAGAAAAGAATATCAGTTCTTCTGCGCGCAGGAGCATAATATGAAGACGATCCTAATAACCAATATGCTCTATTCTCTTGTATTGCCTGTAGTTGAAATTTTTGCGGGCGCATATATAATAAGAGATACGAACGAACCTATATTGGTTGCTTTTTACCAGCTTGCAATGTATCTGGGCGTGGTGGTAACTTCTTTCGTAAACGGTTTCCTTTTGAAAAAAGTAAAGGCGGAGATATTGTATGCTGCCGGAATGCTTGTAAGCGGAATATCGTTGTACGGCATGATGCTTATCAAATCGCTGGGGTATTTCGAACTGGGTCTGTCGGGGTTCCTGCTTGGGGCTGCTTCGGGATTTTTCTGGACAAATCGTTATTTGCTTACTTTGTATAATACGAACGACGATAACAGAAATTACTTTTTCGGTCTCGAATCGTTCTTCTTTTCTACTTCTTCTATTATAGTTCCGCTTGTCATTGGCGGATTTATAAGCATGATAAACGGGCATAACGTACTTGGAATAACCTTTAATATAAATAAGGCGTACAGAGTGGTTACTATGGCAGCGGTAATAATAACTGTTCTTGCAAGCTACGTACTTTTCAAGGGGCGCTTTAAGAGTCCCGAGGAAAAGCCTTTCCTGTTCTTCAGGTTCCATATCTTATGGCGTAAAATGCTTGCGCTCGCCTCTTTAAAGGGAATGGTACAGGGCTTCCTCGTAACTGCTCCGGCAATACTGGTCCTTAAGCTTGTAGGAGACGAGGGTGTTCTCGGACTTATACAGGGCATAAGCGGAATTCTTACTGCGCTGCTGGTCTATATTCTCGGACGCGTGGCGCGCCCCAAAGACAGACTTGCGATATTCTTCTCAGGCATGCTGGTTTTCTTCACAGGAACGTTGTTCAACGGAATTATGTTTTCTGCGATAGGCGTAATAGTTTTTGTCTTATGCAAGGTTATTTTCCAGCCTCTGTTCGATCTGGCATATTTTCCTATAATGATGAAGACCATAGATACCGTATCCAAAATAGAAAAGAGAAACGAATATGCATATATACAGAGCCATGAATTCGGGCTTTTCATAGGAAGGGCGCTGGGGCTTCTGTTGTTTATTGGACTTATATATATGGTATCTTCCGATTTTGCTCTTAAATATGCTCTTATAATCGTTGCTGCAATACAGCTTCTTGCTTATCCTCTGGCAAAGAACATAACAAAACAAAGCGAACTTATAGATGAAGGCTCGAATTAAATATGTAATATGTGCTGCGGTTTGCGTGCTTGCCGTTTCCTGCTCGGGAACGGGAGACGGAAACGGTTCCTCCGGAAATAAGCAGATAATGCCGGGCCGGATAGCCGTGATGCCGGATATGCCTTCACCTTATCTTATGAGAAACTGGAAAAAGGTAGTTTCCGATTATACGGCCCTGCTTTTTGATGTGGATAAAAAGGGCGAATACCTGCCTCTTACATCGTTATATGAAAACGGCATAAACAGCGGGGGCGAAGGCTTTTATCAAAAATCTTACGTGGGCGACAGGAATATTCATTCGGCCGAGGCCGTAAATTCCCTTGCCGCAATAGTGGGGGCTACTCTCTGCGGTATGAATATGCAGAATTACTACGACCGCAATTGGGTTGCGATGTCGGAGAATTTTTACAACGGGAAGAACGGATTGAATATTTACTGCAATAAAACTAAAGGTAGTCCCCACGATGACTGGTGGTATGAACTTATTCCCAATGTGCTGTTTTACCAGCTTTGCTACCTTTATCCTCGCAGCGGCAATTTTAAAGAGCAGTCTTTATCTGTTGCCGACAGGTGGCTTGCATGTGCTGATTCCCTAAAGGGAACCGATATGAATTTCCGGGCCTTCGATTTTTCGGCCATGAAGCCCGTAAAGACGGGCGTGCCTGAACCGGCTGCTTCCGGAGCCATGGGATGGCTTCTCTACAGTGCATATATTAGTACGGGAAAGACGGAATATCTTTCCGGAGCCGAATCATGCATGAGTATATTTTCCGGGCAAAAATCCAATCCTGCCTATGAGCTTCAGTTTTTGTACGGAACAGTGGCTGCCGCCCGCATGAATGCTGAACTGGGGACCCGTTACGATCTTGAAAAAATAATGAGATGGTGTTTCGATCTCGGAACGCTGAGAGCATGGAGGCACCTCGACGGTTGGGGCGTAATAACCGGAAGGTGGGGGACATTTGATGTATCCGGTCTGGTAGGCGGATTAAGCGGAAAAGGAAATACCGAATGGGGCGATTATGCTTTTCTTATGAATACATTCCAGCAGATAGGAATTCTTGCTCCCGTTGCCAGATACCAAAAGGAATATGCCTCGGCAATAGGAAAATATATACTTAACGCCGCCAACGCGTGCAGATTGTTTTATTCCGGATTTGTTCCGGATTCCTGTCAGGATAAAGAAGGTGCGGACTGGTGTGCCAAATACGATCCTCATTCTTGTATAGCCTATGAAGCGCTCAGGCAGTATTATAATGGAAAATCACCGTACGCCACGGGTGATGCGACGCTTTACGGATGGAATGATACGAATCTTTCGCTTTATTCCTCTTCTTCCGTCGGCTATGCCGGTGCGGTCATAGATACCACCGATGTTAAAGGCATATTGAAAATAGATTTGCTCAAGACGGATTTTTATCATGGATCTGCATATCCTACTTTCCTTTATTATAATCCCTACGAAAAAGATAAGGAGATAAATACTGATCTTGGAAAGGAAAAGGTGTCCGTTTATGATGCTGTTGCCGGAAGATTTATTGCAAAAGATGTTTCGGGAACGTGTTCCATTCCTGTCCCGGCCCGGTCGGCAGTAGTGGGCGTTTATGCTCCCGCGGGAGGCAGGGTGTCGCGTGAAAAAGGTAAATTGCTGGTCGACGGAGTTGTGGTCGACTATAATTAATAACAGGAGAATGTTATGAAAAAATTTCTTTACCGCCGGCTTTGGCCGATGTCATACGTTTTATCGGTTGCCGTTTTTGCGGCGTCGGCCTGTTCTTCCGGGAAACAGGTAGAACAGGTGGCAATACCGCGTGTTGCGGAGATGCCCGATATGCCGTCTCCATATAAGATGACGGACTGGAGGGGCAAGGCAGTTTCTTTCGACAAATACGTTTTTGATCTTAACCGAAAAGATGAGGTTGGGCCTCTTATATGGTTTGACAATCACAGGCGCAATGTAGATCAGACGACTTTCGGTCTTTATACTGCAATACATGATGTCCGTCAGGGTGCCGAGGCAAATGACGGGGAGTACCACGAAAGTCTTAATTCCATGTCGGCCGTGCTTGGTGCCGGGCTTGTTAGAATAGACAAGACCAATCAGGATGGCCGTAATTATGTAAAGATGCTCCAGAATTATTTTAATTCGGATAACGGATGGAATATCATAATGAACAATACATATCCGAACGTTGGCAACGATAACGGCGGATATTCGCGAGACTGGTGGTATAATATTTTCCCTAATGCTCTTTATTATGCCGTTTGCGATGTCTTTCCGAACGAAAAGGGAGCGGATGAAATACAAAAAGCCATAGCCGAGCAGTTCGTACGTGCGGATTCGGTGCTTGACGGCAATTATGATTATTCTTCTTTCGATTATTCAAAAATGCAGGGCATCTTAAATAATATTCCCATGGAACAGGATGCCGCAGCCGGCCATGCCTATGTGCTTCTTTGCGCTTATAACAAGTTCGGTGACGAACGTTATCTCAGACATAGCGAAAGTGCCCTGGATGCCCTTTTGTCCCAGAAGGAAAGCCGATTCTACGAGGTCCTCATGCCTTTGGGCATATATACGGCTGCTTACCTTAATGCTACGGAAGGGAAAAAATACGATGTGGCGAAAATGCTCGACTGGGTATTCGACGGATGCAAGAGCCCTTCCGGACGTACGGGGTGGGGTGTGATAACCGGGAAATGGGGCAAATATGATGTCGACGGACTGCAGGGAAGTACTACCGACGGCGGAGGTTATGCCTTTCTTATGAACAGCATAATGATGTCGTGGCCTCTTGTCCCGATGGTAAAATATCAGCCGCAATATGCCAGAGCCATTGGTAAATGGATGCTTAATATGGCCAATGCCTGCAGGCTGTTCTATCCGGAATACATAGATCCGGGGAACCAGATGCTGCCGCAGATGAGGACCCTTACCGATAATAATATAGCATACGAAGGGTTGCGCAAGACCGATGTGTCGGGGAAGCCGGAACTAAAGGGAGTTTCTCCGGTAGCGCTCGGCGATGGTCCTAAATGGGCCGGGGGCAATCCTCCCGAAAGCATGTTCAGCGTTTACAGCTCCGCTCCGGTGGGCATACTCGGGGCGATAGTAGATACTACGAACGTAAAGGGGATATTAAAGCTCGATTGTAATGTGACCGATTTCTATTCTGAAAGACCTTATCCCGTCTTCCTTTATTACAATCCTTATGATTCCGACCGGGAAGTAGAATATTATTCCGGAGGAAAATACGATTTATTTGATGTATTATCTGATAAATATATGGCCAGGAATGTTTCCGGGCATGTCTCTTTTGAGATTCCGGAAGATTCCGCCCGTCTTATAGTTCAACTTCCGGCTAATACCCGTCTGGAATATTCGGACGGAAAGATTATAGCCGGCAACCGACATATAATTTCATATTATTAATCTAATTTATAAGTTATGAAAAGATATTTTTTATTAATGTTGATTTCTCTTTTCTGTGCCGATATGTTCGGACAGGAAGCGAGAAAAATTACAGGTACGGTCTATGACTCTTCAAACGGAGAGACATTGGCCGGAGCATATGTCGTGGAAGAAGGTACGCAAAACGGAACTTCCACTGATGCCCTGGGAAATTACGCACTTACCGTAACTTCCGGAAAGTTATCCGTTTCTTATCTGGGGTATAATACCCAGGAAGTTATCCTGGGCAAGGGCAATGTGTATAACGTAAGACTCGTATCCGAAAATAAATTGAACGAGATAGTCTTCGTCGGATACGGTACTCAGAAAAAGAGCGATCTTACGGGATCTATAGCATCGATCAGCAACAAGGACATAAAGAATTATGCCTCTTCCAATATTTCCGGGATGATGGCCGGAAAAGCTGCAGGTGTGTTTGTTGCTTCTTCATCGGGTCAGCCGGGATCCGAATCGGTGGTGAGGATAAGAGGTTTGAGTACTGTCAATAACAATAATCCACTTTATGTTGTGGACGGCCAGTTCATGGACAACATAAACAGCCTTAATCCTTCCGATATAGCAAATATCGAAATATTGAAAGATGCTTCCGCCTGCGCCATATACGGATCCAAAGGTTCTAACGGAGTTATTCTCATAAATACGAAAAGCGGGATAACAGGCAAGACAATCGTTAGTCTCGACGCATATGTAGGCATGAAGGACGGCTATAAATCATTGAATATGATGAACAGCAAGCAATTCTATGATTTTATATTAAAATCCTATGAACATGATGAGAATTTCCAAAATTCCATGAAGACCAAGTTTACGAACCAGTATAACAAGGGTTATGATACAGACTGGTGGAAGAAAGTTAGCCGCACGGGATTTAATCAGAATTACAATCTCAGCATACGTACGGGCAATGATAAGTCCAAAACCGCTCTAAGCCTTGGCTTTATGGATGACGAAGGTTCTATAATAACCACGGACTTCAAAAGGTTCTCGCTGAGATTAAATCAGGAATACAATATAAATAAATATGTAACGGTAGGTACTAATATAAATATAGCTTCCATGCGTCAGCGTCGTACGGAAACTATCCCGTATTTTAATTTTATATTAAAGGCCGATCCTTTTACTCCGGTAATTAATCCTCTGGTAGATCCGTCTTCGGAGAATTACGAGTATAATAAATATGCTCCGACCGAGTGGTCATACGATCCCAATCCCGTTTCATTGTTGAGGATTCCTACACATCACGACGATTGGTTCAACGTATTCGGAAACGTGTTTGCCAAAGTTAATATTGTAAAGGGCCTCAGCTATCGCGTACAATATAATTTTGAACGCGATCACAATATGTACAAATTGTTCTGGCCGGTATATTCCGCAACTTTCTCAGACGATAATCTTGCAAATATGGAAAGCAAGTATAATACGGAGACCAAGCTTACTAATGAAAGTGCCGTAACATTCAATTACTCTCTTGAGCAGAGGTTGAACTACAATCTTAAGCTTGGCAAGCACCAGTTTGATGTTATGGCGGCATGTACGTACGAGAAAAACGACGAACAGAATATAAATGCCTTCAGGACGCATGCTCTGGGGAATGATGATATATATCAGATTCTGGATGCCCAGACCAGGGGCGATCAGGCTACCGGAGGCAGGGAAGTTACTTCGATGTTGTCTTTCCTCGGACGTATAAATTATAATTATGAAGGCAAATATCTGGCAACCGTTAATTTCCGTGCGGATGGTTCTTCGAGGTTTGCAAAAGGCAATCGCTGGGGATATTTCCCTTCCGTATCGTTAGGATGGAAAATAAGCAAGGAAAACTTTTTTAAGGATCTTAATATAAGTAATGTAGTTTCCAGTTTAAAAATACGTGCCGGTTGGGGACAAAACGGGAACCAGCGTATAGATGCAAACGCCCCTCTTACCCTTATCGGAACCAACAACGAGAAGCAATGGTATTTCGGTTCGGGATATTTACAGGGATATGTTCCAACATATCAGGGTAATTCTGATATAAAATGGGAGACCAGCCAGCAGACCAATATAGGTTTGGATATCTCAATGTTCAAATATACCCTTGATGTAAGCATAGACGGATATGTAAAGAAGACCAAGGATATGTTGCTGCAGATGCCTGTTCCCGATTTCGGCGCATTTGCAAACGATCCATATTTTAATGCTGGGGATCTGAAGAATACCGGATTCGAACTTACCGCAAAGTATCACAACAGTATAGGAAATGATTTCCATTACAACGTGGGATTTAATATATCGCGTTACAGAACCAAGGTTACTACTCTTACTTCGGAATATCTTAGCGGAAACGTAAGCCGTACATATGTGGGAGGTCCTATAGGTCGTTTCTGGGGATATAGGAAAATAGGTATATTCCAGACCCAGGAAGAGATAAACAATTACGTAGCCGAAGACGGCTCCGTAATCCAGCCGAATGCCAAGCCGGGTGATTTTAAATTCGCCAAGTTTACAAAAGAAGGAGCTCTTAATGCCAACGACCGTACTTTTATAGGGAACCCTAATCCCGATTATATATATGGATTCAATCTCGGATTTTCTTATAAGAATTTCGATTTGAGCATGTCTTTCCAGGGTACTATCGGAAACGATATCTGGAATTCCTCTAAAGGCGATCTTGGCGTAGCCGGATTGCAGAATTCATTGGCAGATGCGTATACAAAGGCATGGAAGCAGGAAGGCGATACCAAAGCAAAGTATCCGCGCATGACAACTTCCGACGATAACGACAACTTCAGGACATCTTCTTTCTATGTTGAAAACGGATCATATCTGCGTTTGCAGAATATGCAGATAGGCTACAATATTCCCGAGAAGATATGCAAAAAGACCAATCTGTTTTCGAGCTGCAGGGTATATGTAAGCGGACAGAATCTGTTTACGATTACGGGTTATTCCGGACTTGATCCGGAAATAGGAATCGACAATCCTTTGAATATGGGAGTCGATAAAACTCATTATCCATCGTCGAGAGTATTGACTTTTGGTATCAATTTACAATTTTAGGGTTTCATTAATAAGAAAATATTATGAAAAAGTTAATTTATATTTTATGTTCCGTGATTGCTGTAGCAGGCCTGAACAGCTGCTCATTCGATCTTGACGAACCTACTTACGGACAGACTACTACTAAGAATTATTATAAAACCGAAAGCGAAATAAACCAGGCTCTTACGGGAGCATATCTACAGCTCCGCCAGACATGGAACGAATATGCGCTCGATCATTATTTCATAGGCGATGTTTCTACCGACGATGCGTTAAAAGGCGGTTCCGGAGATTCAGACAAGTCCGAAGAAATGGAACTTTCAAATTTTACCGTACAAACTACCAATGGCGAAGTGCTACGCAGATGGTCTATTTTGTATGATCTTATAAACAGATGCAACGATGTAATATATTACGGCCCTGATGCTGCCGGGGATGCAGAAATGCTGGCCCGTTATGTTAACGAGGCAAAAGCCCTGAGAGCTTTCGGCTATTATTGTCTTGTTACTACTTTCGGAGGCGTTCCGCTTGTAACGAAACCAATGACCCCTTCGGAAATATTAAAGACACCCCGTTCGGTAAAAGAAGATGTATATAAGCAAATCATATCCGATTGTCTCGATGCTTATGCCCTGCCTGCAAAAGGGGAATATGGCGCTGCCGATGCGTACAGGGCTACGAGAGGATTTGCCCAGACCATGCTTGCAAAAACATATATGTTCAAAAGAGAATATGCCTCCGCCGACACGGTATTGAACAGGATAGTGGAAAAGGAAAAGGACTATACGCTTCTTAGAGATTATGGTGCAAACTGGCGTCCGGAATATGAAAACAGTTCCGAGTCCGTATTCGAACTTCCAAACAAGGTATATGATAAAAATATTGCGACGGGAACAAATGTTCCGCATTATTTCACCAGCCGTCTGGTTTCCGGATATCAGGGATATGGATTTCATGTTCCTACCAAGGATCTGCATGATGCTTTTGATCCTGATGATCCCCGTATTACATACGTGTTTACCCAAACCGGCGACCGTTATGTAGGTGATACCGAAGATCAGGATAATTCCCAGTCTACTACAGGCTATCACGATTATAAAATGACCGTTCCCAGAATAGAAAAGCAGGGGCAGGATGTATGGATGATAAGTTATAATATACGCATGATACGTTATTCCGACGTATTGCTTCTTTATGCCGAGGCTTTGAACGAAACCGGACAGCCTGGCAAGGCTCTCATTTATTTGAACGAAGTTAGAAAGAGGGCTCGCGAGACTAATCCCGTGGATCCGAGAAGAAGCAAACAATCCTATGTTCCTTCTACGAGCGCTTCCTCTTTGCCTGATATCACCACTACCGATAAAGATGCACTACGCAAGATAATATGGCACGAACGCAGATGCGAACTTGCCATGGAAGGATGGAGGCGCGACGATCTTATGCGCCAGCAACGTTTCGGAACCGTAATGCATGCTTATGCTCAAAAATACAATACGACCAAAGGTGCTGGTTTCGACGATTCAAGAGATTATCTGCTGCCTGTTCCGCAGACCGAAATAGACAAGAGTAACGATATATTGACACAGAATCCGGGTTATTGATTTTTCCGGAAAAGAACAGAGGGACGGCCCGCTATCATGCAGGCCGCCCCTTTTTCTTTTTTAGTTTATTACTTTTAGGTATCTTTACTAATCCGCACCGGATATATATTATGAGAAAATCATTCTTCACAGGTATTTTTCTTGCCGTTACGCTTTATCTCGGAGCGGTATGCAAGTCATATGCTTCCGATGTGGTTAAGTTCATTTCCAATGTAAACGGGCTAACTAATAATTCTGTCAACTGTATTTTCGAGGACAGTGAACATATCTTGTGGGTTGGAACGTGGGACGGACTTAATGCATACGACGGAAGGGATATACGTACTTACAGATACAGCAGAAGCGATACCTGTTCCATAAGTAATAATATAATACGGCAGATCACGGAATGCGGAGGGAACCTCTGGATATCTACCGACGACGGAATAAACGAACTCGACAGGAAAAGCGGCAGGTTCAGACGTTTTTATCCCAGAACCGGGAACATGAAGCCCAATTCGGAGAAGTCTTTCATAATAAGAAGGACGCCCGACCGGAGGATAATATGTTTCGTAAAGAATTCCGGTTTTTTCATATATGATTCCGATTCCGGCAGATTCGTAAAAATTTCCGTCGGGTTTGCTGAAAAAGTAAAGGATTTCTGCGTAGATGCCGGCGGAAGGATCGTTTTCTTGTTCCGCAACGGAAGCGCCAAGTACGAAGATTATTCGGATATAAATGACGGAGGATACGAGTACGGGAAATTATGTGCGCTCAACATAAAGGGGGAGGTAAAACGCATTACAGTTTCCGGGGATAAATGCATACTTATTACGGCGGAAAGGATTTATTTATACGAAGCCGGGATGGCTTCTGAAAGACATTTCGAAATAACCTGCGGGAAGACCGTATCGGATGTTTCCGTAAACGGCAACGATCTTTATGCCGGATTCATAGACGGTGGATGCATGCATTACTATATGGAAAACGGACGTTCCGATTGTATGGACGGAATACCGCGCGAAGTTTCCGTCTTCACCCTTTTTTCGGGCAGTCAGAATATATTATGGATAGGTACCGACGGGCAGGGGCTCATACAATCCTATTCAAGCGATCCTATTTTCAGGACGTTCGGAACCATGCATCCCGTAAGATGCTTTTGCGAAACCGATCAGGGGGAAATCCTTGCCGGGACGAAAGGTGGCGGCGTGAAGATACTCGATGCTTCGAGAACCAAACTGTCGGATTTCCTCAATAAAGCCGGAGGGCTTATATCTAATTCCGTATATGCGGTGAGAAAAAATTCGGCGGGTGATATATTCATAGGAACGGACGGTCCGGGCATCGACGTCCTGTATGAGGGAACCCGTCGGCCCGTAAAATTGCATTTGCCGGCCGGTTCCCCGTATTTCCAGTCGGTCTATTCCATAATCTTTTCCCGCGATGATTCGGTAATATGGCTCGGTACATCCGGCTACGGGCTGATAAGGATGTCTGTAGTTAAGAAAAACGGAAAATACAACGTGAGGGAAATCCGGCAATATAAATCGACAGATACAGGGAATCCCTTCAACAACGATATAGTTTATGCAATGTGTCCCGATATATCCGGGAATTACTTCTGGTTCGGAACGCGCGGAGGCGGACTCAGCCGTATGGATATGGACGGACGTTCGGTTATACCTCTGGACAGCGCGGGGAACAATGTTTCGCTTTCCAACAATGATGTGCTGTCGCTGATGCAGGATAAATGGAATCTTTGGGTGGGAACCAGCTACGGCCTCAACCGGCTTTCCGTAAAAAACGGCAGATACGAAATGGACAGGCTTTCTTATGACGAGCTTAAAGATAAGACCGTCCACGGAATACTTAGGGATCTCGACGGAAATGTATGGATAAGTACCAACAAGGGCCTTTCGGTAATAAATATCGGCAGCGGCAAAATAGAGAGCTATACCCACAGCGACGGACTGCTTAACAACGAGTTCTCCGACGGCGCCTATTTTATGGATGGCTGCGGCATGCTTTATTTCGGAAGCGTGGGAGGATTCGATTTTTTCAATCCGGCCATCATGCATGTCCGAAAATTCGATCCGATACTTGCTCTAAGCCGTTTGAAAATCTATAATTCCGTACATCCGGCCGAAGATGTAATAAAAGACGGCGTGCTGAAATTGAGATATGAAGAAAGGGCCGTCTCTCTTACCTTTATTTCCAGGGATTTTATTAAAAACGAGAATTGCGAATATGCCTACAGACTCGACGCTCCTTCCGGCAAATGGATAAGCAACGGCAATAATCCCGTTATTTCGTTCAATCAGCTGGCTCCCGGAAAATATTACCTTCAGGTGAGAAGTACCAACGGGGACCGGGTCTGGAGCAAACATATGTACGGCCTGACTATAAGGGTGGCCTATCCGTGGTGGCTCAGCGTTCCTGCCTTTATAATTTACGGAATTATATGCATGATACTTGTATTGGTAATAAGATCCGTCATAATAAACAAGATAAGATTAAACAGACAGATACTTATAGGACGTATAGAAAAAACCCACGAAGAAAAATTATACGAGGCCAAGCTCAATTTCTTTACGAACGTCGCCCACGAGTTTTTT
>JALCMP010000011.1 GCA_022648545.1 Bacteroidales bacterium | reverse complement strand
TGGAATCCTCTTATGACCGGATTCATAAATCTGTCGGATTGGATTTTCGCCCAGTTGGTTATTTCGTTGGACGGTATATTTTCCTGGAAAATTGTACAATCGTATCCTGTAGAAGCATTAGACCCCTCGGCACCAATGGCCGCCATAAGTTTATCATATTCATTTGCCACTGCATATTTGGAAGCCTGATAAGATATACTGTCTATACGCGCATATACCTTCTTCCTGAGAGAGGGATCGGTTATGGTTCTGTAATATTCGAAGTTATTCTCTATTGAATCCAACAGCGGCTTTTCCTTGTCATAATTGATGGTTCCGAAGTGCGGGGTTCCTTTGAACATAAGATGTTCAAAATAATGTGCAAGCCCGGTGGTTTCTATCGGATCGTTTTTTGCTCCTACCTTTACGGCAATATATGTCTGTATTCTGGGAGTTGCCTTATTTACCGACATGTAAACCTTAAGACCGTTATCAAGCGTATAAATACGCGTATGCATAGGATCGCCGGAGAATTTTTCGTATTTATATCTTCCTCCGCAGGAATACATAAATACCAGCGACGATAACAGGATAATAATCCCGGATAGTTTTTTAATTTTCATAGCTTTAAATTATATTTAAGATATTGAAATGTTGCAGTTCAATGAATTATCAAAATTAATTATATATTTTCTGCAAATCAAGTAACTTTGCAATATATTTGATTTAATTACATATCCTTTATGAAAAAAAGCCTGCTCATTATAATCTTAACGTTTCTTACTTTATTAACGGGAACGACAATTTCCTATTCACAAGCTAACAATCCTTCGCCGCTTAAATTCAATGAAATGATACATAATTTCGGGAAGATTCTCATAAGTGAAGGACCGCGGAGCTGTGTTTTCAAATATGAGAATACCGGAGATTCTACAATAGTCATATATAATATTCTTACTTCCTGCGGATGCACTACGCCGCAATGGGACAGAGCTCCCGTAAAACCGGGACAGAAAGGCTCTATTAAAATAACTTTCAGCAATGACCAGGGACCTTTTCCGTTCGACAAGATAATAAGCGTATACACATCGGCCTCCGACAGACCTATAATACTAAAAATAAGGGGAATAGCATACGAGAAAGAGAAAAGCGTAAAAGAAATGTTTCCGGAACATATAGGGTCTGTAGGATTCAGAAACAGAATACAGGGTATGGGCGAAATAGAACAGGGCGAAATAAAATCTTCTTCGGTCCCTTTCGCCAATAACGGGAACAAAAGCATAAAACTTAAATTCGAACAGATCACTCCTGGCTTTACCGTACAGGCCCGGCCTTCGGAAATCAAGGCGGGTGATGTTGGCGAAATATATTTTACAGCCGATACAAGGGTAAAAAAGCAATGGGGGAAAACACAATATGCCGCCAAGATTTTTTGCAACGGAATTCAGCAAAAGAAGCCATTCGTCGCAGAAGCGCTGATCATTGATAATTTCTCCGGATTATCCGAAATACAAAAAGCCGGGGGCTCACTCCTGTCCGCAGACAAGAACGTTTATGACTTCGGAAAAATTCCTTACGGAAAAACGGCAAAGGCTTCGTTCTCCATAAAAAACGAAGGAAAAAACACCCTTATAATTCATAAGGCGGACAGCAATTCCGATATTATTAAAGTTTCATATCCGGCAGCCCTGGAACCCGGACGCAAAGGAACGCTTTCCGTTACATTGCCCGTAAACAAATTAAAAGGAGAACAGGTATTCACCATAACGTTGATTACCAATTCTCCAATAAGACCGCTCGTCAATTTTTTCGTATCAGGAAAATTTGACTGAGATATCTTTAATATTTTAATTCCCGTTCATGGACAAAAGGAATTCTTCATTGCTTCTTGTGGAAGGCAGACGTGTTCTTAGAAATTCCATAACTTCCACGCTTGTCATATCGGCCAGATGGTTGCGCAATATCCATATTCTGTTCAGAAATTCAGGATTATAAAGCAAATCGTCCCTTCTGGTGGAACTCAGGTTCACATCAACGGCAGGGAATATTCTCTTATTGGCAAGCTTCCTGTCGAGTTGCAGTTCGAGATTACCGGTACCCTTGAATTCTTCATATATGACATCGTCCATCTTAGAACCGGTTTCGGTAAGAGCTGTAGCAAGAATAGTAAGCGATCCTCCGTTTTCCACATTTCTTGCCGCTCCGAAAAACCTTTTAGGCTTTTCAAGTGCATTTGCATCCAGACCGCCGCTGAGGACCTTTCCGGAAGCAGGCTGTATCGTGTTGTATGCACGGGCAAGCCTGGTTATGGAATCCAGCAGGATTACAACGTCGTGGCCGCATTCTACCAGACGTTTTGATTTTTCCAAAACAAGATTGGCTATCTTTACATGTTTTTCGGCACTTTCGTCGAAAGTCGAAGCTATTACTTCAGCCTTCACGCTTCGTGCCATATCTGTTACTTCTTCCGGACGCTCGTCTATCAATAGAACTATAAGGTATGCCTCGGGATTATTATCGGCAATGGCATTTGCTATTTCCTTAAGCAACATGGTTTTTCCGGTTTTCGGCTGGGCGACAATAAGACCTCTCTGTCCCTTTCCTATAGGAGCGAACATATCCACTATCCTGCAGGACAAGTTATTATGTCCATTCGACAATATGTCGAATTTTTCATTTGGGAAAAGTGGAGTCAGAAAATCGAACGGGACCCTGTCCCTTACATATTCGGGTGACCTGCCGTTTATTTGTTCTATCTTGGCCAGAGGGAAATATCCCTTGTCGCCTTCCGGCGGCTTTATGGTTCCCAAAACAGTATCTCCCGTTTTAAGGGCATATGCCTTAACCTGAGACTGCGGAACATAAATATCATCCGGAGACGGATAATAGTTGTAGTCCGACGAACGGAGAAAGCCGTAGCCGTCGGGCATAAGTTCCAGAACACCTGTAGCCTCAACTACCCCTTCGAATTCCACTCTTCGCTGCTGGTTCTGATTCCCCTGGTTATTCTGTGCGGACTGGGGTCTGTCATGCATATGATTCTTTTGCTGTTGCGCAGGCTGGCCCTGGAATGATTTTTCCTGGTTTCTCGGAATATTCTTATGCGGTTGCTGATTATGATTAGCTGTATCCGGTTTTGGAGCAGACTGTATTTTATCAGATATATTCACAGGAGCCGCAGGAGTCTTTTCGGATGGCTGTACGGCAGCCACTGTTTTTTCCCCGGTCTTTTCGGGATTAGAAACTTTCTCCTTTTTTTCATCGACGGTTATCGGTTCAGCCTTTGCAGATATTATTTTAGACTGTTTCCCAGGATTCTGACGCTTTATTCTCGGACGTCTTAACTTTGAAGATTCCTGTGACTGAGACGTTACTGAAGGCGGAGCTACTTTTGCAACAGTTTCGCCATCCTTATTTACGGCAGGATTATCCGTCTGTGTTTTTTTGCTTTTAGCGGCAACGGTCTTTGTACTCTGGCTTTTTCTGGCCCTTCCGCGCTTGGGTTTTGCCTCAGGGACGGGGCCCGGGGCTTCAGCCTGTCCGTCGATAATAGCATATAGCAAATCTTCAGCAGACATTGATTTATGAGTCGAGATTTTCAGACCTTCCGCAATAGTAAAAAGTTCCTGCAAACTTTTACCTTCTAATTCTTCTTTTTTATACATTAAAATTTCTATAATGGATTGAAAAAACCTATGCAGAAAAGTATTCTAAGAATATAGAATACTTTACAAAAGTATACTTTTTTATGTAAATAACAAAATGAATAACAAGTAAACAGCTCCTGCCTCTAATATTTATCCCAATAACTGGCATTTTTCTTATACTGGAGCAAATCAGCAAGAGCCGAAGCCTTTGCGCTTATTCTAAAACTCCAGCTTTCCCATTGTCCGTTTGGAATCCAGGAGACAGCAATGTTGAAACAGTGAAGGTCCATATTTGCGCTAAACTGGGTAGTCGTCATTTTCATTTTAGAAAGATCGAATCCCGTGTTGAGATTACAGTTTAATTTGTCGGTCAGCTTTATCTGTGATGAAATGCCGAGAGTCATGGTATTAGTATTTTTCGTCAAAAGCTGGTCGTTCGAATACTGATATGACTTGCTGAACGTATAGCTAAAATTCAAATTAACAGACCACGGAACAGTGGGAGGCATGTAATACACCCAGCCGCCAGGAATATATTCTCCGGTATAAGGGTTTGTATATATCCTTTTATATTGCTGCTGTGAGTCATTTTTACCGGAAACCGATTTATTACCGGGAGCTGTAATCCATCCGGATGCCGGACTATAATCGCTGCCGAGCGAAGAAGTTCCCTCGCCGTTGAAAGAATATGAAGTAGAAAATCCGGCATGGGTCATCCTGAAAAGTTTTAGTCCGCCTTCTTTGGCAATATTAAATTCGTTGTATCTGTGCCCGCGTTCATCTATGGCATAGGGATCCAGGGTTGCATTCGCCGAAATAGCCATCTTGCCGAAAACAGTAGTACTCATATTCACGCTTATAGTAGATAACTTCATAGAGTCGGCAAGGAAATTATAAGTCCCCCCGATGGAAAGCTGATCTATAAGCTTTACCTTTTTATACCCCTTTCCCGTGGTATCCCTTTTATCTCTTACCTTGGCTTCAACATTATTACCTAGAGAAAAGCCCATACTGGCGGATTCACCCCTTCCGGGAACCGAATTGACCTGTCCCGAATATATGTTGTAATCCTGAACATGCTGGATACCGTTTACATCTACATAATTAAAAGTTCTGAAACCGTTTCCCCTCGTAGCCATCTGCGGCTGTCCGCTGAAAGTTATGGAAGGTGTAATCATATGCCTTATGGCTAATATTCTGCTGTGCGGTCCGAAATTGAATAATCCGTACAATCTGGTGGAAAGGGACAAGCTCCCGGAGAAGGTCTGGGTCACCCCAAACGTGCTGAAGGGGTCGGACTCAGTTATAACGACCTTCTGTTCCTGCTGATCGTAATGCTGGGTAGCTTTAGAAAAATACATATTCATTCCGTAACTTATTCCCGGCGCAGCCTGTATATATTTGAGTAAGGTAAATGTAGGAAGATTGAAACTAAAATTGTTTTTCAGGCCGTTCTTAAGTTTCTTAAAAAAGTCCGGTTCATGAACTTCGTCCGATTTAAAATTTATTTTGTTTACGAACGATGCGGTATAATTTATTCCGAATGATTCGTAAAATTTCTTTTTGCCGGCACTGTGTTTCCTCTTGAAGGGATAAATACGAGCCATGGTAAATGTAATATTCGGGAACGTTACAGAATAGGAACTGTCTCGTGAATTCTGGCTGTGAAGGGCATTTACAGTAAGGCTGAACGGAGTTCCGGCCCACACCCTTCCATAGGATACGGAAGATGAAACCTGATTCGACAAAGCCTGCGATATAGTATTTGAATTATATTTATTGTACGAAGGACTGGAAAAATTGACGGAAGCTCTGAAGGACGTACCGGGACGAGCCTTGGAATCCTGCGAATGGCTCCACTGCAAGCCGAAATTCTTCGTTTGGAAAAAATCGGGTTGTCCCTTTTCCCCCGTCTGGTCTACGGAATAATCGAGATTGAAATTACCATTGTACTTGTATCTCACATTATATCTGGAATTAAGAGCTACCGCCCATGAGCCCAGGGAATATCTCGTTCCGGTTACGGCAAGATCCCAATGATCTCCAAAAACAAAATAATATCCGAAATCCTTCATGTAAAAACCCCTTGCATTTTCCTCTCCGTAAGTCGGAACAAGGATTCCGCTGTTTCTCTTACCAAAGCTCGGTACAAAACCGAAAGGCAGGGCAAAAGGAGTAGGAACATCTTCCACGACAAGATAGGCAGGACCGAATACTGTTTTCTTATCTCCGCTCTGGCTGGTCACCACTTTTGCGGCAGACATCTTTATATAATAGTGCGGATGCTCGAGATCGCATGTAGTATATATTCCTTTTGCTACATTTATGGAATTATCGGGCATCTTTTTTATATAGGTACCGTGAAGGTAACCGTCGCCTTCCTGGGTAATCATGTTTTTAATCTTGGCCTTACGTGAATCAAAATTATAATATACGCTTTCCATCTCGTACTTCTTGCCTCCTTCCGTCATTACGGGATTACCGGAAACCTTACCGGAAGAATCCGGAAGCCCCTTGGCAAATACGGTACGCGATTGAGCATCGTAAGCTATATAATCGGCCTTAATCTGCATGTCGTTGTACTTTACGGTTACATCGCCATAAAAATATTTCATTCTGGCACCTTTGGTAAAAATCTCCACAGACGAGTCCCTCGCTTCCGAAAAGACGGGTTCGTCTATGCTGGCAAGGTTCTCGACAGTATCTTTATCTTTATTTTTTATGGCAAGAGAATCCCTGCCGGAAATATCTTTCCGCATATATTCGAGAACGCGCACGAAATTACCCGCAGTTTTCTTTGCGGGAATTGCGGATAAACTCCAGCAATACCAAAAGAAAAACACAAAAAATATGATTGCTATATGGAAAAACTTTCTTATGATAATATTTTGTTAATTTTGCAAAAGGTCAAAATAGAATCGACAAATTTAATATAATTTTTGCAACTAATATGCCAGCGGTCCACACTTGTTTCAAACTCCTATGTATTCTTTTGTTTTCTCTTCTGCCTTTAAACACATATGCACTGCAGGACGGGATTAAGACGGAGATCAAATGTGTGGTTATAGACGCCGGACATGGCGGACACGATCCCGGAACAATAAGTCCCGACGGAAGGATAAGGGAAAAGAACATAGCTCTGGCCGTAGCCCTCAAATTCGGCAGGGCATTAAAAAAAAGATATCCTTCCATAAAAGTAATTTACACCAGAAGTAACGATCATTTCGTAAAACTTTACGAAAGATCGGACATAGCAAACAGAAACAAGGCTGATCTGTTCATTTCACTGCACGTAAATTCTTCGAGGTCGGCTTCGGCGAGAGGAACCGAAACATGGGTCATGGGACCGAACAAGAATGAAAGGAATTTTGAGCTTTGCAAGACTGAAAACTCCGTTATAACAATGGAAAACGATTACAAGGCCAAATATGAAGGATTCGACCCGGATTCGCCGGAATCATATATAATTTTTTCTCTGCTCCAGAATACACATCTGAAAAACAGCCTCGACTTTGCAGAAAGAGTCCAAAGGAAATTCAGCACGGGACCCATTACCGTAAACAGAGGAGTAAAGCAGGGCGGGCTTATAGTTTTGTGGAGAAGTACCATGCCCGCAGTTCTCGTAGAGCTTGGTTTCCTTTCCAATTACCGCGACAGAAAAATACTTACAAGCACAAAAGGACAGAACGAAATAGCAGCCAAACTGCTTGCTGCATTTTCAGAATACAAGGGTTCCTATGAAAAAGAATACGACGACAGTACAGGAGGAATGCAAAAAGTCAGGCCTGCAAAAAACACCAGCGAAAAAAAGCAATACTATTCCATACAGGTATTCGCCGCTTCAAAAAAAGTAAAGCCGTCGAATTACGGTCTTAACGAAAACGATACTGAAATTTTCATGTCCGGTCCATATTATAAATATGTAACGGGTAAATACGATACGCCCCAAGAAGCAAATCGGGCGCTAAAAAAGATCAGAATAAAATTTAAGGATGCATTTATTGTAAAAATCTACGGGAATCCCTTAACTTTACATCCTTACAAGAAACAATAAATCACCGATGATAACAAAATTAACTAAGGCGCAGGGAATAGGGTTGTTTGTACTTATGGTTCTCATTGCCACATACCTGCTTATAAATTTCCTTAAAGGTGCTGATATTTTCAATTCCAGGAAAATATACTATGCAAACTTCCATACAGTAGAAGGATTATCTGAAACCGGTCCCGTATATATAAGAGGGCTAAAGGTTGGTACGATAAAAACAATAACATATGATAAGGCTCATGATCTTTTTTCCGTAAAGATTTCTATAAAATCCGACTATGCACTTCCTTCAAATTCCGTTGCTGAAATCTACAGTTCGGATATTCTTGGAGCCAAATCGCTAAGGATCAGCATAGGGAACGGATACAGACATGCAAAAGAAGGAGATACTCTGCAAAGCAACAATATTCCCGATGTAATGACTCTGCTGTCCAAGGAAGTGGGCCCTCTGAAGAATCAAATATACGGGCTCATAGGAAACATGAACAAGGCGATAGACAACATAAACGATGTCCTGTCGCAAAAAAACAAAGAGAACCTTTCGTCCTCACTTGCCAACATGGATTCCACCCTTGACAATGCAAAGCGCATAAGCTTCGAACTTAAAGAAGCATCCCCGTACTTCGGAGAAATGATATCCAATTTAAATGATCTTTCTGCTAATCTCCGCAACAGCGGCAAAGATATTTCCGAGGCGGCAAAAAACGCAAACGAATTTACCGCAGGTCTGAGCGAAGCTGATGTGAAGGGTACCATAGAAAGCCTCAAAAAACTTATAGAAAAGATACAGAATCCCAACGGCAGCATTGGAAAATTACTTGCGAACGACGAGCTTCATGATTCAATAGACAGCCTTACGAACAGCCTGAATATCCTTGTAAACAAGATCTCTGAAAACCCTAAAAAATATATAAGGATAAAAGTGTTTTAAAAGGCCGTAAGGCGTCATCATAACTTTGATCTTATCTTTCTATATATTAAGTTATTAACCATAACTATCTAATTACCAGAGATTTACTTATTATTGATTTTTTATTATTGATTTTTAGGTCATTGCATTTTACTTCAAAAAAATTGTAATAAAAAAATTTTTTTATTGCATTTTTTTTATGAAATTTGTTGTGCAATCGAGACCTAAATCTCTTTCTAATATATGAACGAGCCAAGACACATACAAGTGTGGAATAACTGTCTCAAGATGATCCAAGATGTTATTCCGCCTTCAAATTTTCGCACATGGTTCAAACCCATAAAAGCAGTGAGTTTGGAAGGTAATTCATTGTTGATCGAAGTACCTTCAGACTTCTTCAGAGAGTACCTTGAAGAACATTACATAGACTATATAAGCAAAGCCCTGATAAGGGAAGTAGGAGGAAACGCCAAACTTCTGTACAAGGTCAAAGTTTCCAAAGGGAACAATTTTA
Source organism: Bacteroidales bacterium (assembly GCA_022648545.1). GTDB lineage: Bacteria > Bacteroidota > Bacteroidia > Bacteroidales > UBA932 > Egerieousia. The sequence goes on along the minus strand of JALCMP010000011.1, from coordinate 51,904 downwards.
CAATTCCCGCAAATAATGAAAGGGAATTAAAAAACAAAAGCGTGGCGTTCATACCCGAGGCAAATAAAAATATTAATCCTTTTGTTTATCCTGGCATACAGCAGGTAAATATAGATCCCAGATTAAATCCCATATACAATTTCGACAATTTCATAGAAGGGAACTGCAACAGACTTGCACGCGCCGCCGGCCTGTCGATAGCTGACAACCCCGGAAACAACGCTTACAACCCTCTTTTCATATACGGAGGACCAGGATTGGGAAAAACACATCTCTCCCAAGCCATAGGAATACGTATAAAGGAAAAATTCCCTGAAAAGATAGTCCTTTACGTGGAAGCCAATAAATTCCAGACCCAGTATATGGACGCAGTAACCCAGAAGAACAAACTGACTGATTTTCTTCATTTCTATCAAATGATAGATGTTCTGATTCTTGACGATGTACATGAATTCGGCGACAAGCCGGGCACGCAGAATGCATTTTTCCACATTTTCAATCAGCTTCATCAGACGAACAAGCAGCTGGTGCTGACATCTGATAAATCTCCGGCCGAACTCACGGGACTGGAACAGAGGCTCCTGTCGAGATTTAAATGGGGGCTGTCAGCTGAACTTCTACCTCCTTCTTTCGAAACAAGAATAAAGATATTAAAAGCCAAAAGCTATAAAGACGGAATAGAATTATCGGACGAAGTACTTAATTACCTCGCAAAAAGAATTACCGGAAACATAAGGGAAATAGAGGGCATGCTCCACTCCCTGCTTGCCTATGCCACGTTTACAAAAGAGAATATTTCCCTGGAACTTACCGAAAAACTTACATCGAAAATAGTCAACGATCATAAGCCACAGGTTTCGCTTGACACAATCAGAAAGGTTGTGTGTTCATATTTCGGAATTTCCCAGGAAAGCATAGCTTCGAAAACAAGAAAAAGGGAAATAGTACAGGCAAGACAAATCGCAATGTATCTGGGACGAAGTCTTACTAAAACATCTCTGGCTTCCATAGGATCCCAGATAGGAGGAAAGGATCATGCAACCGTCCTTCATGCATGCAACACGGTTGCGGACCTCATAGATACCGATAAGGTATTCAGAAAATACGTAAACGACATACAGCAAAAATTGCAAGTAGCTAAATAAATGTGTATCTTTCGTGAAGAAAATACCATTTATTAAACTATTCTAAGCAATGACAACCGATAGAATTCTCGAGATTTTCAAGGAAATCACAAAAGTTCCCCGCGAAAGCGGACACGAGGAAAAAATAATAGCCTTTCTGGAAAAATTCGCAAAAGATCATAATCTAAAAAGCAGGACCGACAAGGTCGGCAACGTATATATATCCAAACCGGCTCATAGCGGTAAGGAAAATATTCCGGGCGTAATGCTTCAGGGACATTCCGATATGGTGTGCGACAAAGTATCCGGATCCAGTCATGATTTCGAAAAAGATCCCATAAAATATGAGATAAAGGACGGATGGATGATCGCGCCCGAGACTACTCTGGGAGCTGACTGCGGAATCGGAGTTGCCGCAGCATTGGCCGTACTGGAAGACAAGGACATGCCTGCAGGTCCGGTAGAAGCCTTGTTTACTATTTCCGAAGAGACAGGCATGGATGGGGCTCACGCCGTACAGCCGGGAGATATAAAGGAAAAGATTCTTATAAATCTTGATTCCGAAGATGAAGGTCAGCTGTTTATTGGCTGTGCAGGAGGGATGAATACTTATGCCAGATTCAAATACGTTGCAGAAGATGCAACTCCCGACCTGATGAAATGCGAATTCAAAATATACGGAGCCCTGGGAGGACACAGCGGCGACGATATTGACAAAAACAGATGCAACGTTCTTAAGATTCTTGCAAGATTCCTTTATAATGTCCTCGAACGCCATTCCGATATGGAGCTTTATGAAATTGACGGTGGAAACAAAAGCAATGCCATTGCAAGGGAGGCCCATGCAGTTATAGGATTCCCCCGCAGATACAGGAAGGATATCCTCGGCATTTTTGAAAGCACCATAGAAAATGCCCGCAATGAATTCAAAGGCAGCGATCCCGACATTTCGGGACATGCAGGTGAAGTTGGGATAATAGACGTAGAAGACAATAAGGTAATAGGCAGCCCAAGGAAAAAGATTGACAAGGATTCAGCCGCTTCACTCATTTACGCCATGATTGCCGCACCTCACGGAGTAATTTCCATGAGCAACGATCTAAAGGGACTGGTAGAAACTTCCACAAACATGGCATCCGTAAAAATGCTTAAAGGCAACATTGTTGAAATAGGCACAAGCCAGAGAAGTTCGGTTGACAGCGCTCTGGACTATGCTGCAGCTCAAACCGAAGCATGTTTCGCTTTGGCAGGAGCAGTAGTAAGACATGAAGGAAGATATCCCGGATGGAAACCGAATCTGGATTCGCCGATACTTGATGTTACGAAAAACGCTTATATAAAATTATTCGGAAACGAACCTGTAGTAAGAGCAATCCATGCAGGTCTGGAATGCGGACTCTTCCTTACCAAATTCCCGGATCTTGATATGATCTCCTTCGGGCCGACGCTGAGAAGCGTACATGCCCCCGGAGAAAAGCTAGATCTCGCATCACTCGAAAAATTCACTAAACTTCTTAACGAAGTTCTTGTAAATATAAAATAATAAGATACTATGGGCATATTGCTTGCTCCTTCTCTTTTGTCCGGAGACTTCGGAGATATCAGGGGAACGGTAAAAATACTAAACGAAGGTGATGCCGACATGCTCCACCTCGATATAATGGATGGCGTTTTCGTCCCTAACATATCGTTCGGATTCCCTGTAGTGGACGCAATAGCGAAGTATTCCGAAAAACCGCTTGACGCCCATCTCATGATAACGGATCCGGATCCGTACATAGACAGGTTCTGTGCCTCGGGAGTATCTATGCTTTCGGTCCATTATGAAGTATGTACGCATCTGAACAGAACCGTAAATCATATAAAGGACAAAGGGATGAAAGCCGGAGTAGCCATAAATCCGCATACACCGGTTTCACTGCTGGAAGACATAATAGGCGATTTGGATTTTGTTTTGCTTATGTCAGTAAATCCCGGATTTTCCGGTCAAGGCTTTATTCAGAACACTTACTCTAAACTCAGACGTCTGAAAAAACTTGCAGAGGTCATAAATCCCGACTGCCTGATTGAAGTTGACGGAGGAATTAATGTGGAGAATGCCGCCGCAGTAAAAGCTGCAGGTGCCGACATAATAGTAGCAGGATCATCTGTTCTTGGAACAAAAAATCCAATGGCTGCGATGAAGGAACTTAAAACCGTATGCTCAGGATAATATTACAGAACGTATCTTATCTCCTTAAAGGCGAAAGATTTTCTTTCGCCTTTTTCATTTTCCAGTACAAGGCAAAAATTAGGATCCAGACCGACGATCTTGGCAGAAAAAGAATCTACTACAACAGCATCATTGCAATTGTCGGATTTGCATAACATCTTTTCAAATTTGCAAAATGTCCCGAAACGATAAAGATTATTCATATATTCATTGTGGATGTGCTCCTTGCCTCCGGCTTTAAGTTCATCGTATAAATCAAACAAATCGGATAATATGGTGAACAGCTCTTCTTTTCTGTGAAGTTCGTGTAGAACTTCTCCGGGACGGGCTTTCATCATTTCTGATAACACTGAAGCCGGATTTGGCAAATTAGGATCAAATTCCAGTTGATTCAGATTTACACCTATGCCCAATATGCTGTAAGACATTTTGTCACCCATTATGGAATGATCTATTAGTATTCCGGAGACTTTTCTGTCTCCCACATATATATCATTGGGCCATTTTATTTTAGCATCAAGCCCTTTACCCTTCACATAATGCAACACCGAGAGGGCCGATATTTCCGAAATCGAAAATTGTGACGAGACATTCAGAAAGCATGGTCTGAGCAATATGCTAAACATAAGATTTTTACATTTTTCACTATGCCAACTGTTACCCCTTTGACCTCTTCCGGCAGTTTGATAATCGGCAGTCCATACCGTTTCATCCTTTGCTCCGTCAAGATCTCTTAATGCCTGACTTGTTGTCGAATCAAGGGTTTCGTACCATTTAATCTCAATATTTCTCATCATTATTCATAATGGCTGAAAATTTGCACTATATTTGTAAGTTGTATTTGCATTTTTTACAAAAACAGAGTACAAATATAATATATTGAATGATAAGGAATGATTAAAGAAGAGAAAAAAGCCGCAGCAAATAATAAGAGATCGAAAAAAATCAAAATAATCGGACAAGACGAACTGGAAGTAAAGACGATTGCCGAAGCAATGCTTGATAAAAAAGCCAGGAATGTCGTTTCCATGGATTTAAAAAGCATAGGTACAAGTATATGCGATTACTTTCTGATCTGCAACGCAGATGCAACTACAAATGTTCTTGCAATTGCGGAAAACGTTGAAGAAAGGATGCTTTCCGATTTCAACACAAAAGTAATTCGTGCCCAGGGTAGGGAAAATGCTTTCTGGGTAATTCTCGATTACGGAAATATTGTAGTCCATATATTCCAGACGGAATATCGCGCATTTTACAGATTGGAAGATCTGTGGGCCGATGCAAAGAAAACGGAATATAACGATTAAAGAAAAACGCTATAAAGAAAATGAATAACAAGCAACCCCGCAAAAATTCGATGAAAAATATCAAGCCACCGAAATTCAACGCCTTATGGATATACATACCCATCCTTCTCCTTATAGGGTATATGTATTTCTGGGGGTACAACGGAGGAGAGCCGGTAAAGACCGAATGGTACAAGGTTAAGAACGATATAAATAACGGAGACGTAAAAAAAATAGTTTTTATAACAAACCTGTATAAAGGCGAAGTTACTATTAAGAAAGACAGTCTGGAAAAATATAAGGAAATGTTCGGCGGAAGGATTCCCAAATACTCCCCGCAATTATATTTTACCGTATCGGAAAATTTCGAACCGGAAACCGAGTTTGAAAAAATAAGACAGGGCCTTTCCGCCGATAAGAGGTTCGAATATGAAGTAGACGAAAGAGTAGATTATCTCGGAAAAATATTGTCATGGATATTGCTTCCCCTGCTGCTCGTACTGCTGTGGATATGGATGATGCGCAAGATGTCCAAGGGAATAGGAGGAACCGGCGGAGGAAGTACGGGAGGAATATTCAACGTAGGGAAATCGCAGGCTACATTGTTCGACAAAACCAATAAAACGAAAATAACGTTCAAGGATGTTGCGGGACTGGAAGAAGCCAAGATTGAAGTAATGGAAATAGTCGATTTCCTTAAAAATCCCAAGAAGTATACTGCTCTGGGAGGGAAAATCCCCAAAGGAGCTTTGCTGGTAGGCCCTCCGGGAACAGGAAAAACCCTTTTGGCAAAAGCCGTGGCAGGAGAAGCGGACGTCCCCTTCTTTTCTATATCAGGCTCCGATTTCGTTGAAATGTTCGTAGGCGTAGGTGCTTCAAGGGTAAGAGATTTGTTCAGGCAGGCAAAAGAAAAAGCTCCATGCATAGTTTTCATAGATGAAATAGACGCCGTAGGACGTGCAAGAAGCAAAAACGTGGGCTTTTCTTCCAACGACGAAAGAGAAAATACGTTAAACCAGCTTTTAACGGAGATGGACGGCTTCGGAACAAATTCGGGTGTAATAATCCTTGCCGCCACCAATAGGGCCGATGTCCTAGACAAGGCACTCATGCGTGCCGGCAGATTCGACAGGCAGATAAATGTTGATCTTCCCGAACTTAAGGAAAGAGAAGAAATTTTTGCAGTGCACCTTAGAGAAATAAAACTGGCTCCTAATTTTGATAAAACTTTCCTTGCAAAACAGACACCCGGGTTTTCCGGTGCTGATATAGCGAACGTATGCAACGAAGCAGCTCTTGTTGCAGCGAGGCGGAACAAGAAATTTGTTGAAAGGCAGGATTTTCTTGATGCCATAGACAGGATAGTAGGCGGATTGGAAAAGAGAAGCAAGATCATCACACCCGAAGAAAAACGGACTATTGCGTACCATGAAGCGGGACATGCCACCGTGAGCTGGATGTTGCCGAATGCAAATCCATTGTTTAAGGTTACTATAATTCCTAGAGGAAAAGCTTTAGGCGCAGCATGGTATTTGCCTGAGGAACGCCAGATCACCACTACAGAACAAATGATGGACGAGATGGCGGCAACCATGGGAGGAAGAGTTGCGGAAGAAATAATAAACGGGAAAATTTCCACAGGCGCACTGAATGATCTGGAAAAAATCACCAAACAGGCATACGCCATGGTAAGCTATTTCGGCATGAGTAAAAAGGTAGGAAACCTTTCGTATTACGATTCGCAGGAAACAGGATATTCTTTCGGAAAACCTTATAGTGAAAAGACAGCCGAACTTCTGGATGCGGAAGCCAAGAATTTCATAAATATAGCCCATGACATGGCATACGATGTACTTAAGGCCAACATGAAAGGATTTATGGAACTGGCGGAACTATTATTGGCGCGCGAAGTTATTTTTGCCGAAGATCTGGAAAGGATATTCGGCAAAAGGAAGGGGAACAAGAAAATTGCTGAAGAGACGGAGAATACTCCGAAGGATGTGCAGGCACAGATAAGTTCCGAATCCGCAACGGAAGAAGGAAAGAACGAAAAACCCGAAAAAAACGATGAAAAACCTTCTGATAAGGACTGTTAGCGGCATTTTCATAATGATTATAGTTATGGGATCTATTATTTGGGGTCCCGTTTCGTATATCATAACATTGTGCGCCATAACTGCAATAATGATGCATGAATATCTGACTCTGAGCCTGGGAAGGAAAAAGTGCATACAAAAAATACTTGCTGTAGCGGGTGGAGTGTTTTTTATAATTATTATGTTTTTTATTAAGTACACGGGCACCGATTCTGAATTTCTTTATTTAACGATCATCCCGCTGCTTGCTATTATGGCAATCAATCTTTACCATAAGCCCTATAATATATATGATACGGAAAAGGAGAGGAAAAGCAACCGGTATGAGTTGACTGCTTTTTATTTATCTTCCTTTGTATATATTGCAATTCCCGTCTCGTTTTTTACTATCCTTCCCTTTCTGAGAAACGGCAGCTACGATTCATCATTAATGATAAGTCTTCTCATTCTTCTTTGGAGTACGGATATAGGAGCTTATTGCTTTGGAATGCTGTTCGGCCAGAAGCACGGACATAAATTATTTCCAAGTATTTCTCCCAAAAAGACTTGGGAAGGGGTATACGGTGGATTTTTCTGCGTAATTTGCGCAAGCACGGTATTATATTTCAGCGGCTACCTGGGATTGAGTTTTATGAATTCACTAATACTTGCCTTGATTACGGGAACGTTCAGCATCTTCGGAGATTTGGTAGAATCTCAATTAAAACGTAATTTTGGGGCCAAGGATTCGAGCAAACTAATCCCGGGACACGGGGGTATGCTGGACAGATTCGACGGCGCTTTATTCGCTTTCCCCGCGGCCTGCCTGTACATGCAGTTTTTCTGCTTCGAATAATGAAAAAACCTACAAAAAAACATAAATGAAGATACATAAAGAAGGATACGGCATCTTAGCCATATCGTTTGCAATAATCCTTGCTGTTTATATTATCATATTCCTGCTTACAGGATGGTGCCTTTTTTGTAAAATTACACTTGCCGTCGCCGTCATATTATTAATTTGCATAGCAAGGTTTTTCAGAGTTCCAAAAAGAACGGCCCTGATTGATGAAAATTTGGTTATATCGGCCGCAGACGGAAAAGTAGTTATAATAAAGGAAACAGAGGAGAACGAATTCCTGAAGCAAAAATGCATACAGGTATCCGTATTCATGAGCCTGAACAATATGCACGTTAATTATTTTCCGGTCGGCGGAGAAATAATATATTGCAAATACCACGCAGGACACTATTTTATGGCATATTATCCCAAAGCTTCGGAAAAAAACGAAAGGACCTCGGTAGCAGTACGTACCGACGGCGGCAAGGTTGTATTCTTCAGACAAATTGCGGGTTTTATAGCAAGACGGATTGTTTGCTATGCAAAAGAAGGTGCGCGGATCAACCAGTGCACTCAGGTGGGATTTATAAAATTCGGGTCGAGAGTAGATTTATTCCTCCCTATGGATTCCGAAATTATGGTAAAGGTTGGAGATAATGTCAGGGCCTGCGAATCCGTAATCGCAAAATTATCCTGATTATAAGAAAAATAACAAAAGCTATCGAAACATATACCGCCCAAATCCACGGATTATCCTTTCTTTCGGATGCAGGCGGAATATTTTTTTCAAGGATCCCACCCCTTACTGCATTGGAAAGCGCAATCCATTCCTTCACGCCCGTATTTCCGTCCTTAACAATATAATCTTCTATATGAGTCATATCTATAGGAGCTCCCAAACTGTCTTTAGGCACTGCCGACAAAATTCCAAGTGAATATTTACCAAGCAATCTTATGAGCTTTGCAGTATACATACCGGAAACCACAGGATAAAGTTTATTTTTATCTACGGGTTTCCCGTTTACATTAACGGCCCTTACTCTCATGAAAGGCGGATAATATCCGTCATATTTGAATGAAAGTCCGGAAAAAAACAACGTAACATCAGGAGCATATGAAGAAACCGTGGGATCAAGTTCAGATATATCTTCCAGCTCGGACCCAGTAAGCCATACAAGAACTATGGGATACCCGAACGTTCCGTCGGTTTCGTCATAACCAAGAGGCAGTACATCATATAAATCCGCATAGGTAACCGGTCCCGCATTTATCCCACCTCTTATGACACCATAAGGTACTACGGAAACAAGGTCGGAAGTATCTTTCAAAAACGAATATTTTTTTACGGCCTCTGCATTGCTCACCGCAATCATCCTGCCAAGTTCCGCCCTGGAATCTTTTAGATCGGGGAAAAAGCTGCGTGTGGATATTGCAGCCGTATCATTCAGATCGATCCCGTATTTTTTGTACAACTTGTTTATCCTGCCGAAACATGCCGAAACAGAATCCGCCACAGCACTGTCTTCCGGAACAGACGAATAGAGAGGTAACATATGATACCCCGACAGAGAATCTCCCGTAAATTCCATCTCGCCCAGATAACGGTTCATGGCTCCGTCCCCCCCTATTACGGTTTTACCTACATTTACCGGAGTTATATGCAAAACATGGTCGTGTCCGCTTATTATTGCGTTAAGACGACCGGAAAATTTACGTGCCGTCTTTATATCTTCCTGTATCCCTCCGTGAGAAAGCAAAATATAGTAATCCATTTTTCCAATGGAATCAAGTTCGGCAAAACAACGACGCAAGGCTTTGTGCGGCTTTTCGAATAATATGGAATCCTGATCCGTAATGCATGACCAGGCATTATCTCCCATAAGTCCTATTACGGCGATTTTTAATCCTTTCCGATTTATTATGGTATAAGGTTTTATATCTGTCTTATGCCAATCGCAACGGCTGTCCGGAGAAAGTCCCGTTACTTTAAGAAAGGCAAGGTTGGCATCAAGAATGACGGGAAGTTTTTCTTCATCGGATGAACATGCTCGTCTTATCATCGCCGAGAGAGCACTACAGCCAATATCAAAATCATGATTCCCGAGTGTATATGCATCATATCTCAGCATGCCGAGCATTCTGAAATCAAGAGCATCCTCCGTAAAAAGAGACTGATAGACAGTCCCCATTACCACATCTCCGGCATCTACGGTAATAACGGCATACCCCAGAGAATCTGCTTTTCTGCGTTCGTAATTAAGAAGTGAAGCTAGTCTGGAATATCCTCCGGCAATAAATCCGTCAGAAGGCATATCCGCCCCCTTACGTTGCGGAGCAGCATGAGAATGTATGTCATTTGTGAAAAATATCGCAAGCTTGCCGGGGCCGTGCGAAAGAGAATCGCTGCGGCTCCCCACGGTTCTGCCTGTAAGGGAAACAGGACCGGCAAAAGAAGCCATAAAAAATAGTATTATATATACTATGCGTATTTTCATACCATAATTCCCATTATTTATCAAGCTACAGGTATTCGGCCATTTGTTCGGCCAAAGCTTTGGCCTTTCGCCCGGCAGCCTTGCCGAACAAATCGGAATCATCTGCATAAATTATCCCTCTGGAAGAATTTACGAGCAATCCGCATTTATCATTCAGTCCATTTTCGGCTACGTCTTTTATTGTTCCTCCCTGAGCACCCACGCCCGGAACCAGAAGAAAATTATCAGGACAATATTTCCTTATTTCCCTTAGTTTTTCCGGCCGCGTGGCACCTATTACAAACATAAGATTATTACGATTGCCGAGGGGAATCGTATTTCTTATAACTCTTTCGTATATAGGCATATCAGGAATCCCTTCTTTCTCCCTGACTTCACACATTTCCAAATCTGAAGCGGAGGCGTTGGACGTAAGGGCAAGCACGATAGTCCACTTATCCTTATATTTAAGAAACGGCTGAACCGAATCCGCCCCCATATACGGAGCAACCGTTATCGCATCAAAATCCATCGTTTCGAAATACGCCTTTGCATACATGAATGCAGTATTACATATATCGCCGCGTTTTGCATCTGCAATTATAAACATTTTGGGAAAATTATCCCTTATGTATTTTATCGTCATATCAAGCTGTATCATGCCCTTTATTCCATTCGCTTCATAAAATGCAAGATTGGGCTTATATGCTACTGCGTATCTGGCGGTATTGTTTATTATGGCCTTGTTGAATTCGTAAATCGGCAAAGCCGCATTGCGCAGTACAGCGGGAAACAATGCAGGATCGGGATCCAGTCCCACACAAAGAAAACTTTTCTTCTCTTTAATTTGCCTGTACAAGCTATCGTAGTCCATATCAAAAATATTTATAAAAAAGAGCGATGGATTCCATTCCCTTAAAAAACTGCGACAGAAGGAAACTTTCGTTAGGAGAATGTATGGTATCCCTCTCCAGACCGAACCCCATTAGAAGAAGATCGGCTCCGAGGATTTCATGCATGTCGGCAAGTATCGGAATGCTTCCACCCCCGCGGTTCGGTACCGTATCGGTACCATAGACTTCGCCTATAGCCTTAGATGCCGCCCCGTAAAGGCTGGAAGATATAGGAACTACGAACCAGTTACCGCTGTGGATACTTGAAACTTTTACGCTTACACCCTCGGGCGCTATGGCTTTGAAATGTTTTTCAAACAAGCCGGCTATAACGTCCGCCTTCTGATTAGGAACAAGCCGCATGGATATCTTGGCATGGGCCCGGGATGGGATTATAGTCTTGGTGCTTTCTTCTCCTGTATCTCCGCTCCATATTCCATTCACATCGAGACACGGCCGTATACCTATACGTTCCAGGGAGGTGTATCCTTTTTCTCCCGAAACGGCATCCACGCCAACGGAATGTTCGAATTCCTTACTGTCGAACGGTGCGTGTCCGAGCATTTCCCTGTCGGAACTGCTTAATTCCGCAACATCATCATAAAATCCCTTTATAGTTATCCTGCCGTCTTCATCTATTAAGGAACCTATCATCTTGCAAAGGACATTAGCCGGATTAAGTATTGCCCCGCCATAATGCCCGGAATGAAGATCGCGGTCTGGACCGGTTACATCTACCTTCATATAAGACAAGCCCCGCATGCCGCAACTTACGGAAGGTACGTCTTCCGAGATCATCGTAGTATCGGAAACAAGAACCACGTCACAGGCCAGCATATCGCGATGTTCGCCGACCCATTTGGCAAGATGCGCAGAACCCACCTCCTCCTCGCCTTCGAATATAAATTTTATGTTGTGCCTCTGTTTCTTTTCCCTTACAAGGTATTCGAAAGCCTTCATATGCATGAATATCTGCCCTTTGTCGTCACTCGAGCCACGGGCGTAAATAGCCCCGTCCCTTATTTCCGGTTCGAAAGGAGGAGTTTTCCATAAATCGAGAGGTTCCGCCGGCTGCACGTCATAATGTCCGTAAACAAGCACCGTGGGAAGAGAATCATCTATTATCCTGCAACCGTACACCACCGGATGCCCCTCGGTCTTATATACATCGGCTTTATCGGCCCCAGCTTCAGAAAGCAGTCCGGCAATGGCACGAGCACATTTTTCCATGTCGTTCTTATGTTCGCACAAAGCACTTACGGATGGTATTTCCAAAAGGCCGAATAATTCAGACATGAATCTGTCGCGGTTCTTCTCAATATATTCTTTCATTATTTTTCTATAGTGTTTATTATTGTTCCGGTAAACTGCGATACTTTCTTTTCTGCGTAAGGAAGCGTTATGCGGAGTTCTTCGGATTTAGAAGACGGGGCATCGTACATGGCGTCGAGCATTATAGCTTCGCAAATGGAACGCAATCCTCTTGCTCCAAGCTTGTACGCCGTTGCCGTATCTACTATGAAATTAAGAACATCATCATCTATCGTCAATGTTATTCCGTCAATTGAGAATAATTTTACATATTGCTTTATAAGCGCGTTTTTAGGTTTTGTGAGGATGTTCAGCAAGGCCTTTCGTCCGAGTGGATGCAGGTAGGTAATAATAGGGAGCCTCCCTATTATCTCAGGAATAAGTCCGAAAGAACGCAGATCCTGAGGAGAAACGTATTTCAGAAGATTGTCCTTGTCTATTTCGGACCTTCCGGATGAAGATGCCCTGTATCCTATTATTCTAGTATTAAGACGCATGGCTATTTTACGCTCTATACCTTCGAATGCACCTCCGCAAATAAAAAGTATGTCGGTAGTATCTATCGGCACGAGATTCTGTTCGGGATGCTTCCTGCCCCCTTTCGGCGGGACATTTACTATACCGCCTTCCAGAAGTTTCAGAAGAGCCTGTTGTACGCCCTCCCCGGACACGTCTCTTGTTATTGAAGGATTATCGCTTTTTCTTGCAATCTTGTCTATTTCGTCTATGAAAATAATTCCGCGCTGCGCAGCCTGCACGTCATAATTAGCCTCCTGCAGCAATCTGGTAAGAATATTTTCCACATCTTCTCCTACGTACCCGGCTTCGGTGAGTACCGTTGCATCTACTATTGCAAACGGAACATTCAACATTCTGGCTATCGTTTTGGCCAATAAAGTCTTGCCTGTACCTGTAGGTCCTACGAGCAGTATATTGGACTTTTCCAGTTCGGAATCTTCCCCCGTTTTTCCCTTGCCCAGTTTTTTTTGTCTTATTTTGTCGTTAACCCTTTTATAATGGTTGTAAACTGCAACCGAAAGATATTTTTTGGCATCGTCCTGCCCTATAACGTAATCATCGAGAAATGCGGTTATTTCCTTAGGCTTTAGAATTTTAAGACTGCCGAACTTTTCGTCTTCCTTCTGAACCTTTATCTCTTTAACCAATTCCCCGGCACGCTCAGCACATTCATCGCATATATAACCGTACATCCCTTCCAGAAGAACATTTACATCTTTCTCAGATCTTCCGCAAAAAGTACAATATTTCCCTGTGCGGACTTCGTTTCCCGTCTCCTTATTTGCCATTTTTCTTCTTGCCTTTCTTTACATTTCCCGGTTTGACTACTTCATCTATTATTCCATATTCGAGGGCTTCAGAAGAAGTCATCCAGTGATCCCTGTCCGCATCCTTGGTTATCTGCACCATAGTACGCCCCGTATGATCAACCAGAATCTGATACAATTCTTCCTTTATCTTAACTATTTCCCTTGCAGTTATTTCTATGTCGGAAGCTTGTCCTTCAGCACCTCCGAGAGGCTGATGAATCATCACGCGGGAATGTTGAAGAGCCCTCCTCTTTCCATGGGTCCCGGCAGCCAGCAATATGGAAGCCATGGACGCCGCAAGTCCAGTGCAGGTAGTAGACACGTCGCTGCCTATTGTCTGCATGGTATCGTAAATTCCTAGTCCGGCATAAACCACACCGCCGGGAGAATTTACATACAGTTGTATGTCCGAGGACGAATCACCAGAATCGAGATATAATAGCTGGGCCTGAATTATATTTGCCACGTCGTCCGTTATAGGTACGCCCAGAAATATTATACGCTCCATCATTAATCTGGAGAAAACGTCCATTACTGCGACATTCAATTTTCTCTCTTCTATTATAGAAGGGTTTATATAATCCGTAAACCTGGCATAATCGTTCAGGGCCAAAGAACTTATACCCATTTTGCCGGTTGCGAATTTTTCAAAATCTGAAATCATGTTCTTAGAATGTTAAACTTTTTCTTTCTTCAATATCTTTTAAATGTATGCAAAAATCACTGCATTTGCAATCTCACGCAGAATAAATACGAATATGAAAAGGGAGCCCCACCATTTATTTAGTGCAGCTCCCCTCTGTTTCGTTTACGGAGCAGGAATTATTTTCCCGCCTGGTTAAGATTCCGCAATTCCTTTATTGAAATTTTACGTTCGCCAAGAGTTGCGTTTTTTCTTACATAATCCAGAACAATCCCCTCTTCCGCCTTTTCATATACGTTTCTGCTTTCTTTTTCGTCCGACAGAAGGGATCCTGCGAAATTATTCAACTGTTCCTCAGGAACATCGTTTATACCGTACATGGCAAAACGATAACGTGCAAGGTTTTTGGCTTCTTCCATTATCGCATCCTTTCCAACTTCCAGCTTATGGCTCTTTATAATGGATTCCCTTATCATCTGCCAACGGAAATCCTTAAGGAACAGATCAAAATCCTTTTCTATTTGCTCCATGGTAAACTTACCCTCGTTGATCCTGTAAAGCCATTTCTTAAGGAACTCTTCGGGCAACTTTATATCCGCTTTCTTAAGAAGATAATCTATTGCATCTTTCCTGAACTGCAAATCGCTTTCCTGCTTGTATTCTACGCCAAGACGTTCTTCTACTTTCTTTTCAAAATCTTTTTCATCCTTTACCACGCCTTTTCCGAAGACTCTGTCATAAAGGTCTTGATTCTGTTCAGCTTCCTGAAATTTCTTTACTTCCTTTACGGTCACCTCAAACTTTGGATCGGAATTTTCAAGTTCTTCTTTCTTAACCTTTAAAAGAGCGGCCCTGTCTGTTTCGTTGGGGAACGCCTTAACTACATTCAGCTCAACTTTATCTCCGGCCTTAAGCCCAAGCATTTTCTTCCTGGAAGGTTTGTCTTCAAGGGTTTTCATTGATATGTACGTTCCTTCTATTTTCTTATCGCCCTGCTGCAAATCCACTATCAGAAAATCTTCGTCATGAACTTCGTCGGACGGAACAAGCTTTCCGAATTGCTTTAGGATGCCTTCCTTGTATTCTTTCTTGTCGGCCTCGGCAATAGCAACATTATAAACAGGAACCTTGTCGCTTTTGGTAACGTCTACCTCAACTTTAGGTGCGGTAGCCAGATCAAACTTGAAAGTAAACTTTTCGTCTTTGCTCCAGTCTATTTCCGGCTGGCCTTCCTCGTCAGGAACCGGTTCGCCCAAAAGATTAAGTTTTTGCTCCTTTATGTAGCTATTGAGGCTGTCGGAGATAAGAGTATTTACAGATTCCGCAAGAGCGGAAACCCCATACATTTTCTCTATTATTGACATGGGAACCATGCCCTTTCTGAACCCCTTCAGATCGGCTTTCCTTCTATATTCCTTCAAAGCCTTGCTTTTCTTTTCCTGGGCATCGGCCTTGTCGATTTCGACGGTTAACTTAAAAGTCAGATCGTCAATATCCTTTCTCTCTATTTTCATAAACGATTAAATTTTTAAGCCCGTCAATATCCGGGCTAATGAGGTGCAAATATACATAAACAGAATTTCATTAGCAAAATACGCGGGCCTACAATATTCCCTTGTCGTCCAAATATGAATCCTTGAAACCCAGGAAGTACAGAACGCCATCCAGACCTATGGTATTTATAGACTGTTTGGCATTTTCCTTTACCTTGGGTTTTGCATGGAACGCTATTCCAAGTCCGGCGATATTGAGCATCGGAAGGTCGTTTGCCCCGTCGCCGACGGCAATAGTCTGGGCTATGTCTACCCTTTCCACCTGTGCAATAAGTTTAAGCAGTTCGGCCTTTCTCCTTCCGTCCACAATCTCACCAGTTACCCTGCCGGTAAGTTTGCCGTCTTCTATCTCCAATTCGTTGGCATATACGTAATCTATTCCGTATTTATGCCTCAGTACTTCCCCAAAATACGTAAATCCTCCGGAGAGTATCGCAATTTTATAACCGTATTTTTTTAGTACGAACATCAGCCTGTCTACACCTTCCGTTATAGGCATTTCATCGGCTACTTCCTTTAATGCCGACTCGTCAAGCCCCTTGAGCAGCGCAATACGCTCGGTAAAACTTTCCTTGAAATCTATCTCCCCCCTCATGGCTCTTGCTGTTATGGCCGCCACTTCGTCGCCTACACCGGCCTTCTTGGCAAGTTCATCTATGGCCTCGGTTTTCGTAAGGGTCGAATCCATGTCAAAACAAATAAGCCTGCGCATCCTCCTGAACATATTATCCTCCTGCATGGAAAAATCCATATCCACTTCCTTGGATAATTTAAGAAGATCGGCCTGAAGCTTTATCTTGTCCTTGGGAGTTCCTCTTACCGAAAATTCCACACAGGCACGTATGCCGTTCTTTTTATCGTCGAGCGGAATACGACCAGTAAGACGCTTTATGGCATCTATGTTCAATCCCTGGTCGGCTATTATTTTTGTAACTCCGGATAACTGCTCCGCCTTGAGTTTTCTTCCAAGAACGGTAAGTATATACCTGTTCTTTCCCTGCAGACCTACCCATTTGTTATATTCTTCAAAGGTAATGGGATCAAATCTTACGGTAACGCCCAATACGGATGCATCAAAAAGTATTTCCTTCATTATCATGCCGCTGTCTACCGACGAAGAGCTGAATAATATTCCCAGGGAAAGAGTATTGTGAATGTCCGCCTGACCGATATCCAGTACGGTTGCATTGTACTTCGCCAGTATGCCGGTGAAGGACGCGGTAAGTCCGGGCTTGTCCTGCCCCGTAATATGTATAAGAATTAATTCGTTGCCGGATTCTTTCATTATGTTGATTTTTATATAGGTCTTTCTATTTATGGTTTGCAAAAATAAACAAAACAATTCTAAATGCATATTAATTCTAATTGCATATTAAAATAGTATGCTGTTATTTTGTCGGCAATATGAATAATGATAAAAACGCCGCAGGCGAAGACGCACAGGAAAAGAAATTCAGGAAAATGACTACGGAACCGGTTGAAAAGCTTGTAAGGCATTTTGCCGTTCCTACAATAATAAGCATGCTTATTACCGCTCTTTACAATATCGTAGATACTTTTTTCGTCTCCCGGATAAATTCCAGCGCAACAGGTGCGATAGGTGTAATTTTTTCGCTTATGGCTATTATTCAGGCGACAGGTTTCTTTTTCGGACACGGTTCCGGAAATTATATTTCCAGAAAGCTTGGCGAGAGAGATGTGGAAAATGCTTCAAAAATGGCTGCGATAGGTTTTTACTCCGCTTTTATAACTGGTATAGTAATAACTGTTGCAGGACTTCTTATGTTACGGCCGCTGGCATACCTGCTGGGCTCTACCGACACCATATTGCCTTACGCAGAACAGTATATGAGATTCATTCTGCTCGGCGCTCCTTTTTTTACGGCTTCATTTGTGCTCAACAATCAGCTCAGGCTGCAGGGCAATGCATATTTTGCAATGATAGGAATAAGCGTGGGAGCTATAATCAATTGCATTCTTGACCCCATACTCATTTTCACAATGAAAATGGGAGTTTCTGGAGCGGGACTTGCCACGTTAATAAGTCAGGTCATAAGTCTTGTAATATTAATGGCAGGAGTAAAAAGAAGCGATGCCATAGATATAAAATTTTCCCAGTTCGTTCCCAGTAAAGAAAAATTCACGGCAATATGGCAGGGAGGCCTTCCTTCGCTGGGCAGGCAAAGCCTGAACAGCATATCAACGATAATGCTGAACCAGTCTATAAAAAGCTTCGGGGATCCTGCCATTGCGGCCCTTACCATAACCCTGAGAATTTTCATGCTTCTGTTCGCTTCCACTCTCGGTTTCGGTCAGGGTTTTCAGCCCGTATGCGGCTTCAACTTCGGAGCAGGACTGTACGGCAGAGTAAAAAAAGCGTACGGATACAGCGTCCGCGTAGGTGCTATAATACTTATATTTTTCTCAATAATCTGCGAGATATGGGCTCCGTCAATTATAGGCATATTTACAGATGAAGCCCGGGTCCTTTACCTTGGAAAAATAGCTTTGAGGCTGGGTAGTATTACATTCGGCCTGCAAAGTCTCATAGTAGTTACAAATATGCTTTTGCAAAATATAAACGAATACAAGGGAGCCACTCTTCTTGCATTCGGCCGTCAGGGACTTTTTCTAATACCTTTCGTATTTTTATGGAAGGAAATGTTCGGCATAATAGGTATATTTCTGGCTCTGCCTTTTTCCGACTTATGTGCTTTTATCTTATCTTACATACTCGTCAAGCGCACTTTTGCAAAAATGAAGCGCCTAAATGCAAAATAAAACACACCTATGGGTATTACAATTCACATCATATTTGCAATTACACTCTGCTGCATAATAGCAGCGGCAGTTTTTACCGGCTATTTCCTTTCAAAAAATTTAGGGAACAGATCATATCGCACAATAATAGTCATTGCAGCAATAATTATTTCCGCGTGTTTCTGGGCTGGTGAAAAAATTCCGGGACATACGGGCGACTGCCTATATTCCATTGCAGCCATTCTGCTAGGTTTTTTATTTTACCTCTTCCTTTCCGCCCTGATTGTTGAAGCCCTTATTATCTTAATAAGAGTTTATTGTATGATTTTTCATCACCGCATAGTAAATCTTCACGGTAAAACGGCAGGCTTTGCCGCAATTACCGTTGCAGCTGCAGTATCCGTAACAGGAATACTGAACGCATCCCTTCTGCAAACAAAATATATAAACATCCCGACGGAAGGTCTGAAAAAGGACTTACACATAGTATTACTTACTGACGTACATCTGGGACACCTGAGAGGAGAGAAATTCATGCGCGAAATAGTTAAAAAGACCAATGCTCTTCACCCGGATTTCGTTGCAATTACCGGAGACCTTTTCGACACAAGAGGAGGTTATGATAAAAAGAAGGCGGCTCCGATAAGAAACATAAATGCTCCCGTATTCTTCGTGGAAGGGAATCATGATATATATTCGGGAAGCGACAGCATAAAAGCCATGTTAAGAAAAGAAGGCGTACATGTTCTCGAAAATTCCATGGAGAAGTTCGACGGCATTCAAATTGCGGGCTTGAATTATATGCTTGCCGACAGTTCTTCCTTCGATCTCCACTCTTCAATTTGCCACGGAAACGTAAAAGACATTCTTCCTCATTTAAATATAAATAAGTCCGAACCATGCGTACTTCTTCATCATGCCCCCAACGGAATAAAATATGCCAACGAAGCAGGAGTCGACTTATATCTTTGCGGGCACACGCACGGAGGACAAATGTTCCCCCTGACCGCAGCGGCAAGATTTATGTTCGAATATTCAAGAGGTCTTCATTATTTCCACGGCAAAAACGGAACTACTGCAGTTTATGTATCCCAGGGCGAAGGAACTGCCGGCCCTCCGATGCGCATAGGATCCGTTGCTGAAATTACGAGCATAATGCTGGTCCCTGTAAAAAAATAAAAAGGACGACGTTTTCCGTCATCCTTTTCGTGCGGGCGAAGGGACTCGAACCCATACGCCTTTCGGCACTAGATCCTAAGTCTAGCTCGGCTACCAATTACGACACGCCCGCTATCGGGTTGCAAAGATATTCAAAAAATCCGTTTAAAGACAAATTATTTCTTCGCAAATATTGCGGAACACCAATTTTCATAACTTATAGAGGATACGAAAACAAAACCGTTTTCCTCCGCTGACGCAGAAACAGCCGGCAAATCTTCTTCATAATATCCGCTGGTTACAAGCAGACCCCCGCAACGGATAAAATCATTTTTTTCAACTGCTGCGTTTTCCATACTGCCGGCCTTACTTATTTTTTTCTTAACTGAAAACTCCAGATTCCGCTCGCAGGCAGGCTTGAGGCCGGAAGCATATTCCGACATATCTTCAATGAGCGTATTTCTGTTTATGTTCGCAAACATAAGATCATACTTTCCTTTCTGTATGAATGAAGAATCCCCGCGCATAACCTCAACGGAATCATATAATTTATTCCGCCATGCACTTTCCCTCGCCGAATTAACGGCACGCATATCTATATCAATTGCATGTACGGGACGTTCCGCCCGCAACTTTGCGGCAAGTATGGCAAGGACACCCGTCCCGGTTCCTACATCCATAACATGGAAACCTCTAAGATTGGGTTCCGAATTCCCTTTTACTCTCGCGGCTCCGGACGCCACCGCAAGGATATTGCGTATCATCATTACGGTAGTCTGATGATGTCCTGTTCCAAAAGACATGGAAGGTGCCACAATTATATTATATTTCGTTTTAGGAACGTTTTTGCATCTGGACGGCTTTAAGGTGCATATTCCGTTTATTACAACCGGTTCGAAAGAAGACTCCCAGACAGCATTCCAATCCTGATCCCTAATATAATTCACTTTGTATTCCACCGATATCCCGTTTCCGTTAAAGAACCCGAGCACCGCTCTGAGATCTACGGCAACAAACTTATTCCGTGGCATATAACAATTAAGATAAGGATCCTCCTTTACGAAACTTTCGAAAGGAAGATCCTCAACTACTGCCGTTACTATATCGGCCTTTTCGTCCGAATATGGCGTGATCTTTATTTTTATCTCGAGATAATCCACTTATGCTAATTCAAATTCTATCCAAGGGGCCCCTTCTTCCAGAACACTGAAGTAATATCTTCCATCTTGTCCCCCGTTACTTTATAAAAGTGTTGATTGGTAGTAGGTTTTGCAAGCCCGCCTTTTTCTTCAATATAAGGTCCTATTTTTATATAATCAAAATTTACGGGATCGAAACCATCCGGTAGTTTTTCGCTTCCGGAATACCATGCAACCTTAACCGGACATACGGTTTGTCTTTTCAGGAAGGCGGCAAGCGAAACCACATCTTCCGGAGAAGCGTCACCTCCCATAAAACACACGCAGGTTATTTCACTTTTATAATCGTTCAGGAATCCTGTAAGTATTTCCTCCGTCAGCTCCTCCCCGGTATCTTCCTGAAGGTATGCACTGTGACATCCCCTGCACTTGTGCGGACAATTACTTATGTTTATAGATAGGGTAACTTCGTTGGGAACTTCCTGGAAAACTATGTCGTAATTAACAAATTTCAGCATTTCACTCTCTCCTTTGCATCTTCGTAAAACCTCTTCGCAGCTTCTTTCTGTCTTGCCGCCGAGAAATTGCTTACCCTTTTCATATAGCCTATGACACGCGTAAGATAATCCACATTCTTGCTATGACATACCGGACACTCCTTAAGATATCTCTTGTCTATATGCCCGCAATCGTTGCAGATCGTATTGGGAATGTTGAAAGTAAAATAATTGCATCCTTCTTTTGCAGCAATACGCAATATCTGCCTGTATTGGGCCTTGCTTAAATGTTCCTCCAGATTCATATGAAGGGCTGAACCTCCGGTAAGATGTTCTATATAATCCTTCCCGTGAAGACGGAATTTATCTATAAGGGTAGTATTGGAATCTTCCACTACATAGAAATAACTGTTGTAGCAATCCCTTCTTGTCATATATCCGTCTTCCTTATCCCATTTGGCATGCTTTACACCTACATTTTCAGCAGGGATCATCTCGCAGTTGAACATTACTTCGCCTTTTACGAAATATTTCTTGTTGTATTTTTCCACGAGACCGAGCACGTTGCGTACGAATTTCAAATATTTATCGTTTGGCGTAATATCGAGTCCGAGGAATTCCGCAGCCTCTACCAGACCATTTACGCCGATCGTAAGATACTGGCGTCCGATGTTAATATATCCTGCATCGAACAAAGGAAGCATCCCCTTTTTAGCGAGAACCTTAAGATTTTCATTATAAGCAAGCTGGGTCTTATGCACCAGATCTACGACCTCCTCAAGAAATACCATGGGCTGCATGCCCTGCCTTACGGCATATTGGATACATCTGTTCAAGTTTATAGTAAGCACGCTTTTAGACCCCGTTGAGACACCGCCGGCGCCAAGGGTATAACTAAACCCGTTGTCGGTAATTGCATTGCGCAATCTGCAGCAGCTGGCCAGAGAATCGGCCTTGTCACTCATGTATGTAAAGAAGGAATGTCCTTCGGAATACATCTCGGCCGTAAAATCTCCGTAATCCTTATCCTTCACATCGTCTCCCTCGCTTAAAAGAGCCATGGTCTCTACCGGGAAAGTAAGAACGGCTTTCGTACGCTCAGCGTTGAACCATTTCATAAATCTCTTCTGAAGCCAATTTAAAGAATCCCAGTCAGGCTTGCTTCCGTTAGGGAAAACGAAATTCTCGAACATGCTCTCAAAATAATACTTATCGTAATAGGAAATATTCCAGAACACAGCCTGGAAATTTCTTGCACCGGTAGGCTGGTTTATCGAATAGACAACCTGCTCGAAGCAATCGGTTATAACCTTGTCGAGGGTCCTTTTCTTCTGGGAAAGATCCACTACGTCGGAAGCATGCCGGTAATAATCCTTTCCGTATTCCAGTCCTATGAAATAATTCATATACATGAGAAATTCCGGAGTAGCACAAGCCCCGCTAAGCATGCTGGATACGATAAACACCATATTTATAAATCCTCCGCAGAAAGATTTAAGATTAGTAGGAGCAGCCGAATTTCCGCCTATGGATTTTGTTCCGCCTATCAGCCATGGATACATCGTAATGCTGGCGCAATAATTGGCCAGGCTTGTTTCATCGTTCTTATAAATAAAGTGGTTGTTAAGGAGCCTGAGATACTTGTCCGCAAATTCATTGCCGTACATTTCCTTAAGCCTGTCGGTTATAAGCCTCCTATTAAGCCTTATGAAATTCTTCTTGGGAAGTTCACCTATCAGCGTAGCGATGTTCTTGTTTTCCACATTGGCATTGGCATCGAACTTGCTTCCGCTGGCAGGATTCTGGGCGTCGCAATATTCCATAAGGAATTTGAGTTTGTCTCTTACCTCCCTATCTTCCAAATGACTTTGGCGATAAAGCATATAGGATTTGGCCACCTTGAAATACCTTTCCGCCATAAGCGCAACCTCCACTTGATTCTGGATTTCCTCAACGGAAATTCCGTCGGTGATCTTTACCCTGCTCAAGATGGATGTAAGGTCTTCTTCTGTTGCGAAACTCCCTACAGATAAAAAAGCCTTGGCTATAGCCTTCTTTATCTTTTCAACACTAAAGGGAACCAAATTTCCGTCTCTCTTAACAATGAATATTTCCGAACTCGTCATCTTTTATGTTTTTTAAATAATAATTTAATTTCAAATTTAAAAATTTTATGATTTAATAATTTTTATAATTTACGCGTAAATTTATTGTAAAAAAAAACCAATGAAATTTGATAGTCCCACTGGCAATCTCTCAATACAAAAATATTCATATTTGAATCGGTTTCTACATAAATTTATAAAAGTTATTAACAAAATTAATAACAACCGCCGCATCCGTCACACCGACAAATAAATAAAAAGCGGCCGGAAAAATCCGGCCGCCGACAGCATACGCTAACTCAAAACTGTCCATTGCGGATAGCTTTTTATCTTTTCTAATAGCTTTGGGAAATGGCAATAAAATCATCGGCCTTAAGAGCCGCACCGCCGATAAGTCCGCCGTCTATATCCTTCATGGCAAACAATTCCTTTGCATTGGCGGGCTTGCAGCTTCCTCCGTAAAGAATGGAAATTTCATCTGCAAGAGCTCCGAATTTTTCGGATAAGGTCTTTCTTATGAAAGCATGTATTTCCTCAGCCTGATCGCTGGTAGCCGTTTTTCCGGTACCTATGGCCCATATGGGTTCATAAGCCACGATAACCTTGGCCATCTGTTCCGGAGAAAGGGTAAACAAGACGTCTCTTATTTCCGCCCCTATTACATCGAACAATTTTCCGGACTCCCTCTCTTCCAGATTCTCGCCTACGCACAAAATAGGGTTTATATTTTCCGAAAGCGCAAGGGCTATTTTCTTTACAAGCTTTTCATTCGTTTCTTCATAATATTGTCTTCTTTCGGAATGGCCGAGTATACAAAACTCAACCGGTACGGAAGCCAGCATTGCGGCCGAAACCTCGCCGGTATATGCTCCCTTGGACTGGTCGGCGCAATTCTGTGCCGATAATGCTATTCCGGAACCTTTTATAATATCGGCTACCGAAGTAAGATGGGTGAATGGAGGAGCTATTATAAGCTTTACATCGGAAGGTACTTCCGACATGCGGCCTGCAAGGGCCTTGGCCAATTCTACGCCTTCCTTAACATTGGTGTTCATTTTCCAGTTTCCTGCAACGATTTTCTTTCTCATGATACTGTTTTTATGATTTTTAATTGAGACCTAAATTGATTCTTATTATAATATGCAGATGGCAAATTTAAGTTTTTTTTAGCTATTTTTGTAAAAAAGAGATGTCTAAAATAAGAGTAACAAAAGAATTCAGGTTCGAGGGGGCGCACGCCCTCAAGGACTATGACGGAAAATGCAGGTATATACACGGACACTCATATATATTATTCGTAACCGTAACCGGCGAACCTTTGTCCTGCGCGGGGAATCCAAAAGACGGAATGATAATAGACTTCACCGATCTGAAAAAAATAGTAAACGAAAGCATCATAAATAAATTCGACCACGCGCTTGTCCTGAACCGCAATGCAGTACTGGCAGGCGAAATCAGGGAAAAATACGAAAACGTAATACTGACCGGCTTCCAGCCGACATGCGAAAACCTCACGGCTTATTTTGCAGAACTTCTGAACGGAAAACTTCCTAAAGAAGTAAAACTATACAAGCTTAAATTATATGAAACGGCCACATCATATGTGGAATGGTACGCATGCGACAATTGACCTGAACATGGATAAAATTTTTCTTATAGACGGACATTCGCAGATATTCAGGATGTACTACGCATTCATGCGTCGTCCCATGGTAAATTCAAAGGGGACGGACACTTCCATCCTATATGGCTTTACAAAAATGCTCATAGACCTTATAAACAGGGAAAAGCCCACGCATATAGCCGTTTCCTTCGACCTTCACGATAAGACGTTCAGGCACAAGGCATACCCTCTTTACAAGGCAAACAGAAGCGCGGCACCAGAACTTGTAGTTGCCGCAATGGATCCCGTTTCCGAAATACTTGAAGCATTCGGCATTCCCGTGATTTCGATCCCCGGATATGAAGCCGACGACGTAATAGGTTCGATGGCCGCACAGTGGAAAAGAAACGACAGAAAAATATACATGGTAACACCGGACAAGGATTACGGTCAACTGGTTGCAGAAAACGTTTTCCAGTACAAACCGGGCAAGGGGAAAGAAGATGCCGAAATAATAGGGCCGGACGAAATATGCAAAAAATACGGAATATGCAGACCTGAACAGGTTATAGATTTCCTAACGATATGGGGGGACTCTTCCGATAATATTCCCGGAATAAGAGGCATAGGAGAAGTAGGGGCGAAAAGGCTGATGCAGAAATACGGCAGTCTCGACAAGATTATAGCCGGAGCAGAAGAACTTCCCGAAAGACAAAAGAAGGCGATAGAATCATCTTTGCCTCAAATAAAGATGAGTAAATTCCTGGTTACTATAAAGACCGATGTCCGGCTGCCTTTAGAGGAAGAAGACATAAGATTCACAAGCCCCGATTATGAAAAGATAAAAAAGGTTTTCGACAAATATGAATTCTATTCACTGTCGAGGTCCCTGCTTAACAATGTCTCAAACCGGGGAAACGGGCTTATCACAAATAAAAAAATACAGGACGAAGGTAAGGAGGCCCTTACTGCAATAAATAAAAAATTACCTGAAACAGCCCCGGGATCATTGGACGAGATACAAAGGAAAGCCGCCGGAACCGGAGAAGTCGGATTATTTTTTCCGGCCCCAGGGTCTCTTGTACTTTGTGCAGGCGACGAAAGCGGTTATTTATACTTTTATGTAGAGGACCTGCATGAATCGCGTTCTAATCCGCTGCTTATGATGCTGCTCCAGGATGCATCCATAGTTAAAACCGGACGGGATTTCAAGAACTACATAAAATACTTCAGAAAAGAAGGGATAAGCCTAAACGGAATAAGCGAAACCCACTTTTTGCGCGGAGTAGCCGATATAGAAGTAATGCATTACCTCATAAATCCCGAGCGGAGCCACAGCAACGACATACTTTTCAGCACTTACCTTAATATAGACAGATCCGAAATAGAAAAGATCCGCAACATGTCCGACGGTACGGAGGAAAAAGAATCGCCCGAAGTGCAAACGAACGATTTGTTCAGCGGATTAGATGAAGAGGTGAAAGAAAAACAGGAAGCGAGCAATGACGACATAAGGGGAATGGGAATCGAATGCGCTCTGATGATAAGATTAAGATCCGTCTTATGGCAGGAAATCATCAAAGAGGGTGAAAGCGATTTGTACAATAACATAGAAATGCCTCTGATAGCTGTTCTGAGCGATATGGAATGGCAGGGTGTACAACTCGACACGGATCTGCTTCATAACTACGGAATAAAACTTTCCGAAGAACTATCGCAGATTGAAGAAAAGGCGCGGGATATTGCGGATGAGCCGGAACTTAATCTTTCTTCTCCAAAACAAATCGGTAAGCTGCTGTTCGAAAAAATGAAAATAGATTCGAAAATGAAAGCCGGGAAAACAGGAAATTATCCGACCGATGAAGAAACGCTCAGGAAACTCTCGGACAGAACGCCGGTAATTCCCATGATACTGGAATACCGCGGATTAAAAAAATTAATTTCCACATATACCGACAGTCTTCAGAACCTCGTGGACCCTTCCGACGGAAAAATACACACAACGTTCAACCAAACCGTAACATCAACAGGACGACTAAGCTCAATAAACCCTAATTTGCAAAATATCCCAATAAGGACCGAACGAGGAAAAGAAATCCGAAAAGCATTCGTACCTTCGCACCCCAACGGAGTAATAGTCGATGCGGACTACTCGCAGATAGAACTAAGACTTATGGCTCAAATGAGCGAAGATCCCGATATGATAGAAGCTTTCATCAAAGGAAAGGACATACATACGGCAACTGCAGCCAGGATATTCGGGATTCCCGAAGACAAGGTAACAAAAGAACAAAGGAGCAGAGCCAAGGTAGCCAATTTCGGAATAATTTACGGCATATCTGCCTTCGGGCTATCCCAGAGGCTCGGAATGAGTAGAACCGATTCCAAAAAGCTCATAGAAGATTATTTCGGAAATTATCCCAAAGTGAAGGAATACATGGACAGAATGATAGAAAAGGGGAAACGCGACGGCTACGTAGAAACAATTTACGGAAGAAGACGTTTCCTTCCCGATATAAATTCCAGAAACGCAACCGTAAGAAGCTTCAATGAAAGAAACGCAATAAACGCACCGCTGCAGGGCAGCGCTGCAGATATAATAAAGGCCGCAATGGTAAACGTTTTCCGCAGACTCGGAAAAGAAAATATAAAGAGCAAAATGATCCTTCAGGTTCACGACGAACTTGTAATAGATGCATTCCCAGAAGAAGCCGACAAGGTTGCTGAACTTGTAAAGGAAGAGATGGAAAACGTAATAAAACTAAAGATTCCTCTGACGGCCGAATGCGGAAAGGGCAATAACTGGCTTGAAGCACATTAAATAACATGGCTGTACGCAAAAAGAAAAAAGAGGAAGATTACTCTAAGCTCGAAGACCGGCTATTAATAAAAATAGCCATGGAGGGAGACCAGAAAGCATTCACATTTCTGATGAACCGCTATATGGAACCTTTGCGCCGATACCTTAACGGATTGCTATTCCCGGGCAATATGGACACATCAAAAGAGATGGCCGAAGAACCTCAGGACATAGCACAGGAAACGTTCCACAAGGCATTCCTGAGAATAAAGAAATACGACAGCAATTTCGAATTTTCGACATGGCTTTTTACCATAGCGAAAAATACGGCCAAGGACTATAAAAGGAAAAATAAGATAGACATAGACGAATCGGTCTCCAAGGGAGTAACCTCGGGAACTTCGTCCGTAGGAAGTCCGCAGAAGTCGCCTGAAGATGCAATGATAAGTAATCAGCAATACGACAAGATAATAAGCCTTATAGACCATCTGCCGGGAAGATATAAGGAAATAGCAAGGATGAGGTTCATAAAGGAATATGCGTACGACGAAATAGCCAGGGAAAGCGGCCTTCCTATAAATACCGTAAAAACGAGAATAAACAGGGCGAGGAAATTACTTGCCGAAATGAACATGAAATAATGGAAAATCCGGTATTCAAATATTTTCCCGAACTTACGGGAGATAGAAGAGATAAAATAGAAAAATTATATTCCGTTTATGCCGACTGGAACAGCAGGATAAATCTTATAAGCAGAAAGGACATGGAAAATCTGTACCTGCACCATGTTCTTCATTCTCTTTCCATTGCAAAATTCATAAGCTTTAAGAACGAAGAAGAAGTAATAGATGCAGGTACGGGAGGAGGCTTCCCCGGAATTCCCCTTGCAATATTTTTCCCCAACAATCATTTCACACTCATAGATTCGGTAGGGAAAAAAATAAAGGCGGCCGAAGAAATAGCCGAATCCCTTGAACTGGACAACATAAGCATTTACCACGGAAGAATAGAGGAAGCACCGGTAGAATCGGATTATATTGTATCACGCGCGGTAGCGGATCTGTCGGTTTTCCTTAAATGGGTGAAGGGAAAATATAATAAGGGTGTAATTTATCTTAAGGGTGGCGATATTACTCCCGGTGAAGATATTTCCCACAGAGGAGCCTTGCTGCAGGAAATATATACCGCGGCCAAACGGAACGGAATAAACAGGGAATTTATTTCAATAAAAAATTTATCCGAATGGTTCGAGGAGGAGTACTTTGTCGAAAAAAGGCTTGTTTTTATTCCCAAAACCAGGAATTTCCAAAATCTTTAGGAATATCTTTGCTTTTTGAAACTAAAACATTACCTTTGCCCTCCCGATTGGAAAATAAAAATATAAACATATGAAACGCACATTTCAACCATCACAGCGCAAACGTCGCAACAAGCACGGTTTTCGTGCACGCATGTCAACTCCCAACGGAAGACGCGTCCTTGCAGCACGTCGCAGAAGAGGCCGTAAGAAAATTACCGTATCTTCTGAAGATTTATTCTAGGAACGGGGTATTCCTACGGATTCATGTGCATATATCTATCGCGGTAGCATTAGTTACTGCGATTTTTTTTGCTAATTTTGTAATAGTACTTTACAAGCTGGTAATAATCTACTTAAAAGCATGGCGACCGTAAACAAAAAGAAAAGCAAGGCTAAAAAAAACAGCCGTAATACCAACTGGCTGCTTTGGGATCTGCTCAAACTGGCAGCTGCCCTGGCTCTTACCATTTTTCTTATTTTCTTCTCATTAAAAATAATAACACGTCATAACGAAGAATTCGAACTTCCTTCCTTCGTAAACATGCAGCTGGCGGATGCCGGAGTTCTGGCAAACAAGCTGCATCTGAAGCTGGAAGTCACCGATTCGGTTTATATTCCAAGGCTACGCCCGGGCATTATAACACGGCAGCTTCCTGCGGCAGGTAACAAGGTAAAGAAAAACAGAAGGATAATACTTAACATAAATGCATTTGTTCCCAAAAAGGTAAAAATGCCATCCCTGGTGGGTTTTTCACTAAGGCAGGCGGCCGCCGAGCTGGCTTCGGCACAGTTGAAAGTGGGAAAATTGATTTATGTACATGATATAGCAACCAACAATGTTCTGGAACAATATTATTACGGCCACCCAGTTGCTCCCGGAACACCCGTCAATTATTTCGGCAAAATAGATTTGGAACTCGGAATGAATGCAAAGGACAGTACGACAACTGTTCCTTGCCTATCAAATATTCCATATGCAAAAATCAAGCAAAGACTTATCGAAGCTTCCTTAAACATGGGGAAAATCTTTTTCGATAAAACTGTAAAAAATTATAACGATTCCCTTAAGGCAAGAGTCATCAGACAAATTCCGGATACGACTTCGGGCCCAGTAAGACTGGGCACGGAAATTACATTATATTTTTCCGGGAAAACTTCCAATAAATAGAGTTCCATATGAACAAATCAGGCAATATCACCGACGCGGAAGAAATAGATATGGAAACGGACGAAAATTCCGGAGAAGAACTCTTCGAACATTTCCATCTAGAGGCAGACAAGGGACAAAACCAGATAAGGATTGATAAATACATAACCGACCATATTGTAAGAATATCAAGAAACAAGGTCCAGATGGCCATAGAAGCTGGATATGTAAAAGTAAACGGAAAAACCGTAAAATCGAACTACAAGGTAAAACCTCTGGATAATATAAAGATTATGATGCCTTATGAAAGGCACGAATTCGAAATTCTTCCCGAGAACATCCCTCTTGATATAGTATACGAAGACGACGACCTGCTTATAGTAAACAAACCGGCCGGCATGGTGGTACATCCCGGACTGGGACACTTTTACGGGACACTACTCAACGCCCTTGCATACCATGTCGGCATGAGAGGCAGACAGGAAGGGAAAGACGAAAGGCTGGGAATGCTGGTCCACCGTATCGACAAGGATACCTCCGGACTTCTAGTGGTAGCCAAGACGGATGAAGCTCAAATGGATTTGGCCAGACAATTTTTTTACCATACGATAGAAAGAGAATATATAGCGCTGGTTTGGGGCAATCTCGAGAACGAGGAAGGAACGGTAGACTGCAACATTGCGCGGGATCCCAGGGACAGGATGCGATTTGCCGTAACAGAAGACCCTGAAAAGGGGAAACATGCCGTTACACATTACAGGGTAATAGAGCGCTTCGGATATGTTACTCTTATAAAATGCCGTCTTGAAACCGGACGCACACACCAGATAAGAGTTCACATGAATCATATTGGACATCCTTTGTTCAACGACTGTCTTTACGGAGGAGACAGAATACTTAAGGGAGCGCTTTATGCCAAATATAAAAGATTCATAGACAACTGCTTTGAAACCTTGCCGCGCCAGGCACTGCATGCGCATACTCTGGGATTCATACATCCGGCAACAGGAAAAAAGATGTCTTTTGAAGCTCCATTGCCGGACGATATGGCGTCAGTAATAGAAAAATGGCGCTCGTATTCCAATTTTTCAGAATGACGGACACCATTTCATATAGCAAATTCTGCAATATTCAGTACTAATTGTTCCTACCTTTAATGATAATGACGCCGGCCGCCTCTCATTCCAGGTCTGAATCCGGAATTCTTCATAGCCTTTCCAAAATCGCCGAACCTGTATGTAAGCGAAAACATAAGATATTGCCCCAGGGTATTATTCCAGGTATCCCTTATATAGTTTTCGGAATTCGTTCTGTACGTATTCCTGGCATCTTTCAGAATATCATAAATCTTTGCCGTAAAGGTAAATTTGTTTTTAAACAAATTCTTTGACAACGATGCATTCCATACCGTTGAAGGATCGCCATATCCATCGCCGAATCCAATGTAAAACGTATGATTTATATCCGAAGTAACATTAAACCCGCCGGGGATGTTCACATTAACTGATCCGGTTATAGAATTAGTCCATGTGGATACATCGTCTATAGTCTTTACACTATACCATGCGTTCCTGTAATTTACTCTTCCCCCCAGTCTTATCTCTAAGATGTCGTTTCTATATGTAAATCTCATATCTTCCGAAAGGCTAAGCGTCTTAGTTGTATTTTCAACATAATTCTTGACATCTGAAGAATACACGTACTTTACGCCGTTGCCATAAGAGGCATTCGTGTTCGTTGAGACTGAGAAATTGGATTTTGCAATCGGAGTATTGTACATCATACTTCCGTTAAACGAATATATGCCTTTATGCGAATTCACATAAGATGTTTGCTGGACTCCGTCGTCGCGGTAAACCGTTCTGCTTATTATATCGTCCTGCGTATATGAACCTTGCATTCTTAATCCGAACCAGCTGAACTTCTTTTTATTGTTGGTTCTGTAAATCAGATAAAGATTGTGGGAAAAAGAAGGATCCAGCTTATCATTACCTATGGTTATTTTAAGAGGATTCGAATTATCTGCAACAGGAAGCAACTGGCTTATCGAAGGCTGTTCGGTCCTTCCCCTGTAGAAGACTCTCAAGAACTTCGTATCCGAAATTCTGTAATCCAATCTTGCAAAAGGAGCAAAATTTGTAACGTTGTACGTTGTATCTACTATGCCGTGAATCGTCTTGCGTCCCGAACTTTGTGTCTGGGATGGCTGGAGACTCACGCCGAACATAAAATTGTATTTTTCCTCCTGTTTCATAAAATCCAGCTCTATTCTTTGCCTTATGAACGTATTATCGTACTTGCTCGACAATGAATCGTTCCTGACTACATAATCGCCGTCTTTATCCGTATCCCAGGTATTCTTGTCCGAATTGGTCTTTTTATAATTGTATCTGTATGATGCTTCAATGAAATAATTCCTGCCAAGGGGTTCAGTATAGGAAAATCTGACGCTGGTTTCATTGGACCTGTCGAACTGATGATATTTCTGATCTATTACGGAAGTGGAATCCATAACTCCTTCATCGTAGAAATTTGTCTTCGATTTGTTGAATCCGTTCATTTCATTATTCGAATAATCATAGCCGAATCTTAAAGTCATGGTCCTGCCGGGCTTTCCCAGACGCTGACGCCACATTACCATACCTCCCAACTGCTGCGAATCATTATCCCCAAAAGTACGGCTCACGCCGGCATTCGTTGAATCGGAATTTGTAATGGTGGAATATTCATCGTAACTGTCGAAATTACCATTTCCGATCACTACGTTAGGTCTGAATATGATGGAAGTTTTTTTGGATATGTTGTAAATCATCTGGCCCTGGAATCTTTGTCCGTCGGTCGTTGTATTGTCATAACCGTTTTCATTTTTATACAATGTCCTGGATGCCGACAGCATAGTAGTAGTCATTTTCCTTTCCTGCACGCTTTTATCAGAGCCGCTGTAAAGATAATTTCCAATCGCATCCATTTTATCGTGTAACAATGATGTGGAGACATTAGATCCTATCATCCATGATTTGGTAAGCCCGTTTCCGCTTCCACCGAAAGGTCCGGACATTCCCCCCATGCCATATCTCATATTACCCATCATTGCGCCGGCCGCATCGTTAAATCCGCGGTTGTTGGTATTATTAAGATTCCCTATAAGACTTATCTGGGTCTTTTTGGTAAACTTACCAACCATGCCCCCCGATTCGTATCTTTTTTTATTTCCCAATCCTCCGTTTACATTACCGAAAAGGCCGTCCATCATTCCTTTTTTTATGCTCAGATCAAGAACAGTTTCTTCGTCTCCGTCGTCTATCCCTGTAAATTCGGCCTGATCGGACTTTTTATTTACCACTTTTACCTTATCTACTATTTGAGCCGGAAGATTTTTCGTTGCAATAACGGGATCGTTCATAAAAAAAACTTTCCCCTCTATCATAACCTTGCTTATTGTTTTTCCGTTTGCGGTTATCGTTCCGTCTGAGGCAACCTGTATACCCGGAAGTTTTTTCAACAGGTCTTCGAGCATATCGGTTTCATTTATTTTTACTGCTGCGGCATTATACTCAATAGTATCCTTCTTTACGGTCATGGGATTGACTTTATCAGTAACGACAATTGTGTTCAGAACGTTTACGGCCTCCTGAACATATATTATACCGCAATCATTCGCCCCTTTATGAACGTCAACCGTTCTGGATTTGCTTTTATAGCCCACAGATTCCATAGTCATTTTAGCCCTTCCGATCTTAGCTTTTGCAATTACGACCAGACCGGAACTGTCGCTCAATGCATAATTGGAAGGAGTTTTGTCTCCGACGTATTTCAATGACAACGTTGCAAATTCTATAGGCTTTCTGGTAAGGCTGTCGAGAATTACGGCTTTTAAATAAGTTCCTCCTTCCCTGGAAGAAATAGAGATATTGCTCTGCTTTTGGGCAAAAATATTAAAACATAACAGCATCATTCCTCCGATAAGAGGAAAAACCCTTATTCTAAATTTTACAGACATTACATTTAATTATATGATTTTTACTTCCCTTTTGACTTGGAAAAATAAAAAAAGTTAAATGCCGATATTATTTTTTATTATGAAATATGAAAAACCGAGTTAATATTTACTTAACCCGCGACGGATTATCCTTTATAAAATTTTCCCACGAGGAAGAATTTTTCCGGGAACATCCGTAATTCGTTTTTTGAATATGATAAAAATGGCATAATGCAATTGCAAGAGCATCTGTGGAATCAAGATATTTTTCCTGTGTCTCTATATTAAGCAAGCTATGCACCATTGAAGAAACCTGTATTTTTGAAGCAGATCCCTTTCCGGTTACGGCAAGCTTTACGGTTCGCGGCGGATATTCCGTTATGGGAATATTCTTTAGATTGGCAGATGCTATCGCCGACCCCTGTGCCCTGCCCAACTTAAGCATAACCTGCGGATTCTTGCCATAAAACGGAGCTTCTATAGCCATTTCATCGGGAGAATATTTATCTATTATTGCAGAGACCTCCCTAAGTATTCTGTTCAGTACGGAAAAATGATCAGGCTCGCCCTTAAGGTTTACCACTCCCATATCAACATACTCCACACGATTACATAAATAACGGACGACCCCAAAACCCAGTATGCGGGTTCCGGGGTCGATTCCGAGTATTGTTCTCCAATTAGCCATATTATAAAGGGCCGGTCAATCTATAACGGAAAATCCGGCATATTCCTGCAATGCTTTTGGTATTAATATCTTACCATCGGGCGTCTGATTATTTTCAAGAAGAGCCGCAACTATCCTTGGCAAAGCCAGAGCGCTGCCGTTAAGGGTATGAGCAAGCTGCGTCTTACCGTCATCATCCTTAAATCTCACTTTCAACCTGTTGGCCTGGTACGTTTCGAAATTGGAAACCGAACTTACTTCCAGCCAGCGTTTCTGCGCAGCCGAAAAAACTTCGAAATCATATGTTATTGCGGAAGTAAAACTCAAATCGCCCCCGCATAATCTTACAATCCTGTACGGGAGTTCCAGAGCCTGCACCAGACTTTCTACGTGCTTTACCATGGTATCCAGGGCCAAATAAGAATTTCCAGGCAAGGTAATCTGGACTATCTCCACCTTATCGAACTGATGAAGCCTGTTCAGTCCCCTGACATCTTTGCCGTAGGAACCGGCCTCCCTTCTGAAACATTGGGTATAGGCGGTCATTTTTATAGGGAATTCCGATTTCTCCAGAATTCTGTCGCGGTAAACGTTTGTAACGGGAACTTCGGCTGTCGGTATCATATATAACTTGTCAAGCCCTATATAATACATCTGCTCGCTTTTGTCCGGGAGCTGTCCGGTTGCAAATGCAGATTCCTCATTTACAACAAGCGGAGGCTGTATCTCAAGATATCCGGCCTTGATGTTCCTGTCAAGAAAGAAAGAGATAAGAGATCTCTGGAGCCTGGCACCCTTTCCCTTATAAACCGGGAAACCCGCACCTGTTATCTTGACGCCCAAATCAAAATCTATGATATCCAGACTTTTGGCCAATTCCCAATGAGGCTTTGCCTTTTCGCAAAGATTAGGAATCTGTCCGCCTTCCCTTACTACCACATTATCATTGGAATCCTTACCCTCGGGAACTTCCTTGCAGGGAATATTCGGAAGAAGGACGAGTTTATCCATCATTGCGGATTTCTCTTTTTCCATCTCTCCGGCCAAAATTCCGGACTGCTCCTTCAAGGACGCCACTTCGGACTTAACCGATTCCGCTTCCTGTTTCCTGCCGCTCTTTAAAAGCGTACCTATTTCCTTCGATTTTTTATTTTGTTCGGCCAGAACGGCATCAAGCTTTTTCTGGCTCTCTCTTCTTTTCTCGTCCGCCTCAAGAATTTCCCTTACGATTTTCTTCGCATCGAAATTCTTGACCGAAAGCCTTTCTATAACGAAATCCGGGTTTTCGCGCAATAACTTTAACGTCAGCATATCGGATTACGTTTCCGTCTATTTTTTATCAAAAGGCAGCACGGATACATAGGACTTGTCTTCGCCTTTCTTCTTAAATACAACGATTCCGTCTATAAGCGCGAACAAAGTATGATCTTTGCCCATTCCTACATTGCGTCCGGGATTATGAACAGTTCCTCTTTGACGTACTATTATATTTCCAGCCTTAGTTGCCTGACCTCCGAACAACTTAAGACCCAATCTTTTACTTTGTGATTCACGGCCGTTCTTAGAACTACCTACACCTTTCTTATGTGCCATATCATTAAAATTTTTAAGCGATGGACTCTATTTCAATCTGAGTCAAATATTGACGATGACCGTTTTTCTTATCGAAACCTTTACGGCGGATCTTCTTGAATACAATAACCTTATTGCCCTTTAAATGATCTAGAACCTTTGCGGTTACAACAGCACCCTTTATATATGGGTTTCCTACATTAATCTTACCATCCTTTTCGGTAAGCATTACCTTGTCGAAGGTTACGGAAGAACCCGCTTCGTCCTGAAGACGATAAACGTATATCCTTTTTCCTTCTTCCACTTTGAATTGCTTTCCGGCAATATCAACAATAGCGTACATAAATATGTTTTTAAATGTTACGGCAGCAAGCGGTTGATTTTAATCAACTCTTATTCAATAGCTTAACTACCTTCAGCCTATTTTTAGGGTTACAAAAGTACTATAAATTATCCTCATAGCAAAAAATATAAACCTTTTTTTACTTTTTTTATTACTTTTACTTAAATAAAACATATATGAAACATGAAGAGACTGGTAGTACTTTCCGGCTCGGGCGTTAGTGCTGAAAGCGGATTACAAACATTCAGGGACAACAACGGACTTTGGGGAGAATACAGGGTGGAAGATGTTGCCTCAACGGAAGGCTGGAGACGGAATCCTGAACTAATGATAAATTTCTATAACGGCATGCGCCGCAAACTCAAAGATACCCTCCCTAATGAAGCACATAAAATCATCGCTTCACTTGAAAAAGATTTCGACGTAACGGTAATAACGCAAAATATAGACGATCTGCACGAAAGGGCCGGCAGCAGCAGGGTTATACATCTTCACGGTGAACTTACGAAGGCAAGAAGCGTTTTCAACGAAGAAAGGACATATGACATCGGATACGGTGACATTAAAATGGGAGAAAAAGCTCCCGACGGCGGCCAGCTCAGACCTTTCGTAGTATGGTTCGGAGAAAGCGTTCCCAAACTTTCCGAAGCGGCAGCTGAAGTTGAAAATGCCGATATTTTTCTTATCATAGGAACTTCGCTCGTGGTATACCCTGCAGCAGGACTTGTCACTCTTACAAGAGGGAATTGCAAAATATTTCTGGTAGATCCGGCTGATATAAACATTTCGCTCCCCAATCTTACCCATATAAAGGATAAGGCAACATCGGGAATGAAAAAATTTACGGAAGCGGTTGAAAACCTAAAATAGATCCTTCCCTCAATTAATATTGGAGTAAAGAGATATATCCATCCATGGAACTTACCAGAATACGGCGCCCCCCCAGGGGAACTATATTATTTATAAGTCCTACAGATATCCTGTGCTTCCACAACAGACTGCCGTCTTTTGCATCAAGTGCTATTACGTATCCCTTATCCGTAGGAACGAAAACCGTTTTGTCATCTGAGGCTATGGGTGAAGGAGATATTTCATATCCGAATCCGGCGGATACTTTCCATTGTACATCGGGGCTTTCCGTTCCGAAAGCAGCTACCGTATCACGCATAAACTTAACATAATAGCATTTCTTGTCAGCCGACAGGCCTATTGATTCGCGGCCACCTTCAATGCGCCACAACTGCCTGCCCGTTTTTGCATCTATACCGTAGGAAACTCGTTCAGGTGTAGCTATCATTATATGTCCGTTAGCTTTTACCGGCCAAACGGATGCAGGAGAATACATTTTGCCTTTGTAATCGTTTCTCCATTTCCATTGTAACTTTCCGGTTCCGGGATCCAGAGAATACAGAGTATTGGCCCAGTCTCCGAATACGACCTGTTTTCGGTCCACTAAAGCACGGGTTTCGACAAATCCCCCTACCCCGTCATATTCCCATATCAACTTGCCTGTTTTCAAAGCCAGTGCCCTGAATTTTCCGTCGGAAGCCCCAATATATATTTTTCCGCGGAATATCGCAGGAGAAGCTAGAACGGACTTATCACACTTGTATTTCCATTTAAGTTTTCCGTCAGCCGTATTCAAAGCGTAAATAAAACCGTCGGAACATCCAACCACGGCAATTCCGGATTGAACCGCAGGTGTAGAAAATATTTTATTCCCGGTATCGAATTGCCACAAACGGTGTCCGTCGGCAGAAAAGGCGAAAACCATACCCTTCTCATCATCATATATTACCTGCTTAAGATTTCCGGACCTGTCCGTTACGGCAGCGGCACCGGCTCCCACATCTGCAAGGTCATGCACCTTCCAGACGGTCTTAACGCCAGGATATTCGGAATTTACCGTAAAATCGGGTCCCGGATATTTTATTGAATCATCAAAAGGAACTCCGCGGCTCATTCTTATTACGTACCAGGGATCAAGAGTTTTCCAAACAGGCTTACCTGAAATGCGGCCTTTTTCTCCGACGGCTGCCGGAGTTATCTCCCTGCGCTCGCTGAAAGAGACTAAAGACCCCCTCACATCCACTATAGTATAACCTGTACCATAATTCCGTCCATGCAAAGTAGATCTACCCACAAATCCCGGGATTCCTTCATAATCCTTCACTTTGTTGGCGTGCAAATGTCCGGTGAAAATAATCTGGGTATTCATCCTTTTCAGAATCGACAGCAAATCGGAATAATTCAATATGGAATTATCCACCGGATAATGATTAAAAAAGAAGACCGGCTGTTTTTTTCCTATCGTTGCGGAAAGAGAATCCAGCCAAAGCATGCTGTCGTGCGGAACAAGCGCAGGGGACATTCTCATATTCGGACCACTGTTAGTTCCTATAAATATTATACCCCCGGCCTCGAACTTAAAACGCTCATAACCGAAGACTTTTTTGAAAGTATTGCATCCGCTCTCAGACCAGTTGGCGTCATGATTCCCGGCTATTATAAAATATGGAATTTTAAGCCTGCTTATAATTTTTTTCGCTTCGTATATTTCGGCATCGCTTCCAAAATTCGTAATATCTCCGTTAAAAACCGCAAAACTCAAATCTTTCCTTGAGTTTATATCCGAAATACATTCCTGTAAATCTTTAATGCTCTTATAACCTATGGAAATATGCGTATCCGTAAGAAATGCAAATCTGAACGGCTGTCCTGCAGAACCAAAGCGCGCCCGGCTCGATGTAGAATCATTACCTGCAATAATATCGCTCGAATAGGCGTTAATACATAAAAGGGAAAAAACAACCGAAAGAAATAAATAAAATCTGTGTTTTGCTGAAAAGTTTTTCATAACTAATATGTTTTAGATCAAATTATTTCTATATCTGAAGAAAGGATCCATCCCTGACGCCCGTCGGAAAGTTCTACACGCTTCCACTCTCCCACTTTATCGAGCAATTCTACCTTTGTTCCTTCGTGTATTATGAATATATTGTTTCCGTCCGTGCTTGGGGCACTTTTAACATTACTGAATGAATTGGTTACTATCGCATATTTTTCACTTACAGAATTTCGGTATAAGGAAAAAGAGAACAGGAATAAGACTACAGAAACAAAGATCGAAAGGCATGCCATTATAAAAGAGACTTTTCGCTGTCCGGGATTAGGTGCAAACTTAAAAAGCAAAAGTAACAGTACGGTAACCAGAAAGAAGACAAGACAAAGATAAGCCCAATTGTTAGAAGACATAAGATTGCGCAGATCCTTAATCCAGGTTGCCATAACGAATTCAGGGACGGTATCTATTTTATCGAGGGTCTTTAATTTAGCAACTTCAAGATTATTAATTATATCCTTGCCAGACGGATCTAATTTCAGAGCTTTTTCATAGTATAATATAGACTTCCCCGTCTTGTTCAATTTATAATAAGAATTACCTATGTTATAGAACAATCGTGCCGAGATCTTCCCGTTCTGCTCTATTTCGGAATAATCTTCCAGTGCCTTATCATATTCACCCATGGAATATGCATCATTGCCCTTGATCCACAGGGAATCTGTATCGGCGGCACCGAACGCGGCCGTGGCAAATAATAAAATGATAAATAAGAATGATGTCTTTTTCATCTCTAAAGCTTATTTTCTAAATTGGAAATTACATCTATCGCCTTCTCATATATGGTTCCCATCGCTCCTTCTTCCGCCTTCGGCGAATACCTTTCCATTTCACAAATATCCAGAAGATCCGTAAAAGCCTTTATGCTTTCGGAAGAAACACCTTTTTCCTGCAATATCTCCTGTATTGTTTCCCTCTGCATATCAGCAAACTGTATTGACAACTTATCACTTACATACCCAAGAAGAGCCTTGTGCAATTCCTCGTAAAACTGAGGCATGTCATTATCCTTCATAAATGATTTCGCCTTGCGCAATCTCGCTCCGGCAATTTTATTAGCCTTTCTGTTCTTCGTACGCCTCACATCCCCCCTTAGTTTTATCATGCGCAAAAACAAGGCATTCGTAAACAAATAAAGTATCATGATGAGAATAATAATCATATAAAACAGCCAGCCGGCTACAAACATGGCTCCGCGCCGCACAAGATGAGGAGACGCAGTTACGATATAACGTATATCGTTGCCCAGAGTAGCAACATCTTTTTTATCAATGCCCTGTATTACAGGACCGGCCGTGGAATCATCTCCCTTAGTAACCTTAAACCTTAAGGAATCGCTGGCTATTGTCCTATATCTCTTAGCCTCCACATCATAATAGCTGAATATAACGGGCGGAATTACAAAATTCCCCTTGCTTCTCGGAATAAACGGATATTCGAAACTCTTGCTTCCCGACGAGCCTTTTATTCCGCTATTGAAATTATTATTGGTCTTAACATCATATGATTCGAAATCGGCGGGGAAACGCAAATCAGGTTTTTCTATAAGATTGAGATTACCTTCGCCGGATATAACTACATTCACAGATGCCGCTTCATGAGCTCTAACGCTGTCGCGGCTTAAAGATGCTTTCATGGAAAAATGTCCTACGCCGCCTTTGAACGAAGCCGGAGCACCGGATGGAAGAGGCAAGACATGTACCATGATCGGAGATGTAACAACTCTCTTTTTTACAGTTTGATAATGATCGAAAAAATCATCAAAGATACTGTTTCCCCCACCGGATGAGCCTATGCGCAACTGGCAAACCAGTTCAGAGGTCCCTATCTTTATATTACCGGACTGCTGCGGGATAAGCACATATTTCCGCAGAACAGCCGAATTATAAATTTTATTATGATAATTTTCCCTGGAGAAATTTACTGTTTGCGGAGTTTGTATTTCCTGACTCCAGAACCCGTTGAATACCGGGAATTTTATATCCTCGAAACCGCTAACTCCTATGCCCGGATTAACATAAAGTTTAAGAACGGCAACTATTGCTTCACCTTTTACGACCCTGGTCTTATTCAAAGACAATTTCAAGAAGAGATCGGAAGCTGTAATAGTCCCGTGTCCATTGCCGGAAGGAGATCCATCATTGAAAAAATCATCGAAAGGATCACCGGAATATGCCTGACCCTGATTCCCGGAATTATTTTTCTGTGCGGCTACTACTTCTATCGTTACGCTTTTTGAAGAATATGTTTTCCCTTTTATAACGACTGAAGCCGGTGAAATTTTCACTTTGCCCAGCTCGGAAGCCTGAAGAGTATATATATAGCTGAACTGATACGATTCCGACCTCTTACCGTTTACGAAAGAAGTACTGTGAAAGGTTTGTGGAATAGGCCCTGCAAGAACAGTGGCTCCTGAAATAGCGGGTCTGCTGAAACTCTCAACGTCCGTATTTGTAGAAAATACCACCTTAAAAACTTCATTGCGGGCAACTATCTGAGGCGCCTCTACGGTAAGAGATTGCGCCGACAAGAAGGAAACCGAAAAAAGCAATACAAATAGAGCTGCTATCCTTTTCGGCAGACGCAACGGTTTCATGTTAATATCATTAAATATCAAATTCATGGCAACTACCAATTTTTATCTTTTTGTTTGTTTTTCAAAGCCTTTGCTTTTTCTTCCTTTACTTTCTCTCTCGTCTCGTTCTCCTTATCCTGCATAGCTTTCAGAATCTGCTGAGCCGCCTGAGGCGACATGGTCCCATTTCCTCCCTGTTTGTTTTTTTGATTTTGACTGTTCTTGTTTTCCTTAGGATCTTGACCATTCTGATTCTTGTTCTGCTTTTTGTTATCCTTGTTGTTATTCTGTTTATTATTATTGCCTTTCTTGTTTTTGTCCTGTCCCTGTTTTTGTTTATTCTTATTTTTATCCTTGTTCTTGTTTTGCTGATCTTTCAGCATCTTTTGGGCATAGGCAAGATTGGTTTTCGTATCCATATCTCCAGGATTCCGCCGCAGCGAATTCTTATAAGCCTCTATAGCCTTATCGTATTTCTTCTGACTCAAATAAGAATTTCCCTTATTATGATAAAAATCGGAAGCAAAATCGCCGGACCCGTCGTCATCGGCAGTATTCCAATTCACTTTAAAGGGAATACGTGATACGGAATCTGCTATGGTGCCATAACTTTTTAAAGCAGAAGCCGGATCTTTAAGACGATACAGGGTATTACCCAGATTATAATTCGCCTTAAGCGAAGAAGAGTCTTTCACAAGAGCTTTTCTGTATTCTATTTCGGCCTCTTTCAAACGATTATTACGGAACTCGCGATTCCCCTTACGCACCTCTTTCTTCTCCGTTTGCGCAAAACAATCGTATCCCGACAAACCGGCTATAAGAAAAAGAATAAAAATTTTTTTACCTAATTTCCTGTCGCCTACCAGAAACTCCAGCAGAAAGAAAAACAAAGCAATTGCAAGAAAATACATATATTGTTCATCATATTCTTCAAAAACCTGGGTTTTAAATTCTTTCTTTTCAAGTTTTTCAAGTTCTTCAAGAATCGGTCCCAGACCGAAATCGGATTGCCCGGCACGGACATATGCTCCGCCGCCCGCCGCAGCAATTTCCTCGAGCATTTTTTCATTAAGTTTGGTAACTACTATATTACCTTTCTTATCTTTAAGAAGAC
This sequence comes from Bacteroidales bacterium, assembly GCA_022648545.1. GTDB lineage: Bacteria > Bacteroidota > Bacteroidia > Bacteroidales > UBA932 > Egerieousia. Next base: position 8,503 of record JALCMP010000011.1, on the reverse strand, counting down.
CGCCGTCATATGGTATGGGTTGCCCGTCGGGAGTTCCGACTCCTATACAAAAGACCTTTATACCTTTCTCGGCAGCAGCTCTGGCCGCACCTACGGCATCGTCTTCATGATTTTCACCATCAGAAATAACTATTATCGCGCGATTATTTTTTACGGCATCATCCTCAGATCCGAAACTTTTTACAGATGTATTTATAGCATCCCCTATTGCAGTTCCCTGAACGGGAACGGACTCAGTAGAAATAGAATTCAAAAATATCTTGGCAGAAACATAGTCCGCAGTAATAGGCAGCTGAACAAAAGACTGACCGGCAAAAACAACAAGACCTATCCTGTCTCTGTTCATTTTGTCAACAAGACGGGAAATGGCAAGTTTGGCACGTTCCAGTCTGTTGGGAGAATAATCCTGCGCCAGCATGGAATTAGACACATCAAGATCTATCATTAACTCCGCCCCCTTACGATGAACATCCTTTAACTTCGCTCCTATTTGCGGCCTTGCCAGACCTATCATAAAGAAAAACCATGCTATGGAAAAAAACGATATCCTTACCCATCCCTTGGCGCGTGAACAATCGGGCATCAATTTACCGACAAGCCTGGGATCTCCTATAAGTGCGACCTTTTTCTTCCTGCTTCTTCTATGCATGTAATACAACAGAAAGAAAAAAGGAATAGCGAATATGAGTAATAAATATTGAGGTGTTACAAAATGTATCATTTTTAAATCTCCTTAAAACAATAAAGTCAATCCGGTATGGATTTCGTAACAAAAAACCTAAAAAACAATTCCAACAAAAGAGCAGCCAGAGCAACAAGTGCGAAGTACATGAACAATTCCCTGTATACGGGAAAAGAATCTACAGTCGTACGGCTCCTCTCCATTTTATCTATTTCACCGTAAATATCCATAAGTTTAGTGTTGTCCGTAGCCCGGAAATACTTGCCTCCGGTAGTATCGGCTACTTTTTTCAGCAGTGCCTCGTCTATCTGCACGGTCATCTGCTGAATCTGCACGCCGTAAGGGGTCTGAACAGGATACGGCGCGGATCCTTCGGCACCTATCCCTATAGTATAAACCCTTATACCATATGTTTTAGCTATTTCGGCCGCCATATCCGGCGAAATTTCGCCGGAATTATTGACTCCGTCGGTCAATAATATTATAACCTTGCTTTTAGCCTGGGAATCCTTCAACCTCGCTACCGCAGTAGCAAGTCCGTTCCCAATGGCGGTTCCATCCTGCAAAAGCCCGCAACTTATATCTTTTATTAGGTTTATAAGAGTAGCTCTGTCCGTCGTAAGAGGACACTGCGTATAACTTTCCCCGGCAAAAACCACTACTCCTATCCTGTCCGAAGGCCTTCCGGCTATAAAGTCTATGGCAATCTGTTTTGCGGCGCTTATACGGTCCGGTTTAAAATCCATGGCAAGCATACTTGTGGATACATCAAGATCAAGGACTATATCTATGCCTTCTGTATTTATCTTTTGCAGTCTTGAGGAAGATCTAGGTCTGGCAATAGCAATTATAATCAGAGAAATCGCCAAAGATCTCAGGACGAAAGGCACATGACGCATCATTTTTTTAAAACCGCCCTTCCCGGATGTCCAGGGAACCGATGAAGATACAATAAGAGACGGATGCAGACCTTTTATTTCACGATAGACATATAATGCCACCATTGGAATAATAAGCGTCAGCAGCCACAATAATTCTGGATATTCGAAATGCATGGATTTATACCTCCTTATTTTCTTTTTTCTTTTCTTCAGCCAGACGTTCCTCCTCAAGTTCCTGGATAAATGTAGAATTAACAAATTCAACCGCATTCTTAACCGCATCTTCGTTTTCTTCTTCGGAAGGCATAGCCCTGGCAAATTTTACAAGATCGGAAGTTCCAAGCAAATCCTTCAGAACTGCAAAGGAATTAGGATCTATCTGACATGAAGATAATTCTTCCACTATTTCCGTAGATGTTTTTTCTTTGGCAGGTTTTTCGAAGCGGGCCTCAATATATTCCCTCAGGGCATCGGTTATGCCGGTATAGAATTGCTTGACCTTGCCTTGCTGCCATAATTTTTGAGAACGCAACTTTTCCAATTTACGCAAAGCCACTATATGAGGAGGATCATGTACTATAGGCTTTCCGAAGAAATTACGGTTGTGCCTCCTGTTCACTATGAATCTTGCGACAATATATATTGCAAGAAGGATTATAAGAACCAGCATAACCCAAGGCATAACCTCGGAAAATGTAACCGGATAAGTTGCCTGACCTTTTATTTTCTTTGGTTTAAACCCGGTGGTATCTACCTGTATGGTATTTACATAAAGACTTGGAGCCTTTATCTCTAGAGTATCGGCTCCGGCTCCGGGATTTATTATTATGACAGGCTTCGGCAGCCGGAACGACCCGCTGTCGAAAGAAGTAAGCAATACTTTTGCATTAAGTTTCTTAATTCCATCCCCTACTGAAATCGTATCCAGTTTGAAATCAGCGGAAACCTCCACTCTGGCTCCGGTCGTATCAGACTTCAGGATTTCAGAATAAGGTACAATGGCCACCGAATCGGTACTTTTTACCGAAAAAATATTATTCCATACGGAATGATCTCCTATTAGTATGCTGTCTCTCGACAATTTTGAGATTACCGATATTTGAGAATAAGCTCTGCCGGAAACAGCAGTAAACAGGGATATGGCCAGAATAATTTTTGCCGGATATTTGAATTTCAACATTTTCTTCATTTGTTCTTGAACAGCATAAGCAATCCCTTAACATAATCCTGATCCGTGCTTATACTTACGCAATCCACCTTGTATTTGTTAAAAAGCCTGCGTGCTCTTTCATATACGCCCGTACTCCATTTATCATAATACCCCCTTACCGAACGGCTTGAAGTATCTACCCAGTTTTCTACGCCCGTTTCAGCATCTCTGATCCTTACCAGTCCCAGATCGGGGAGAGTTCTTTCACGCGGATCGAAAATATTTATTACGGATATATCGTGACGGTTTACGGCAATTTTGAGGGCCTCTTCATATTTCGGTTCGCTTTTTTCATCCACATCCATCAAGTCACTGAGCAAAAAGGCAGTACATTTTCTCTTTATGGCATTCGTGAGGAATCTTAGAGCTTCGGATATATCGGTACCATCGTTTTGCGGATGGAATTCGAGCAGACTGCTCAGAATACTAAGCAGATGGCTCCTGCCTTTTTTCGGAGGGATAAATTTTTCAACCTTAGAGCTAAAGAAAAGTGCCCCAACCTTATCGTTGTTTATTGAAGCCGAAAAAGACAAGACGGCGGCTATTTCAGCAATAAGCTCCTTCTTATTCCTGACCGTAGTTCCAAATATCCCTGAAGAACTGACATCCACAAGTAAAACTACGGTCATCTCCCTTTCTTCTTCGAACACTTTTATATAAGGAGAGCGCAAACGGGCTGTAACATTCCAGTCCATGGTTCTCACATCGTCTCCGAATTGGTACTCCCTGACCTCGCTGAATGCCATGCCACGTCCCTTGAAAGCTGAATGGTATTCGCCTGCAAAGATTTGGTGGGACAATACCTTTGTCCGTATTTCTATCTTTCTTACCTTTTTAAGAAGTTCGTTTTCCATAAAAAATTAGAATTTATAAAACCCGAAAAATGGAATATTAAAAAAGCATCCGTTATGGAACTTCAACGGTATTCATTACCTCGGTGATTATATTTTCAGAAGTAACATTTTCTGCCTCGGCTTCATAAGTAAGGCCTATTCTGTGTCTCAAGACTTCGTAGCATACTGCTCTTACGTCTTCAGGAATAACATATCCCCTTCTCTTTATAAAGGCATAAGCCTTTGATGCAATGGCAAGACATATGCTTGCTCTCGGAGACGCTCCGTAAGAGATAAGATCCTTAAGTTTTCCAAGATTGTAATCGGACGGTGTTCTGGTAGCATAAACTATGTCTACGATATACTTCTCTATTTTCTCATCCATATATACATCTTTCACAACCTTACGCGCCCTTATTATATCTTCGGGCTTGAGTACTTTGTTCGGAACCGGGAAGGAGTCCCTGTTGTGCATTTCTATTATGGATTTCTCCTCGTTTTTTTTCGGATAAGTAACAATTACCTTCAGCATAAAACGATCTACCTGTGCCTCAGGCAGAGGATAAGTTCCCTCCTGCTCAATAGGATTCTGCGTTGCCATTACCAAAAAAGGTTGAGGTAATTTGTATGTACTGTCACCTATGGTAACCTGACGTTCCTGCATAGCTTCCAGGAGTGCGGACTGCACTTTTGCCGGAGAACGGTTTATTTCATCAGCCAGTACGAAGTTTGCGAAAACGGGCCCTTTCTTGACCTGGAACTGTTCGCTTTTCTGACTATATATCATCGTTCCTATAACATCGGCAGGCAGCAGGTCCGGAGTAAACTGGATTCTGCTGAATTTTGCATCAAGTGTCTGCGCCAGCGTATTAATGGCGAGCGTTTTTGCCAGACCGGGCATACCTTCGAGCAAAATGTGGCCATCCGCAAGCAACCCTATCAACAAATTTTCCACAAGATGCTTCTGGCCGACAATCACCTTATCCATCTCCATACTGATGATATCCACAAAAGCGCTTTCTTTCTGGATCCTTTCATTAAGTTCTTTGATATCTACGGTTTCCATATTAAAATGATTTTGTATTTTTGTCTTTTGTCATATTCCAAATAAAATAAAAAATAATGCGCTATTTAATTTCTCTGTCATTCAACGGCTCTGCTTTCAGCGGTTGGCAAATTCAAAAAAATGCGCACAGCGTTCAGCAGGAACTTCAGGAATCGCTCTCGCTTCTTTTGGGAACGGAAATAAAAGTAACGGGAGCAGGAAGGACAGATACCGGAGTAAATGCAGTAAATTACATAGCTCATTTCGATTGTCCCGAATGTATCGAAAATACGTCTTTTCTTCTATACAAAATAAATGCCATTCTACCCAGATATATAGCCGTATACAGTCTGGAAAAGACATCCGATGATTTCCATTCACGTTTCGACGCAAAGAGCAGAACTTACAAATACTTCATACACACGTTCAAAGATCCATTCTTATGCGGTTTCTCTCTTTTCGTAAGGAAAGAAGACATAAATATAGAAAAAATGAACTTGGCGGCATCATTTTTTATGGGGGAACATGATTTTACTTCATTCGAAAAGGCAAACGGTGGAAATAAAACTTCTATCTGTCGCGTTTCCGAAGCATTTTGGGAACGAATCCCCGGAACCGGATACGGCCCCCTGGATATGCCCCAGCAATACGGAAAAAATAAAGAACGCTACGTATTTACGGTTACGGCTGACAGATTTTTAAGAAACATGGTAAGAGCGATGGTTGGATCGCTTCTCGAAGTAGGAAAAGGGAAAAAGGATCCCGATTGGATAAAACGACTTTTAATTGAAAAAGATCGCTGCAAGGCAGGTCAGTCGGTAAGCGGAACGGCACTTTTCCTATGGAATATAAAATATTAGCACCTTTTTATATTATGTCCAAATAAAAACCATTATGAAAAAAATTGAAGCAATCATCCGCAAGACCTGTTTTGAAGAGGTTAAGGAAGCTCTTCTATCGGTCGACATCAACTGGTTCTCCTACACCGAAGTAAAAGCCACGGGGCAAGATCGCGAAGATCGTATTTATAGAGGTGTAATGTATAGCACCGACATCATCGCGCGCATCGAGGTCAAAATAATCTGCCGGGACCAGTTCGTCCAGCCTGCCATAGATGCCATAATGGGAGCAGCATGTACCGGAGAAATAGGAGACGGGAGAATCTTCGTAAGTCCTGTAGAAGAGACCTACTCCATACGTACCGGAGAAAAAGGCGATATAGTTCTGGCCGACAGAAAATAAATCACCCCGACAATAAATTACCATGATAAATACAGACAGTCTTAGCGTTCTCACGAACGCCGTCGCCGGAATTATTCCGGAGGCAAACAATGCGGTTTCGGCAAGCAGCATAAACAGCCTCGACACGGTATGGGTCCTGATAGCTTCCATGCTGGTATTCTTCATGCAACCGGGTTTCGCACTTGTCGAAGCCGGATTCACACGATCCAAAAATACCGCCAACATTCTAATGAAAAACTTCGTGGATTTTATGGCAGGATCATTTTTCTATTGGATGATAGGATTCGGAATAATGTACGGAATAGGTAACGGTTTTTTCGGCAGCATACATCTTTTCGACACCTCTTTTTTCGGATGCAGCAACATTCCTCCGGAATGCGCCCTTTTTTTTCAAACGGTGTTTTGCGCAACTACCGCAACAATAGTATCGGGAGCAATGGCAGAACGCACAAAATTTTCCATGTACGTGGTATGCTCCATAGTAATATCCCTGTTAATCTATCCTGTAGAAGGACACTGGTCATGGGGCAACGGATGGCTTAGCAGCCTGGGATTCCACGATTTCGCCGGATCGTCCATAGTACATGCCTGCGGAGGATTTCTGGCGCTGGCCGGAGCAATAGTACTTGGGCCAAGAATAGGGAAATATACTAAAGAAGGAAAAGCTATTGCCATTCCGGGACATAATCTGGTCCTCGCCGTACTCGGTGTTTTCATCCTGTGGTTCGGATGGTTCGGATTCAATCCGGGATCACAGCTTGCGGCAAGCGGTCCCGATAATGCAAGGGCAATCTCACATATAATATGCACTACCAACATGGCGGCCGCGACAGGAGGTTTGGGAGCTCTTATCCTCACATGGCTGATATATGGAAAGCCATCGCTGTCACTGGTATGCAACGGAGTTCTCGCGGGACTTGTGGGAATAACCGCGGGATGCGATACGGTTTCGATTGGAAGCGCGGCCATAACAGGTATCATATGCAGTTTTCTTATGACCGGATCGGTTTCACTTATCGACAAGATCCATATAGATGATCCGGTAGGAGCGGTATCGGTACACGGTGTCTGCGGTTTTACAGGCACCATACTTACCGGTTTCTTTGCGCGCGAAGGAGGCCTTTTCTACGGAGGAGGCTGGCATATGGTAGGAATACAGACACTGGGAGCGCTGTCGATAATCGCATGGGCCTTCGGACTCGGAATGATAATGTTTATTATCCTTAAGAAAATCCACGGTATAAGGGTTTCCCCGAGAATGGAAGAAGAAGGTCTCGACATTTACGAACACGGAGAAACGGCATACAATAGTTAAAAATTTCACATATGAACTTACTGCGGCGGCCATGGGGTGACAATAACATGCACAGCCACCGTTTTCTTTTGCTACAATAACTTTTTTACATTATTTTTGTTTTCCTTATATAAAAACTACACGGATATGTTAAGTATTTTTCTTCAGGCGGAATCGGGAGCAATCGCACAGGCCATTCCTGTAAAGGAAGCCGCATCGCTGTCTTTGATGGATCTAACCATAAAGGGGGGATGGCTTATGATTCCATTGTTTCTTTTGTCCTTTCTGGCAATCTACATTTTCATAGAAAAATGGTGGTCGATAAAAAAAGCCTCTGTAATTGACGATAATTTCATGAAAGACATAAAGGATTTCATCCATGACGGAAAGATCAAATCCGCCGTGGCTCTTTGCAGGAAAACCGACAGTCCTGTTGCCCGGCTGATAGAAAAAGGTATAGAAAGAATAGGGCGACCTTTGTCCGATATACAAACCGCGGTAGAAAATACCGGTAATCTGGAAGTATCAAAACTTGAAAAAGGATTACCCTGGCTTGCAACCATTGCCGGAGGAGCACCTATGATAGGTTTTCTCGGAACGGTAATAGGAATGGTACAGGCTTTTTTCAATATGTCGCAGGCCGGCAGCAACATAGACATTTCACTGCTTTCCGGAGGAATCTATACGGCAATGGTAACGACCGTCGCAGGTCTTACAGTCGGAATCATAGCATATTTCGGATACAATTACCTTACGACCAAAGTTTCTGATCTGGTTTATGAAATGCAGAACAATACGATAGAATTTATGGATCTGCTGCAGAAGCCTTCCAAATAATAATAAACAGGAGAAACCATGGCTATAAAACAAAGATTAAAGGCGGACTCATCGTTCAGCATGTCTTCCATGACGGATATCGTATTCCTGCTCCTGATTTTCTTTCTGGTTACCTCCACTCTTATCAATCCCAACGCGCTTAAGCTGCTGCTCCCCAAGAGCACTAACCAGATATCATCTAAACAGCAGGTTACAATATCCATAAAGCACAATCTTAAGCAGAATACATTCACCTATTATATAAACGGAAACAGATCCGCTGTAAAATTCAGTGATATAGAACCGCAAGTACGTAAATTACTGAATAATGTAAAGGATCCTACTTTTTCTATATGCGCCGACCAGTCCGTCCCGATAGAAAAGGTTGTTGAAATAATGAACATAGGTAAAAGGAATAAATACAAGGTAATACTTGCAACTGCTCCGGAATAGGTTAATACAGATGAACGGACACTATAAAAATGAAGTTGAAGAGAAAT
>JALCMP010000010.1 GCA_022648545.1 Bacteroidales bacterium | reverse complement strand
TAATAATATCCTCAAAAGGGATTAAAGGCAACCCTTTTTTAACGGAATCAATATATTCCTTATATAAATTAACATGACCTTTATCCAGTTTTTTCTTAATAACTCTATCCTTTCCGTTTACACCATATAATTTTAATTTTCTCCAATTATCAAGAATAAGAGTTTTCCCTTGGACGTAAACTTCTATCCGTTCTTTTGGATATGATTTACTCCCATTTGCAAAATAATTTATTGAAGCATTCGAACCATTTTCATATTTTAACAAAATGGTCACATTATCCGTATTTTCTTTCGGTGCAATTCCCATACTATTCATACATACAGCCTTAACTCTACAACCAGACAGATATGTGCACAAATCAATAAAATGGCATGCTTCCCCTATTATGCGGCCACCGCCAACCTTCAAATCCTGCACCCATGATTCTTCAGGAATAAATCCGGCATTCATTGTTGCTATAATATTTACAGGTCCCTCCCCTATCGTTTTTTTCATTTTTACGGCAAGAGGAGCGAAACGTCTGTTATACCCAACGATTACAATTTTTCCGGACTCTCTCTGTTCTTTTACAATTTCACCAAGCTGTTCTTCATTAAGGCATAATGGTTTCTCTACCAAAACATTTTTACCGGCTTTTAATGCCTGCAACGTCATAATAGCATGCAAATCATGCCTTGTTGTAATAATAGCAGTATTTACTTCCGGATCTTCCAATATTTTATGATAATCGGAGGTAGCCTGTTTTATATTTCCTTTTTTTGCCAATAATTTAGCAGAAAGGCCTCCGGCGCTAGCAATTATTTTCACATCAGCATTCAATGACTTTAGTGAAGGAATTACAGTTGAAGACGTAAAATTACCGGCTCCTACTATCCCCATAATGCATGACGGCGATGGTTTATATTTATTGGAAAAAACCTCGATAGTAGTTTGTCTTTCACTTTTCTCAGGATAAGTTAAAATTGACGCAATAACATTATGCTTATGCATATTGTCATATACTTTCCCAAAATCTTCCAGAGGAATCTTTTCCGTAATAAGCGGATGCAAATCAATCAATCCATCCGAAATAGCATTTAATATTGCTTCAAAATTACGTTTTTCGGTCCACCTGACATATCCGATCGGATAATCTTCCCCCTTATTCTCATAATTATCATCGTATCGTCCTGGACCATATGAGCAGGAAACTTGAAATGATAATTCCTTTTTGTAAAAATCATCTCTCCTTATATTTAATCCAACAACGCCTATGAGAACGATACGACCTCTTTTACGACTCATTAAAGCGGCTTGGTGTATAATTTCATCAGAGCTATTTGAAGCAGTAATAATAACACCATCGGCTCCTGTATTTTTAGTATGTTGCATAACGAAATTTACAGGATCTATGCCATCGACAGGATTAAAAGCCGCAATTCCTTTTGCTGCAGCAATATCGACCTTACTCTGATCAAAATCATAGCCAATAACATTACATCCGTTGGCTTTTAATATTTGCGAAGAAATAAGTCCAACAAGTCCAAGTCCTATAACAACAATAGTTTCTCCAAATGTAGGATTACATAATCTTACACCTTCCAAAGCAATGGAACCTATCACTGTAAAAGTTGCATCATCATCACTAACATTATCCGGAATTTTTGCTACCAAATTAGAGGGGACACATACAAATTCGGCATGATTTCCATTAGAAGCAACTCTGTCTCCTGCTTTAAAATCTTTAACATTTTTTCCGACCTCCTGAACAACACCGACATTACAATATCCCAAAGGAATAGGCTGGTTCAATTTGTTAAAAACAGCATCGAGCGTAGATTTAAATCCTTCAGTCTTTATCTTATCTATAACCTGCTTTACTTTATCCGGCTGCTGGCGTGCTTTTGCAATAAAACCGGCTTTGCCGAAATCGACCAGCATACGTTCCGTTCCTAAAGAAATAAGGCTACGTGTCGTCCTTATTAAAACAGCCCCCGTTCTTACAAGAGGAACCGGGACTTCTTCTAATATGGTATTACCCTTATGTAAATCCTGAATTATTTGTTTCATACTAATTTCTTATTTTAATTTGTTTTGCTGGGATTCCACCAACAATAAAAAAAGGTTCAACATCTTTTGTCACAACACTTCCTGCTGCAATGACCGCTCCTTCACCAATTTTGACACCTGGTAAAATTACACAATTTGCTCCTATCCAAACATCATTTTCAATTATTACTTTCGACAAAACATGTCCAGAACGAAAAATTTGTTTATGATTCTCCGGTATAATATGATTAGCTGACAAAATTTGGGTCCTATATCCTATTAATGTCCTATCTCCTATCTCAACCCCACCTTGAGCAGTAATTATAACGCCCCACGCCAGATCAACATCATTTCCTATTTTTAATTTTTTCGCATATCCTATCTTTATTCCGGGATAATATGTTATACGTTTACCTATTTTCCCTCCTTGTATTAAGAGAAAATATCTCTTAATAGGATTTAAAAATTTATACCTAGGCAAACAAAAAATTAACCCTGATAAAAATTCAAAAGAACTTATAAGAAAATCTTTCATTTTCTGTAAAATTTTTCCAAGAATGAGATTTCAAGTTTAGTCCTCTGTGTAATTGATGGGTATTTATATAATTTTTCACTCCCGTTATATGTTAATTTTGATATAATATCATTAGAATTCTGCAATTTTACAATAGCTGAAGATATCTCACGGACATTATCTCTGTCAACATAATATGCGGCCTCCCCGCAAATTGATTTTGCCCATTTTTCATTACTTATGATCAAAGGTTTTCCAAAAAGCCACGATTCAATAATATTGTTACTAAAACTTTCAAGTTTACTAAGAAGCAATACAAAATCTATTTGTTCATAGAGGCTCTTGAGTCGGGATTTTGCAACAGGACCGATTATTGAAATCATATCATATACATCATATTTTTCTACAAGCTTTTTAAATATTTTATATTCGCCGGAACCGTCTAAAGGTGCCGTTATTATAAACTTAAATTGAGAATGCGAATATTTTCTCAGATAATAAGCTATTTCAGGAACTTCTAATATATTTTTATTCCTCTGCCATCCACATAACATCAAAATCTTAACGCCGCCCTCACGCAATACAGAACAATTTAAAACTTCCTCACCAAAATCAGGATTATAAGAAGGAGGGATATAACACGTTTTCCCCGGATCTATATGAAATAATGTATGGCTCCTTTCTTCCATATATTTATTTTCAAAAATTAGAGCTTCGGCTCTTTTGATTCCATATATTCGATATCTATCAATTAGTCTTTTTAGTATTACATTTATAAAATTTCCTTTCCAGAACTTAATTTCAGGATAAAAAATATTAGATGCAGCAACTCCACAAACCTGGGGAATATTATTTATAAATAAACCGTATCCGAAATAAGTATAAATAATATCTATCTTACTTTTCTTTAATAACCATGAAAACTTAAAAAGTTCATAAAAAATTCTTAAAAAGGGATTACCGACGGTAAATAGGATCTTAGCATTATTTTCTTTCAACAAAAATTTATGAATTTCAGAATTTTTTACTACCAAAAACACAAAATCATGATTATAGCTGCTATTAAAAAGATCATACAAAAAATTCAAAGCTACATTTTGCCCTCCCCCCTTTTTTATCGTGGACAAATTTATCAATACCTTCATATAAAAAGTTTTTCAGCTGTTGTTTAATAATTCGTTTATATTTAATTCTGCATTATCATACATTTTTACAGCATTTTTCCGCATAATATCATAATTATTAATAATAAAATCGATGCCGTTGATGATTTTGTCACAATTATAAAAATCCACCAATTTCCCGGCATTAAAATAGCCGATACTAGAAAATAATCCAGGGTTACAACTTCCTAAGACCGGTATTCCGAATCCTGAAAATTCCCATACCTTGTTGGGTGCACAATAAATGGTATTCAAGCTTTTTAAATCATATGCAATTACACCTATATATGCCCAGCTTGTAATGTTCAAATGTAATGGAGGAGAGACAAAAGGTATATGAAGAATATTTGGATTAATCTTTCTATAAACATCCAGCATACCGTAATCTTTCCCCAATAAAATTAAATTATATTCATTGCTGTTCCATTCCAAAGATGCTTCAACAAGCTTCGTCAAATCTCTTTCTCTGGCAATAGGCCCTTGATATATGATATTTTTTTTAGTCTTAATTTTTGTCTGTATTTCAGGATCCAAAAAATCTATATCCATTTTCCTTGTACGCGGATGATCAAAAGGTCTGTTTACTATAATTGACGGAACCGTATCCAGTTTAAGGAAATGATAATACAAATAAGCTCTGTTCAACTCCGGGACAACTACTTTATATGCTCTTCTTGCTATTTTCTCAAGCAACTTCATATAAAGCGGACTGCTATCATATAATTCCCGCAAATGCAATATATATTTTGATTTATCATATATGCCTTTCAGATCAATAGCCGTATCTCCCGTAGCAATATATAAGTACTCATATTCAGCAGTTTTTAAGAACCTTTTGACTCCTATTCTAAAACTCACCCATGACCTTATTTTCTGAGAAAAAGGATTCTTTCCATCATTTTCATTAATATTAAGAGATGTAATGCTTATGCCCGTATTTCTAAAATTTTCTTTTAACATAGGAGATATACAGCCGCATAAAATTCTCACATTATGATTATTCGCATTAAAATTTTTTGCAATGCTAATAATAGGAACCGCCTTGTCTAAAGATCCTTTTATAATAATAATAATTTCACTCATTATAACATTTATATTTTGATATAGATCTCTTTTTAGTCTTATATAAAATTACATTAAATTTCATTATAAGATATAATGGTAAAAAGTACATTGACAAATACATCATTGAAAGCATCCAATTTGCCCCAGGAATTCCGGATATAAATAATGCATTGTAATTCCAGGCATACTTAAGTCCGATATCCCTAGATGTTAATGCTTTCTTTTCAGAGAACATCATTATTATCAAGGTTATGACTGTAAAGATCGGAGCTCCAAGAAAACCGAAAAACAAATAACCTTCGGAAACGCTAGGTATAATTACAGAATTAGTAACATGGAATCCGCAATATTGATTAAAGAAATAGGCTGTATTATTATGTACAAATGACGGCGACAAAAATTTGCTAATTACATTTGTTGACATAAACATATCATTCATAAAAGTATCAAAATTAACCGGATAGAGATTTTTAATCTGAATTCCGGACAACACCGAATCCGGACCGGAAACATACTCGCCAAGATATGATGAAAAAACATTCAGCCCATAGATGGAAGTAAAGCCGGACGTTCCTACCTTTGCAACGGAAACAATCCCAAACGATCGGTAAAGAGTCATTAATATTACCATTATTATTCCGGCCCCTCCAAACAAAAATGTCATTTCTTTTTTATATTCCGGAAATATGTAAATAAGCATAATCAAGGTAAGTATTACGTTTATTAGCAATGTAGTCCTGTTTGTATTCCATATTATTGCACAATTCAAAAATGCAAAAAAGAACAAGGGCCATTTATTTACATGTTTATATCTTGATTGCCTTCTTGCATAATATTTCAGCAAACTTAGAAATATTACAATTTGGATACTTTTTATAAAATAGCCCAACGTTAATGATAAGAAACTTCCTTGTATTACTTCCTTTTCAAATCCTGATTTTACGGAAAATATATTCATGTTATCAAGGTATTTAGGAAAAAGAAAAAGTCCTGCTATTCCCAACAAAACCACCAGCAAATACCCCGGACATGATCCTTTGTTTATAGGAATATTCTGTTTATACACAGATATATTAGACTTAAACATTAATTTAATGCATAGTTCTATTGTAATAATGATTACAATAAGTTCATATAGCATTAATTCGTAAGCAAAAAGATAATCTTCGTCAGAATTTACATGAACGGAAAACCGGGCTGAAGAATAGTTATTATTTAAAACAAGCAAAAATATCAATACACCATAACGAATGAAACATAATAAATCAAACAGGGCAAGCGAGGGCGCTCTAAATATCCATTTTCTAATACTTCCGAACAAATTATACGCCCCCCATATAAAAGGGAAAATAATTATTGCCCTATGACCTTGAGGAATACTATTATAATTTATACAGATATAAATAAATATAATAAAAGATAATGCCGCAATAATATTTGTCAATATGTATCTACGCATTCCTGTCTTTTTTATTTTGTTCATATGGATGGCTTCTTTATTCCATTATAATCTTACATGCACTCAACAGCGATATAACTTGATTCTTTTCAGTAGCCGTATGATTGAAATATAAATTCTCACAATCGTGCTTAAGTTCCGGATAAGCAGATAAAAGACCTATATTATCATTAAAATAAGTATCAAGAAAAAAAGTTAGGTCATTGTTAGTTCTATACCAATAATCCAAAGGGTTCATATTATTTTTATTATTGGCACCATATTTACTAATACCCAATCTTGACAATATTTTTACCGGAATTTCTTTCAATGGTAATTTTCTACCTCCCAAATTTATCCAGAAAGGATAATTAACAGGCACTTTTTCTTTTTCCCAAATATACGATGCAGCTTGCGGATATTCTTTTAGTATCCATTTTTTATATATATAATGGTTATATCGCATTTTGACCGGCAGACTTAAAACAAAATCCATGAAATCAATATCATAAAAAGGAGAATATGTTTCAGTAAATCTCATTATATCCTTAAGCCCCTGATTCGCTCCATAAAACCCCCTTATGAAGATCTTAAATATATCCAAATTCCCATAATCTCCTCTGAATTCATAATCACTTACCCTGTCAAGAAGAGCAGTCGAATAGGCCCCTAAACCTAGACGATTTTTATTTTCGTCATCATTATCTGACGAGAATGATGACGAAAGTATAACATCACCCAACTGTCCCGAGTGCAAAATCCCGAGATTTTTCCAATTAAGATACTTATATAAACTAAGGCCGTGGGCCAGCCCATAATATAATACATTTCCTCCAGTTATTTTTGTAACATTATCTACATCCGTTAAAAAAGATCCGTTGTCTAAGGCCTTAAAAATCCACTCATGTTTCAGATCTACCGCTATTGCCCTCGCTATTTTTTCATCCAGATAACCACTTTGGGAAAAAGTAATATTCAACTGATTTGTATATCCAATTTCATGAGCCACCCACACAGTCATACGGGAATCCAGCCCGCCGCTTAAATTAGCAACATGCTTATAACCATATTCATTATCTTTTTCAAAAGCTTGTTTTAATGCGTGACGGAATCTCTTATCGATTTCTTTTATTGCATCGTTTTCCTCTATTTTTATATGATTCTCTTTCAGCTTATAGAAATCCTTCATCAACAATCGACTATTTTCTATTACAACATATTTTCCTATCATTATACGTTTTATCTCATTTGTTATAGTCAATTCTTCAAATGTATACCCATATGTCAATAACAAATAAGCAGAAAATTCATTAAGAGTAAAAGAAGAACCTTTTTCTCTCATGTACTTCATTAAATCAACATAATTATTTGATATAAAATAGTAATCTTTATATTCCGCATAATAAACAGCCTTGCTACCTATATGATCTGAAAAGAGAATCCACTTTTTCTGTACTTTATCATAAAAGGCTCCGCAAAAAGTACCCTTAATTTCATAAAAAAAGGTTTCTCCTTCCTTTTCATACGAATTTATAAAATATCGGGACCATGAATCCTTATCCAAACCGTATTTACAAAGCAAATCTTTTTTATTCAAAGATACCCCACAGAACATAACAAAATATTCAGAGTTATTGTAATCTACATTATCTCCTTCAAACTTATTATCATCTTTATGAATAAAATTGTAATCTGTTAGAGTTTTTGATATTTCTAAAATAAAAGTAGAAAGCATAATTACTATTTTTTTAAAGTCCTTCAATTTATTCACGGTTACCAGCAATCCAATAATTAAACTGTTTAATAAATATATCCTAGTCCTTTAATATTTGTCCAAAGATTTTAATTTGAGATATTAGATATTTCCTGTCGAAAATAATATACATAAATAAATATGACGTAAGTGCCAAGATACCGTAAATTATAATGGCAATAAAGGAATTTTGTATTTTAAATACATTATTATATCCAATAGGATAAAAAATACTTCCCACAAATAATGTATATACAGCTATCTTAAAAAATGAACCGATATAATCTTTAAACGACAAGCCCAATAAGCGGTATATTAACATTCTCCATCCAACAACAAGCATTATTATAATAACAACAACCTGAGCCCATGCTACAGCCGTCAAGGATATCGTTGATGATATTAGAACAATAGGCAAAGTAATTACCAATCTTAATAAAGTATATACAAAAGAAATATCAGTTCTGCCTTTTGCGATTGAAAGATTCCCCTCAGGATTGCCTACACATACGAATAAACTCCATATAGATAATATCGACATTGCAGGTGCTGCGTCTACATATTGTGCCCCGTATAAAATATCAATTATATATTTGCTACATATACACAATAGAATTGCTATTGGGAAATTAACAAAAGACAACATATTAATAACCTGACAGAATTTTTCTTTCAAAACATCTTTTTCATCCTGCAAATGCGCAAATATTGGCAGAGAAACTTTATTGACAATTGTATTAATTAAAATCATTATTTTAAGAACGAGTTCCTTTGCCAGATTATATAATCCCAGAACATCAACACCTAAAATTTTACCGATAATTAATATATCAAGTCTGGAAGAAACATAATCCACTATTTGTGTCCCCGTTTGATATAGTCCGATTTTAATTAAAGGAAAGACCTTTTTAATATTACAGTAGAAAATAAGCTTGTAATTCTTTTGTCCGGAAATAAAATTCCACGCATTATCAATAAGAGTATGCAGCACAGTCGACAAAACAAGACTATATATTTCAAAACCATATAAAGCTAATATCAATGCAAAAATTAAAGAAATTGTTGCCGAGATAATATTTCTTACAGCAATTGTTTTAAAAAGCAGATCCTTCTGCAATACTGTATCATACAATTTTCCACCGCTCCAGAATAAAAGATTAACTAGTGCAATTGGAACTAAATATGATAATTCAGATGTTTTATAAAATGAAGCAATAATCCCGGATGATAATGAAATAAGAATATATAAAAGAAGAAATATAAAAAACTGTATCCAGAACAAACTGCTGAAATCTTTATTTGATAATTTTTTTTCATGCATTATTGCCGATGCAAACCCCAAATCCGCAAAGGTATTTGTTAAACCCAGAATAAACGACAATATTGCAACTATACCAAAATCAGATTTATCTAAGAATCTCGCCAATATAGATAACCGCAAAATCTGAACAACAGAAGTGGTAGCCGTTGAAATAGTCATCCAACGAGTTCCGGATATAGCATGTTTCTTTATGGTATCATTCATTTATATACGTATCATTAACCTTGATTACCTTAATTAAATTTTGAACGATAGAATTAATAATTATTGTATATGTTTATCCAGTCATCGCTCATTGATTTCCACCCGAGTGAACTAATATAATTTATTAACTCGGCATTGATATTTTGCCGTGGAGAATTGTATGCCTTAAGAATTACATCGGATAATGAATCCAGATCAGGTGCAACAAAATATGGCAGTCCGAATTTTTCAATAGTTGGATATCTAAGCCATCCCCCGTTAATTATTTTAGTTCCGCTAAGAATATACTCCTGCAAACTGGAGGAAAAAGCATCTGTATTCTGTACATTTATATATAAATCAGTGGCCTTTTTCATATATAAGACTTCTTTATCCGACATATATTTAGAGAAAACAACATGCTTAAACCCGCAAGATTCCAATGTCTCCGTAATTTTTTCTTTATACGAAACCGTATTCCCGTATGTCATTGGTAAAAAAAGCGCCAAGTTTTCCGGTAATTTATCTCTAATCAAGTAGATGGCCTCTATAACCTTTTTATGGTTTTGGGCCGGATTTGCATTATACCCGCATGTAATAACATAATAACCCTCTACATTATAAAAAAATTTTGCTTCTTTCTTAGTAATATTATTTTTATCAAAAAGGTCAATTATGTCTGACCCAAAATCAGCATACAGGAATTTCTTCCTGTCAAGATTATACATATGCAACAAATCGGATTCGAATTTTATTCCACGGTCTACTATTACATAATCCGCTCTTCTTAAACATGAAGCACATAAAATTTTCTTAATGTTTTTTACTCTGTATACATCACTTCCCCAGGGGGTTATTATTATCCTGTCAGATATATTCTTATAATATTTCCACAAAAAAAAAGAGATATATGTTATATATTGTATATTAACAATATTGTAGTGCGATTTTAATTTTGAAAAAATAGACATACATTCAACGACATTTAAAAAATACCTTAGAACGGGAACTTTATATAAAAATCTACCAAAATGTCGTTTACTAACATATATGTTTTCGAAATATTTGCATACAGTAGAATCCATCCTGATATTTCCGTATAGATGTACGGCATCTATGGAAATATTCATACCCTCTTTCTTGTCTTTTATACTTCGGACTAGACGAAAGATATGTTTACTGGATAAATCACCTACTATAAGGACTTTTCTGTGCATTATTTACTCTGGCTTATAAGCTTTAAATATTCATTCCAGTCTCCTATATCCGTCCAGGATCTTTCACTTACCGGAAAACAGCCGACTCGCCCTCCCCTGGCTTTTACCTTATCTATCAGTTGTGTTATATGAAAGAATTTCCTATCAGGAATTTCTTTTATCAATCCAGGCTCCAGTATATATACTCCGGTATTAATCATATATGCATATTCGGGTTTTTCAGATAAACCGGTCAATAAACCATCCTTGCCTGTTTGTATTACTCCATACGGAATTTTATATGATTTAATTGATGTAATAATTGTAATATCATTTTTGTTGGCAATATGATAATCATATACATTCCTATAATCTTCATCAATCAAAATATCACAATTGGATACAAAAAACGTAGTAGAAATCTTATCTTTTAATAAAGATACACTTCCTATTGTTCCTAACGGTTTTTCTTCTTTTATGAATTTTATATCGTAATCATGTTTTATTTGAGAGATATAATATTTTAAGATATCGCACTTGTAATTTACAGATAAATAAAAATCATGGCATCCGATTTTTTCGAATTTATCCATAATAACTTCCAGTATCGTTTTTTCACCTATTGGAATTAATGGTTTTGGTATCACATTTGTCAATGGCCTCAATCTTCTTCCTTCACCCCCGGCCATAATAACAACAGGAATATCTATTGCTTTTTTAGGTTTCTTTTCTGTATTTAAAAACAAATCGTCCCAATAATATACTCTTTTCAAATTACCATCTTCATCCAATATAGGCATACACTCGGCACGAAGAGACAACATTTTGGCTTTAATCATGTCGATAGAATCGTATATGGAACAATATTCTTTATTGAAATCCAATATATCTTCTACACTTTGGCTCATTTTGACATTATTAATAATAGCCCTTTGTATATCACCGATAGTCAGTATTGAACAAAATTTACCATCGTTAAAAACCAATAATAATTTTACTTTGCTCTGATCCATTTTCTTCAGAGCATCCAATATGGTTGAAGTATTCAATATACTTCTATCTTCATATCCTTTGTTTATCATTACTGCTTAACCATTTTATTTACATTAGACAAAACAGACCTCCAAATATCATTTATCTTGTCATATGAAGGAACCGTATAAATTATTTCTCCATATCTTGTCAAACTGTTGGTTATTCTGGGAACATGCTCTCCAGTTTTTAATTTAAAAGTAAAATGATAATTTGGAACTGTTGATAAATATTTTAAAATCCCTTCCTGAGAAATTACACTAAGGCCCTCCTCAAGATTAAAGAACCTAACAACCGATATTTTATTGTCTTTTATGATAATATCAGGATTTCCCCCCAAGGATATGTCAATCAAAGAATCTTCTATATTAACACCTGTTGATAAGGGAACCAGATGTGATGTAATAAAATCACCTCCTAGTCTGGGACTTGTTTCTATTATAAAAATTCCGCTCGAATTAACTTTCAGTTCCGTATGAGACACACAATTCTGGAATCCAAGAACATCCGCCATTTTCGATATTAATATATTAATCCGCCTCTTAATATCAGTAGAAATATCGGCAGGTTCTATATGACCCAATTCTACATTATATGGAGCTGGTGTTACTATCTTTTCAGTATATTGTATAACTTTTGTTTCCCCGTTAAAATGTATACTTTCCACACTATATTCCTTTCCCGGAATATATTCTTCCAGAAGAATTGAATCTTTGGTTGTATACGTAAAAACCTCTTTTAAGGATTTTGACAAATCATGTTTATCATTACAGAAAATAACACCTCTGCTTCCGGAATTATCCCGAGGCTTTACAATAACAGGGAATTTAAAATCTTTTATTTTGCCAATATCATAATTATCTATTAATTCCCCTCTGGCACACTGAATTCCAGCTTTTTGAAATTTTTCTTTCATCAACAACTTATCTGTTGATGATATCGCGGTTTCTATTGAGAAAAAAGGTAAATGCAAAACTTCAGCTATTTTTGCCATCATGACAAGAGGTTTATCGGTAGCAGCCGTTAATATACCGCCTACTTCATATTTTCTGGCAACATCCAGTGTCGTATTAAAATCCTTGGCTCCGACAATTTCAAAAGCATCAACATAATTTTTACAATAAGCCTTTTCAGATGGGTCTATACCCACCACAAATAAATCTTTTTTATGAGCACGTTCTATAATCGATTTTTGGAGTTCCCCGACACCAAAAACCATAATAGACTTTTTATTCATTTTTTAAAGCGCTATTAAGCGAATCAACTATGAAATCTATTTGCTTATCCGAAAGTGACGCATACATTGGTAAAGTTATCTCATTAGCACAAACATATTCTGTTTTAGGCAAACTAACATTAAAATCCTTATATACAGAAAATTTATGAATAGCCGGATAATGTACACTTGTTTGAATTCCAAGATCTCCTAATTTATTTCTTACATGATCCCTTTTTTCAGATGTAGAATTCTTTAAAACGACAGGCATTATATAATTTGAAACAAATTCTTTATTATCAGCAAAAGGAACAATTAAGCCACTTATATCTGATAGCAATCTGACATATCGGGCACGAACTTCAGCTCTTTTTTCAAGATCTTTTCTTAATTTTTTCAATTGTGCAATTGCAATAGACGCTCTAATATCATCCATACGGAAGTTATACCCCAGCTCTACAACATCATAAGATGTTGCATGCCCCGTTGCTCTTTCATAAGACATTGAAGTCATTCCGTGCGACCTTAACAGTAATGCTCTTTTCGCCATTTCTTCATTATTTGTTACCAGCATCCCGCCTTCTCCTGTACTGATATTTTTATTAGAAAAGAAGCTAAAAGAAGCAACATCACCAATAGTTCCAAGTTTATGTTCTTTATATTCTGATAAGGGTCCATGGCAGGCATCTTCTATAACTTTCAACTTATATTTTCTGGCTATCGACATTATTTCATCCATTTTGGCGGGGAAGCCTGCCATATGCACAACAATAATTGCCTTTGTTCTAGAAGTTATTTTACGTTTTATTTCTTCCGGGTCTATATTCAAATGATCAGGCCCTACAATATCACAAAAAACAGGTTTTGCCCCCACATATCTTATGCAATTTACAGATGCAACAAAAGTCAGAGACGGACATAATACTTCATCTCCCGGACCTATACTACAAAGTATGCAAGCAAGATGCAATGAATCAGTACAATTAGAAACACTTATTGCATATTTAACATTAAGCATGTCGGCAAAATCACGCTGCAATTCTTCGCATTTGGGACCGGTAGATATCCATTTGGAATTTATGGTTTCCGTAACTGCCTGAATTTCTTCAATGCCGAAATTCAATTTAAAAAGAGGTATGCTATATGACATTTTATTATTTTTTATCTACATTTTCGAATCCAGATATCTTCCCTTTTCTATAAATGAAAAGTCAGGTATCAAATTAAAAAATAAATCAACGATTTGTTTTTTACTCCAAATGCCTGTTTTTTTCATTAATTCTATATTCGTATTAAAATCGTCAAGTTTTTCTTCATCTATTTCAAGTTTATTTTTAATTACGCCTATATTTTTAAATTTATCAAAACAGACCTCTTCATTTTTTGTATAAAATTCTTCTATTTCCTTTTCTCCTGTAGTATCACTTTTTTCAAAAAGGCATGGCCATCTTTTCCCATCCGAAATAGTTCCGGCAATTTCTCTGGCTTCATCTTCCGTTTTACACAAATATGGTTCATATCCCAATTCATTTAAATAGCGAACTGCTATTTCAGAAAACGTAAGCAAATTTAATTTCTCACTCAATTTGGGAAATAAGATATCACAATTGGACCCCATAATACAAGACATCAAACAAAGTTCACCGGATTCCTGGGGAGTAACAAAATATCTTTTTACATCATTGGGAGCAACTATTGGTTGTTTTTTACTGATTCTCTGATTAAAGCCGAACAACAGGGAACCGTCGGAAAAAGCGACATTGGCAAACCTGGCTGTAGAGATCGATATATTCGTACTTTTCTTTATTAGAAACATTTCCATAATCCTTTTGGATGCTCCCATCATATTTGCAGGATCGGCAGCCTTGTCTGTAGAAACACAAAAATATTTACTTGATCCGCAACTAACAGCTTGATCAATAGTTTTTTGCGTATTCATAATATTAACGTCTATCATCCTCATAAGGGTATAAGGATCCTTTTCACTTCTTACGTGTTTTAAAGCCGACAGATTCAATATAAAATCATAACCGCCACCATTTTGTATAAATGAATCATATTCCACAGATCCAATATCCAGTGCAAAAGTTTTAAAATCACCTTTTATATATCCGAAAGAACTCCTCAAATCTCGGACTAATTCAACCAGATTGTTTTCACTAATATCAACAACATGCAATTTTCTGGGATTTCTTTTAAATATTTCCTTTGCAACAGATTGCCCTATTGATCCGGCTCCTCCAAGAATTAAAAAACGCGAATCTCTTATAATCCGAGATAAATCTTCCTCGTTTTTCCCTATATCATAAGAAAATAAATCTTCGTGACGTCCTATTAAACTTAATATATCCATATCCCCTACTAATAATTTGAAATATTATAAACAATTCTGGAACAAGCCTTACCATCACCATACGGATTTACGGCTTTCGACATTTTCTCATATTCCTCACTGCTGTTCAATAACAATGATGTTTCATCAACTATTTTCTTATAATCCGTTCCAACAAGTTTTACAGTACCGGCCTTGAGAGCCTCAGGTCTTTCCGTCGTATCTCTCATTACAAGTACAGGTTTTCCCAGACCGGGCGCTTCTTCCTGGACTCCGCCGGAATCCGTTAATATCAGAGTAGATCTTTTCATAAGATAAACAAAAGGAAGGTAATCCAATGGTTTTATAAGAAACACATTGGAAATATTATCAAGGATCTCATGCACAGGCTTCTGGACATTAGGATTTAAATGTACCGGATAAACAATATCAACATTGTCGTATTTTGTTGCAAGAGATTTAACGGCATTGCACAAATGAACAAACCCTTCTCCAAAATTTTCCCGTCTATGCCCCGTCATAAGAATAAGACGTCTTGATTTATTCCCCCAGGAAGCCATATTTTTTTCATCAATATTAAATTCCCTTAATTCCTCCATTAGAGAGTCCCGTACATGTCCATTTCCCTCTATTATCCTTACAGCCATATGAAGAGCATCTATAACAGTATTTCCTGTGACAAATATCCTGTTTTCGGAAACACCCTCGTCTAAAAGATTCTTCCGGCTAAGTTCGGTTGGAGCAAAATTAAAAGTCGCAATACGACTTGTTAATTGGCGATTTATTTCTTCCGGCCACGGACTGTAAATATCATGTGTACGCAACCCGGCTTCAATATGTCCTACAGGTATCTTTTGGTAGAAAGAAGCAAGTGCCGCCGCAGTTGATGTTGTAGTATCACCGTGTACCAATACTAAATCCGGACAATTTTCTCTTAATATATCACGCATTCCCAAAAGGACTCGTGAGGTAACATCGTATAGATCCTGCCCCTGTTTCATTATATTAAGATCGAAATCAGGTTTAATATCAAAGATATTAAGAACCTGATCAAGCATTTCCCTGTGTTGTCCTGTAACACATACTATTGTTTTGAATTTATCAGGATACTTCTGAAATTCCTTTACCAGTGGAGCCATTTTTATAGCCTCCGGACGAGTCCCGAAAACAAGCATTACTTTTTTCATAAGTGCATAATATTAAAGATGATAAACACTCGGTATATTAATAATATTATGACAATCAAGAACAACTTTACCCAAGAGTTTGTCCATATTATCCTTTATTTCGTTATGTTTAACCATAATAACTATAAAATCAACATCAGACAGGAATTTATCAAGACTGTGATACTGATTTTTCACAATATCGTTCTTAATAAACGGATCATAAACTTTTAATGGTTCTGCAAGATGTCGTTCCTGACTTTCTAGAAGCTGAAGTGTTGGAGACTCCCGGCAATCATCAACATTTTCCTTATATGTTAAGCCATACAGTCCTACGCGTTTAATATCTTTAATTCCTTTCTCTTTCATTATATCATGGATTCGCTGTAATACGAAATCAGGCTGACTATCATTTGTCTTCATGGACTCGTCAATAACCTTTGCCAAAGAAGGATAATCGCCCACCAGAAACCATGGATCAACAGAAATACAATGTCCTCCAACACCAGGACCGGGTTGAAGAATATTTACACGCGGATGCATATTACAAATCTTAATAATTTCATATACATCCATATTATCGTGCCGGCAAATTCTGCAAAGTTCATTAGCAAAAGCAATATTAACCGCCCGGAAGGTATTCTCCACGACTTTAGTCATCTCGGCAGTTCTAATATCTGTAACTACTATTTCACCTTGGCAAAATGAAGCATAATATGTTTTTACTTTTTCTCCTACTTTCTTATCATCAGCACCGATAGTACGGTTGTTATGAAGAAGTTCGTAAACCATGTTGCCTGGAATTATCCTTTCCGGTGCATGTACTAAGTTTATATCCTCACCAACTTTAAATCCTTTCCTTTCAAGCACAGGACGGATAAATTTGTCAATAGTTCCGGGAGAGATAGTTGATTCAATAACGATAATTGCCCCTTTAGGACATACCCTTATTACATCTTTTACTGCTTCAACTACATAACAGGGATCTACTTTTTTAGAAAATTTATCATAGGGCGTTGGTACCGATATAATATATACATCCGTTTTTTGATACTCCGTAGTAAACTTAATGCCCAATTTTACCGCTTCATTAAAAAGTTTATAGAGTCCTTTTTCCTTAAAAGTAGTCTTCCCGGCATTAAGAGTTTCTACCAATTTCTCATTATAATCTGTTCCTACTACTTCTACTCCATGTGATGCCATCATCAGGGCTGTAGGAAGACCAATGTAACCGAGTCCGATTACGTTTATCATTAGTTATATTTTTTATAAGTTACTGTTTTTATTTCATAAACATCTTCACTCTTTCCCACTTACCTTCCAGTTTGTCAGGTACGTATTCCAGAGGGACGTTTTTCCATTGTGATTCGGACCATATGAACGGTTTACCGTTTATCTTAGAAGTTCCGTAAACCATCCAGAACGATTCCATCCCTCCGGCTTCATCCGGTTGGAATTTACAAGTAGTAAGAATCCGAGCCACTTCGCTGGCGCAAAATGCCTTGGAGTCCACTGCTCCGTCGGGAATCGTTCTCGGATATGCCGTGGTTCCCTTTCCCAAATCCCATCTTCCATATAAAGAAAGGGGTTCATCGTCTTCTACATATGTTATGAGTTTTTTACTCGTTTCCATATCCTTTACGCCGCCTATCAATTTAGAAAACTGTATGCGCCTCATAGGACGATTGTCAGTTGATTCAAGATCCCATTTCACCTTGTATGAAATCGGGAAATTTATGCCGAATATATGCTCCCTGTTAAGAAGTTCCGTATCATAGCCAAAAGGTGTGGTTTCACCATCGAGGGAATCAATTACTTTGTAGTCTTCGCCGTTAGAAGTATAAAGCACGAAACGTTTGTAGCTCATTTCCACAAGTCCGGTTTCGCCTGTTTTTGCATCCACCAGCATATATCCGTTCAGATATGTTCCTGTATTATCTATTGCAACGTGACGGTAAAAATCTTCTATATTTTGGGCAAACATTTCAGCTGCCGCCGCCCTCCAGCAAAGCCATATGCCTTCGGTTTTAGCTTCCGACTTGCCGTATCGGTGAGTGGTTTCGTTAAAACAAACACCATGTTTGTTAAATCCGTAGTCCATATTCGATCCGAACTGTCCCGGGCAATATGCATTCTGGCTTATAAATTCGTCGCCGATAACATAATTGACGGCACAGGATTGTGCAAGGAAACCGCACCAGCTGTTGTGAGTCCAGTAAACATCATCACCTACCCGTTTTAAAAAAGCAGAACAGCTCTCAGGTTTTAAGTAAATAGATCTGTTATCAACCTTCAATTCCCGGCATCCTGACTTCCCCTCTGATTTACTTTCAAGGGAATCGGAAATCACATCCATCATGTCCATTTGCGCATTAATAAAATATACGTCCATGAACGTTAATACATCCTTGCCGTATTTCAGTTTTAATTCACTGGCAGGAATCTTTTGCGGATCCAAACGGTTTGCGAAACAATCTTTTACATTTTTCTCGCTTTGCGGATCTTCTTTCGAAACTCCGTCGAAAATTCCAAGCATTCTGTACAACAATCTCTTTATATGATGCGGAACCGATTCTTTATCCCCTTTGTCATTCGCGGCAAGCCAGTCGTAAAGATAAGCGTAATTTTCACAGAGAATATCGGCAGCCCTAGCCAATTCTTCCACGGAAGGATCCAGTTTTTTAGGAAAACTATGAGAAGTATCGCATAAATACGTATTCCTCCAGGTATTGTTTCGCGCGGCAACTATCGTATCCGCACCCTGAAGTTTACCCTGTACATAACCTGCGTAGTATTCCTGCGTAAGGTCGTCCTGCAACGGATTTGTAGAGAAAATGGAAAAATCCCAGCAGTTGTTGCTGCATTCTGCAAATCCCAAACAATGATCATTCAATTCCACTTTTTTCATAATCCTGTTTTTTATTATAGTCTAAATATACTAAAATACTTCTACGGTAAGCACAATTAAATCTCCGGATTAGTCTCCTTTTTGTATATGACCTACCAATACCCCCCTTTAGGAGAGGTCCGACACGAAGAACACTTCCGGCCTTTCTTAACTTTGATATATTAGTTTCTCTCTGGTTTTCGGTTAGTTTCCCCTTATCGTCTATTCCGAAAAATAGCGTTCCGCCAACCTCATTGGCAAAAGCGCTTATACTCCTAAGCCCACTTTTAGGTTTATTGCGTTCTACCCTTTGTTTAAACTCATATATTGTAGTCTCTGCTATTATATCGGATATATTACTCATTCCTTCTTCATACAAAAATAAGAAATAATCAGCATATCATATTATGATGTTTCGCATAATAGAAATTTATAATTATGCCTTATATCCATTAATTTCCCAAGACATTCCATATCAACACATAAGCTTTCAAGTCCTTCCTCAAGGGCTCTTATACTATGAATATCCGTCCCTATGACATCATACATGCCGTTTTTCAGCAAATATTCTGCTTTCTTTTTTGCAGCATGCCCGTATATACCATATAATGAAAACAGATTAAGCTGTAAAAGATACTCCTTATTTTTTAATTCTCTGTAATCGTTTTTATTCATATATATATAGCGTTCGGGATGTGCAATCAATGGAACATATCCATACAACGATATTTCATATAAAAGGTCATAAAAATTAAAGGGCGGGGCAATACATGAGGTTTCCAACAAAACATACTTGTCATATAAACATAAAGGACAACCGAAGAATTCTTTTTCAAATCTTGCATCAAGCATATACTCCGCAGCTAGATGAAGTTTCAGTGGCCCAGTATATTTATTACGGAATAAATCGAATTTTTCACAAAGATCCGCAGTAGTATTATACATAGACCTCATTATATGAGGAGTAAACCATATTTCCTTAAATCCGACCGCGGCCATACAGTTAAGAACCGCTAATGCTTCTTTATTTGATTGTACGCCGTCGTCAACACCGGGAAGTATGTGGGAATGATTATCGGTAAATCCGTTAAAAAATCCCGTATCCTTCAATTTAACTTTCTTTTTGAACATATATTATCCAGCATATATATATATATCAGCCCCAGGGTAATATCTATTGCAAGTATTGCATTAACGTTCAACTGTTGCAGCAATACATTCATAATAAAAAAGATAAGTTGTGTAGCCATTATTGCTAAAGTTGCACTCGCATGAGTAAATCCCAATTCAAGGAACTTGTGATGTATATGTCTTTTATCAGGATAGAAAGGAGAAAACCCGCAGGATATTCTTACGGTAAAGACCCTGAAAGTATCAAAAACCGGAACAAATAAAAGTCCTGCAAACACCGCGACGGGATTTTTTATAATTCGCAGCACATCGTTATGCGGAAAAAGGCTAAGCATTTCAAGACACATGAATATTATAATAAAACCAAGAGTAAGAGAGCCGGTATCCCCCATAAAAACTTTATATTTTTTCCCGGAAATATTGAAAATAAAAAAAACGGCAAGGACTCCCATTATACCTGCAGCTATTACACCAAAAAAGAAATAGCCGCAATACAAAAACAAGCCGCCAATAAACCCTATTGCCATTAATGAAAGTCCGGCACACAACCCGTCTATTCCGTCTATGAGATTATATGCATTTATGACAAACATAACAATAAGAATAGTGACCGGAATTCCCACCAAAGGCGAAACTTCATGAATCCCCATTATTCCATAAAAATCATGCAACCATAAACGTGAGGGAATTACAGACAAAGCCGCAAAAAATTGAAACAAGAATTTTATTTTATATCGGACCCCCGCCAGATCGTCGGCAACCCCTATAATAAATATAATTGTTAATCCATACAGCAGGCATAAAACATCTATAAAGAAACGACTTGAAAGAGTAAAAGCCGGGATTCCCACACAACATCTGATTATTGTAAAAATGGTAAGGGTAAGCAAGATGATTGGAAAAAATGCAATTCCTCCTATTCTGGGAACAAAACCTCTATGAACTTTTCTTACGTTTACTGTATCAAAAAGACGCTTTTTTTTTGCTATCAGGATTATTCTGGGTAAATACAGGTATCCTACAAAAACGGAGAACAACAAAGCTCCGGCCGAAAACAGCATCACAGACATTTCACATAATCTTTATAGTTCATGATAATAGCCATTCCTTCTGTAATTGTAGCCGTATCCATATCCTACTTTTCTCATATCAACAGCATTAAGCAGCACACTCATATTGTGCAACTTATGAGAGGCATATAGTTCTTGTAGATCGGGTAACATGCTTTTATCGAACAATCCCGATCTTATTACGAAAACCGTCTGATCGGCAACACGTGCACAAAGTGCCGTATCTACAACAACTCCGTATGGAGGGTTATCCATAATAATATAATCATATTTTTTCTTAAGTTCAGCTATTAAAATTTCAAGTCTTTCACTTTTAAGTAATTCAGCCGGATTAGGCGGCAATGCCCCGGATGGCATAATATCCAGGCCGGCACATTGACTAACCTTATAAACAGATGATAATGAATCTTTGGCTTTTCCACTTAGAAATTCTGAAATTCCTTGCATATGCAAACCGGTACGCAGAACCTTATGCAGGCTTCCCTTTCTGAGGTCAGCATCCAAAACTATAACATTGTTTCCATATTGGGCGAGAGAAACAGCCAGATTTATGGTTATGAATGTTTTTCCGGAATTAGGATTGAACGATGTTATATGAATTACCCTTGCTCCGGACTTTGGAGCCGTACTCATAAAATCCATATTATTACATAAAATACCGAATGATTCATTTATAAAATTCCTGCATCCTTCAGACACCACAATATCTCTGTCGTGATCTTTTTTATCCATTGGTATCTCACCGACGAACGGAACAGAGGTTGCATTTTTAATATCGGATTTCGTATGCACCATTGTATTGAATACTGAATATAAATACAACACGAGAACAGGTATACCTAATCCGGCAAATAAAGCAATAATAATTATTTCGGTCTTCTTTGGAGAAACAGGGAAATAGGGCCCCATAGCAGGATCCACTATTCTGCAATTGCTTTCGTTAATGGCATATTGAAGTTCGTTTTCCTGTTTTTTTTGAAGCAGATAAAGATATAATTCTTCCTTTATTTTTTGCTGTCTTTCTATACTTATGACTTTTTTCTGCTGTGTAGGGACCGAAGATATTTTGCCCAAATTGTCTTTCTCCTTACTTCTGAGATTCTTCACCTGAATTTCAAGTACCGCTATCTGATTATCTATGGCTCTCGAAATCGAAAACCGCATGGAAGCAAGAGACCCGGCCATATTACGTATTACCGGATTATTTGAGCTGCTGTTGGCAAGAAGTTTATTCCGCTTAAGTAATAAAGCATTATATCCGTTTATCTGATCTTGTATTCCATTATTTTCCATTATGCCCGAGGGTGCCGGAATCAATTCGTTTATATTATCGTTGTCAGCAAGGTAATCCCTAATATATTCTGCCATATTCAGCTTATTCTCTATGCTCAGTCCGGCATTATCCAGATTTCCTGTATTTTGCAGATAGAGTGAAACATCGGAACTTATGTCGGTCAATTTGTTTTCTTTTTTATATCGTTCTATCTCGGAATCTACTACATCCAAATCCCTTTCTATTATGGACAATTGCCGGTTCACAAATTTAGCCGTGTTAAGCACTATCTTGTTTTTATCTTCAAGGACATCATTTTCATAAACCTTAACAAGGGTATTCAAAATATCTTCCGCCCTTCGCGGATTATCATCCTTTAACGTCAATAATATTATTGATGTCTCTTTTTCAACATTCGCCTGGAGCTTTGAATTATATAGCTCGGCAATCCCGGCCTCTCCATTTTTTGTAAAATATATAGTCTTTCCTATATATTTATTATTCATAAAAGGAGTAGCTTTAATTATTATCATGCCTGTCGGAGTTTTTAAAGTATCTCCAAAAATCATTTTCGTTTTAGTATCATACTCCTTATCACCAACATATAAATTACTTATCTCGGCATATCCGCTATCTGTTATATATATTTCAAAACTGATTTGCTGATCAGGTCCTAAATCGGGGATCAATACCGATACAGGTGACATATAATAAAGTTCAGCTTTATGCAAGCCTTCCCTTATTTTGTAACTTTTATATAATTTAAGACTATCAACTACACGCAACATTAAACGTTTACTCTTAAAAAAGCCAAGTTCGTTTTCTGCAGAATTTTCGGTTCCGAAAGAAAAAACATCATTGAACGAAACCGCTGAATTGTTAGCTCCTCCGCCTTTTTTGCTATCCTTTACAAGCACGGACGCTTTTCTTACCTATAATGGAGACTCGGCCTTGTAATATACAATCCCGAGTATAAGACAGACTAATATAGAGAATACGAACAGCCACTTGTTGCGAAGAAAAATGGCCAAAAACTTTTTTATCAACATTATCTCATCATCCTTTGTATTTTCGGGCATGTACATACTTTTAATATTTTATTTTGTTATACTTACGATTAAGGTGGTAATGGAAATAAAGGCAGATAATATTGAAGCTATAGTACTTACCGAGCGATTCTGATTAATTCGGCTTTGCCCGGCCCTGACCCTGTTGGGTTCAACATATATTATATCGTTCTGCTGCAAATAATAATAAGGAGAAGACAAAACACTATTTTCTCTCAAATCCAGCGCAACTACGGTTCTTACCCCACCACTCTCACGTATAAGTTTTACATTGTCCCTCCGACCGTAAATAGTCATGTCTCCTGCTTTACCGAGCGCCTCAAATATTGAAATTCTGTCGCTATTGATATTAAAAGTTCCCGGACGATTAACCTCTCCTATTACAGAAACCTTAAAATTTAGAAATTGCACGGTAACTATAGGATCCTTTAATAATCCGCCACTTTTCAGCTTCTGTTTTATATAATAGGCAAGCTCGGTACGAGTCAATCCTTTTACCTTTATTACTCCAAGCTGCGGGAAATCTATATTTCCATTATTATCTACCTGATAGCCCAACACCCTGTTTTGACCACCTGTAAAACCATCGCTGTCATTGCTTATCTGATAACTTACCATTGGTAGATTGAACATTTGGGACAGCTCAGAATCCTTGCTGTTTACCATAATAGAAAGAAGATCGTACGGACATATCTTTATTTTGTAATTTTGGGGGATATCACATACATAATAGTCTGGAAGACCTTGTAGATAAGAAATTCTATTTTGAGAAGCACACCCATACAGAAATAAAGCACAAATTAAAAGCAAAACTGTTTTTTTCATCTTTTATTTAATTTTTTCGAGCATACAGGGATGAACGAAAGAAGTTATAACCGAACACATTCCTGTAATTGAAACAAGAATACGTCTATCTTTTTTTATTTTAACCACATATCCCTCAACTCCCTTAAAAAGGCCTCCTGTTATAAGAACTTTTTCCTTAATATGTATTTTACCTCCCTTCCCAACATTATAAGGCAAAAAAATCAACTGATCGTCATAAGTTCCGGCCACCGCAATAAAATTGCACATTTCATAATCAGGAACTATCATGGGGCTATTTGTAGCTCTATCCATTATGTATCTTATAGGAATCCCTCTCAATTCAGCTTCCATCTTAAGTCCCTTAATAATCCCTCCGGAAGTTTTTACAAATATCAAATTATGTATTGCCGGAGATAATTTTTTGTGTTTATTTCCATTCGTATTCTTTAGAACATACTGCATAGGTATGAAATTCTGTATCTTACGGCTATCGAAAAATGTTTTAGCTTTAAGCTCCTGTTGGTAAGCCACTCGCATTGCATACCATTTTTCAGTATTATGAGCCGAAGCTTCGGAAAACGACATATGCTATCTTCGGAAGTTGAAGTGCGTAATTATTGATATAAGAATAAAAGTCCGCAATCCTTTCGAGAGACGCTAATGAATCAAGACGGGTGGACAATGAAAATTCTAAGAATATAGATTTTTTTTATAGACATGCCATCCAAATAAGGCAAAATCATAGGGACACTTATAGAGTATATTTTTATAAGTTTGCGGATAGAAAACCGCCAGAACCGATAAGCATGACAAACCTCCGGAATGTCATATATGCTATCGATCAATATTAAATCCAAAACAAAGTTAATTATTTTACGCAATAAATTTTATTCTACGCAAAAAGAAATTTATATTTTTGTATAAATAATTTCAAATATGAACAGGGGATTTTATAAAGTAGCTGCTGCAATTCCTTCGGTACACATAGGAGACTGCAAATACAACCGCACAAAAATGCAGGAACTGGCAAAACAGGCAGACAGGCAAAACGTGGAAGCCATAGTATTTCCGGAAATGTCGCTTACTTCCTATACGGCCATGGACCTCTTTTTCCAGAGGACGTTGCTTTCGGATGCCGTAAGAGAATTAGGCAACCTGACGGAAAACACAAAGGACCTCAACATAATAATCATAGCAGGACTGCCTCTGGCTATAGAGAACAAACTCGTAAATGCCGCCGCTGTAATTAACGGAGGAAAATTGCTGGGACTTTCTGTAAAGACATATATTCCAAATTACAAGGAATTTCAGGAACTAAGGTGGTTCACATCGGCTAACGATCTTATAAGTAAAAGTATAAACCTGTTCGGATATGATGTTCCCATAGGCAACGATCTCATCTTTGATATAAACGGCGAACTTAAATTCGCTATAGAAATTTGCGAGGACTTATGGGTTCCGGCTCCGCCGAGCTCCGGATTCGCAATTGAAGGAGCAGATATTATTTTCAATCCAAGTGCCACAAACGAACTAATAAGCAAGAACGATTATCTCAAATCCCTGATAAGACAACAATCGGCAAGATGCATAAGCGGGTATGTCTACGCTTCTGCAGGATTCGGAGAATCCAGCACCGATCTCGCATACGCAGGAAATGGTATAATTGCAGACAATGGTAAAATAATAAAGGAATCGGAAAGATTTTCCATAGAACAACAGCTTATAATAGGAGATATTTATGTAAACCATTTGAAATACGACAGGATGTTGAACGATTCATTTGCAGGGTTCCGTAAAAAAGGGATAAATGAATCTTGCCGTACCGTTTGCTTAAGCATTCCTGCGAGAAAAACAGAGAAATACATACCACAAAGAACAATAGAACCTACTCCGTTCGTACCATCCGGACCATTGCTTGACGAAAGGTGCGAAGAAATTTTCAATATTCAAACCTTCGCACTTGCGGAAAGACTCCGAAGCATAAAATGTAAAAATGTAGTAATAGGAATATCGGGAGGGCTCGATTCTACTTTGGCATTGCTTGTTGCAAACCGGACTTTCCACAAACTCGGATACGACACAAAAGGAATAACGGGCATTACCATGCCCGGGTTCGGCACTACCGGACGCACTCATGATAATGCGGTTTCACTGATGAAGGAACTAAAAATTTCGATAAAGGAAATTTCAATAAAGGAAGCTTGCTCCGTACATTTCAAAGATATAGGTCAGAATCCCTCGGAACATGATGTTACCTATGAAAATTGTCAGGCCCGCGAAAGGACCCAGATTCTTATGGACACTGCAAACAAAATCGGAGGAATAGTAATAGGGACCGGAGACCTTTCCGAAATAGCCTTGGGATGGGATACATATAACGGAGATCACATGAGCATGTACGCTGTAAATTGCGGAATACCCAAAACACTGGTAAAATATCTGGTAATATGGGTCGCAGAAAAAACTTATACCGGAAAAGCCAGGAATATCCTCATGGACATAGCAGACACCCCTATAAGCCCGGAACTTATTCCGGCTGATAAGGAGGAACAGATAGTACAAAAGACTGAAGATCTGGTAGGGCCGTATGAGCTTCACGATTTCTTTATATATCATACCGTACGTTACGGATCAGAACCGGAACAAGTCCTTTATCTGGCTCAAATAGCATTCGGAGATAAGTATTCCAGAATAACGATTTTAAAATGGCTCAAGGTTTTTTACAAAAGATTTTTCTCTCAGCAATTCAAACGCAACTGCATGCCGGACGGTCCTAAGGTAGGATCCATAAGTTTCTCACCAAGAAGCGACTGGAGAATGCCAAGCGACTCTTCGGCAGAAGCCTGGATAAGAAGGCTCGAGGATATATCTTAGTAAATTTGCCTGTTTGATAAATTTGATTATCTTTGCCTCAAACTAAAAAAGATAAGGAGAAAAAGATGCAAAACGGAAAATTAAATATCTTGGTGGCAGAGGATATTGATTTTAATTTTTTGCTTATTAAAGCCATTTTAGGCAAGGAACACAACCTTATCAGGGCAAAAACCGGAAAGGAAGCCGTGGAATTGTTCGACACAAATGAGGTAGATCTTATTCTCATGGACACTAAAATGCCTGAAATGGATGGTACTACGGCTACTAAAATCATAAGGGACAAAGACAGTGAAATCCCTATTTTCGTAGTAACGGCCTATGCTTTTGATGCAGACAAGCAAAAAGCGATGGAAGCCGGATGTAACGATTATATAGTAAAACCTATAGATCCCAAAGCGCTTCATGAAAAAATAAATGCTGTAGCTGCAGAAATAAAAGCCAAAAACGAAAATGCCGGCAAATAACCGGCATTAACTTTTATAATGAACATTTTCTATCTGTTTCCATACATATTTTCATAATATCTTTCATATTCTCCGGAGGTAACATTATCCATCCACTCCTGATTCTCAAGATACCATTTTACGGTTTTTTCTATTCCCTCTTCGAATTGCAGGCTCGGCCTCCATCCTAATCCCTTTTCAAGCTTTGTCGAATCTATAGCATATCTAAGATCATGTCCGGCCCTGTCCTTTACATAGGTTATAAGTTTTAGAGACGCCCCTTCCTGTCGTCCCAAAATTCTGTCGACAGTCTTTATTACTACCTTTATAAGGTCTATGTTTTTCCATTCGTTAAATCCGCCAATATTATACGTGGAACCGGGAACTCCTTTATGAAAGACAATATCCATGGCCCGGGCATGATCTTCGACATAAAGCCAGTCGCGTACGTTTTGTCCGGTACCATATACCGGCAGCGGCTTGTTGTGCCTTATGTTGTTTATGAAAAGCGGAATAAGTTTCTCCGGGAACTGATAGGGACCGTAATTATTACTGCAGTTGGTAATTACCACCGGCAATCCGTAAGTATCATGAAAAGCTCTTACAAAATGATCGGCCGAAGCCTTCGATGCGGAATAAGGACTATGCGGGTCATATCTGGTCGTTTCCGTAAAGAACCCACCCTCCAATTCAAGAGCTCCGTAGACTTCATCGGTAGATATTTGATAAAAAAGATGACCTTCATAATTCCCCTGCCAGGTCTCTTTTGCACACTGAAGCAAGGTAAGAGTCCCAAGGACATTTGTCCTTGCAAATACAAAAGGATCCTTTATGCTTCTGTCTACATGAGTTTCGGCGGCCAGATTTATGACGCCGTCCACCGGAAGGCAAATATTCTTAAAAGACTTGTTGCTTAAAAGAGTCTCTCCTGAAAATATTTTTTTTACGGCATCATAATTACATATATCTTCCCTAATGAAAAAATAATTGCTGCTGTTCTCCACATCCCTGAGATTGGAAAGATTGCCGGCATATGTAAGTTTGTCGAGGTTTATTATATTATAATCAGGATATTTTTTAACGAAATGCCGTACAGCATGCGAGCCTATAAAACCGGCCCCTCCGGTAATTAGAATATTTTTCATAAACGTATTATTTATTATAAGCAGT
Source organism: Bacteroidales bacterium (assembly GCA_022648545.1). Lineage (GTDB taxonomy): Bacteria > Bacteroidota > Bacteroidia > Bacteroidales > UBA932 > Egerieousia. The sequence goes on along the minus strand of JALCMP010000010.1, from coordinate 33,829 downwards.
CATAATTACATCGGCTTCTGCCAGATCGGAAATACACTTTTTAAGAGATTCACGCCAATATGGAATTTCTATGCCAAACATATCCTTGACTCTGGTTTTGTCAAGAACTGAATAACTCGGACGCTCGACTTTACTATGGAATTCGTCGGATCTGCATGGAATTATCCGACAAACTTTCTTTTTCCCGATTAAGCCGATTGTCGATCCAAATCCGGTAAGCAGTCCTATTTCCACGGCAAAATCATACCACGAACATACGCCCTCGTCGGTAAAATTATAAACGCCCTGCCTGTCAAGCATCCTTTTGTCTATTACTGTTAATATGGCATCCGCAAGGTCTTCGGCAAATGTGGGTGTTCCGACCTGATCGAATACCACCTTTATTGATCCGGGCATGCCATTATCTCCGGATGTTGTATTTTCCTTAATTTTATTACTTATGGTCTTTACGAAATTTTTGCCGTAATCCGAATACAGCCATGCAGTCCTGAAAATTAAGTATTTGCAGTCGGATGCTGTTATAATCTTTTCTCCGGCAAGCTTAGTACGACCATAAACACCGCAGGGAGCATCGGACCCGCCTCCGGGTTCCATATCTTCAGTATATGGAGTATTGGCCTTGCCCCCGAATACATAATCCGTTGAAATATGAATAAGAAAAGCCCCGGCATCTTTACAAGCAGATGCAAGATATCCTACAGCAACATTATTCAACAAATCCGCGCGTTCTTCATTCTCTTCGGCTTTTTCCACATTGGTATATGCCGCACAATTAACTACAACATCTATTTCATGTTCAGCCATAAAATCAACAACAGAGTCCTTGTCTGTTATATCAAGCTCATTTACGTCGGTAAATAAAAAATTATCATTATTTTTTCTCTTTCCCTCCTCGATATTCCTACCAAGTACCTTTTTTAAAGAAAGCCCCAATTGTCCATTAGATCCCGTAACAAGAATATTCTTAGTCTTTTCCATCATGATTTATATTTTTGTTCCGTAATAAAAGACTGGTTCGGAATCTCTGAGCATGGGCTGATGCTCATCTTTTTCAGACAGTATTACATCCGATTGCGGTATTCGCCAGTCTACTGCAATATCCGGATCATTCCAGGCAATTCCGCTATCTGCCTGGGGAGTATAAAAGTTATCGCATTTATACTGGAATACGGCTTCGCTGCTTAATACGGAAAAGCCATGTGCAAAACCACGCGGGGCAAAAAGCTGCCTGTGGTTTTCTCCTGTAAGTTCTGCAGAAACATACTTTCCGAATGTAGGAGAACCTTTTCTTATATCAACAACAATGTCCAGAACTTTCCCGGAAATAACCCTCAACAATTTTGCCTGTGTAAACGGAGGTTTCTGGTAATGCAGTCCCCTTATTACGCCGTACGAAGATTTGCTTTCATTATCCTGTACAAATAATCCGTCTCCGTAATCTTCATAAGATATCCCCAGAACCTTTTCACAAAAATCTCTTTTGGAAAAACTTTCCATAAAATATCCCCGTTCATCCTCGAAAACTTTAGGCTCTATTATAAAAACACCTTTTATTTTTGTTTCTTTTACATCAATCATATAACATCCGGTCTTATTTCTCAAAATTACCACTATTTTTCGAATATGCTTTACCGTTTTGTTAAATTTGCATAATTTAACAGCAATATAATGGGAAAAAGGAATTTTGCAATTATGGGAGTAGGCGGATATGTAGCTCCGCGGCACCTAAAGGCAATAAAAGACACGGGCAACGAACTGGTTGCGGCATACGACAAATTCGACAGCGTCGGAATTATGGACAGTTACTTTCCTGAAGCTTCTTTTTTTACTGAGCAGGAACTGTTCGACAGACATTGTACCAAAATAAAGACATCTGGAAAGCCAATAGATATATTTTCAATCTGTACACCGAACTATCTTCACGACGCACATATAAGGTACGGACTAAGATATGGAGCAGATGTTATATGCGAAAAGCCGGTAGTTCTAAACCCATGGAATATAGATGCGCTGGAAGAAATAGAAAAAGAGACAGGACATAAGGCTTATACAATATTACAGCTCAGGCTTCACGAGTCCATAATAGCATTGAAAAAGGAAATAGAAGAAGGACCTTCAGACAAAATATACGACGTTGATCTTACTTACATTACTTCACGGGGATATTGGTATTATACAAGCTGGAAGGGCGACGAGCATAAAAGCGGAGGAGTAGCTACGAATATAGGAGTCCATTTTTATGATATGCTGCAATGGATTTTCGGTCCGGTACAAAAAAGCATAGTTCATATCAAAACGCACGACAGGGTAGCCGGCTACATGGAACTAAAAAAGGCGAGAGTAAGATATTTCCTGAGCATAAACAGTGCAACTCTTCCCAAAGAAGCAATAGAAGCAGGAAAACGCACATACAGAGTAATAACCGTCAACGGAAAAGAATTGGAATTCAGCAACGGATTTACGGAACTTCATACGAGGAGCTACGAAAATATCTTAAACGGAAATGGTTTCAGAATAAGCGAAGCACGGAACTGCATACAAATAGTAAGCGATATAAGACACGCAGAACCGATAGGTTTGAAGGGAGACTACCATCCTTTTGCCAAATTACCTCTTGCTCACCACCCCTTCGGATGGTAACTTCCATTTTTTAGGCCAATTTATCCCTTGCCCCTTAAGCCAGTCGAAAACAAGAACGAGTCCGCAGCCAAAAACAAAACCGAAAAAAATCCAAACGATAAGTATTCTCATACGGTGTGGACCGCTTTTCAATACCGGGACCGTCACCGGCTTTATGGCGGAAAGGATTGGCGTATCTTCCTTTACCTGAATCTTTGCCTGCTCCAACTGCTGGGCAAGTCCCTGAGTTACAGAGGCAGCAAGATTATAATCGCTCATAAGACGTTCCTTGCGAATTCTTGCAGTCGCAGAAGATATAGATATGTTTGAATCGGAGAATTCCGCATACTTCAATTGCTTTTCGTCTGAATCTTTTTTAGCCTCGTCATACCTCTTTTGTATAAATCCGAGATTATCTTCGGCCTTTTCTATCTTGAATTCGGTAATATACTGCTGCAGTAAATCGAAGGTCCTCTGCGCAACCTCGGCGGCAACAACAGGTTCGGGCATTGTTACCGAAAGGGTAAAATATCCGTTTTTGTTATCAAGATCAAGAACTATTTTGTTAGAAAGACTTTTTACAAATAAAAATTCCTTGTTGGTTAGCGTTCTTAGGATTTTCCCATCTTCCGAAACCACAGACTTACGCTGTTTTTCGCCTCTTATAGCCTTAAGAATTACTCCGGGAAGTCCGAAAGTATATTTAAAAACGATTCTTCTTATAGAAGTTTTGCGGTTCTTCGGATTCGTATAATAATCATACAAACTTAAGGGTTTGTCATATCCTTCAAAATGGAACTTGGAGTACATGAGGTCTTTCTGGAAATCCACATTTTTAAGAAGTTTGGGGTAAACCATAGGGGAAAGGGAAGTCTCATTTCCCCCCATATTATTCAGATTGAACCCGGCAAGCGAAGCAAGGCTGCTCAGAGAGCCCTTCAACCCTCCTTTTGAGGAAACCTGAGGAACGAATATACAATCTGCAGTATAACGATTCCTCGAAGAAATTGCAGAAAGAAAACCCAGAACAAAAAAAACGACGACCGTCTTTATTATGAACTTCCTTTTTTCGTAAAACCTCTTCAATAGAGCCATTATATCCACTTCTTCATCATTTTCCATGCCCCGTATATCTGTATTATTATTTTGTTCTTTCATATATCTGTTTGTTTTTGCACCTTATAACATAATTTATTGCGACAAGAAAAGTTAAAGCTATCAATATATCTATAAAAATAATAATATTTATATTAAGCGGCTGCATAATGGTGTTGAATACCACATAACAAAGCTGCATGCCCATTATTATAAAAGTGGACTGTACATGTGTAAATCCGAGCCTGAGGAACTTATGATGAATATGCCTCTTATCCGGGAAAAAGGGAGATAATCCGCCGGCTATACGCGCACAGAAGACCCTCAACGCATCAAAAATGGGAATGAACGCTATTCCCAATATTGCGGCTGCCGGGTTATGAAAGTTCAGCGTCCAATCTGAAATAAAAGACAGGTTATATAATTTTATACCAAGGAATGCTATTATAAAGCCAAGTGTTACAGAACCGGTATCTCCCATGAACACCTTGCTTTTTTTTCCGTACGTATTATAAAAAAAGAATACGATCAATACTCCCATTATTCCGGCAGCTATCATTCCGTAAAAGAACAGCCGGTTATAAGCGAACCAAAAGCCCATAAGACCAATTGCAAGCAGAGATAATCCGGAACATAATCCGTCTATTCCGTCTATTAAATTATACGCATTCATAACGAACATGAATGCAAGAACCGTAATGGGAATCCCTATATAAAAGGGAATTTTATGTATGCCAAGTATGCCCTGTAAATCGTGCACCCATAATCCGGATGAAATTATGCACAAAGAGGCAAAAAACTGAAAAAGGAATTTTATTTTGTATCTCACTCCAGTAAGATCGTCCGCCAGTCCAACTATATACATTATCGTAAGACCGGCAGTAAAACAAAGCATTTCCACAAAAACATTGTCTAACGGAACTCCGGAAATCGGACAACCTAAAAGATAACGCAGAATAGTAAAAACGGAAACAGTAAGTAACACTATGGGGAAAAATGCTATTCCGCCTATACGCGGAACAGATCCTACATGCACTTTCCTTTCGTCTATGGCATCGAACAGTTTTTTCTTTTTTGCAATAAGGATTATTTTAGGAAGGTAAATCCATCCTATCAACAACGAAAAGGCCAAAGACCCTACAGTCAACAATAATTCCAACATTTCCCTCATCATTCCTCCATATATTATTGCTATAATCTGGAAATAGCATATATCATGGTAGCCACGCTGGCAGAAGCCGAGGCCATTGTAACTACAGTAGACAAGGCGTCGTGACTACTGCTTTTTTCCTTTTTCATAGGAACCACTATTTCCATTCCAGGCATCATCTTAAAATCCGCCGAACGTCGGGATGCGACTGTCCCGTTCATATATACTGCATATATTTTCCTTTTTGCTGCCTTGGGCAACAGACCTCCTGCATTAGACAGATAATAGTTTAGACGTGCTCCTTTCTTATACGCAACAACGTTCGGATAAAGAACTCCGTTTCCCGATATTTTAACCGTATTGTTCAGTAACGGTACGGAAAGCACATCTCCGTCTTTTAACATAACATCGTAATCCGAACCGGGATTTGCCATAGCTTCCTTAAGATTTATACCTATGGAATAACTCTTATTCTTCTCTTCTATGTTTTTTACAGCGACGGAATCATTACGGGAAAGATTTTTTGCAGCATCCACGGCTTTTTTCATCCTCTCAACTTCATCCCCGGTCATATTGCGGTTAAGTCTTGCTCCGGCTACAAATGCATATTTGGTAAAGCCGCCGGCCCTTTTCACAAGATCGCTCAAACGCGCGTTCTTCTTGTTTACTACATAAGACCCCGGATAAAGAACTTCTCCATGTACGCTGAAAGATTTCTGCTCTTCATAAGCAGCAGATTTGTAAACATTTACTATATCGAACGGTTCCAATTTGAAATTCGCCCCGTCGGGATGCTGTAAAAGATTAAAGGCAAAAATTATAGCCGTAGAATCCGAGGGTCTTTCATCATATTTGAAATCGGGATCCGGGACACGCCTTCTGGAAACCGATATCTTGGCCATGGTAGCCCTTTCATCTACGCCGCCTGCCATGATGATAGCATCGCCGAGAGTATAGCCATCCCTGAATATAAATGTATTGGGACTATTAACTTCTCCTACGACATTAAAAGTGGTAATAGGTTTTAGATCGTTGCGGGATTTTATTATTACATGATCGTCGGGCATTAAATTTACGTCTTCGGCTCCAAGCAGGACTTTCTGCAAATCGAATGAAACGGCAGTCCTGTTCCTTTTTCTATCCAATCTTTTAATATAACCTCTTCGCAGATAAGCATCTTCCTTAAGACCTCCGGATTCATAAATAAGCTGGCTTAGTGTTTCAAGAGAACCTTTTTTAAGAGAATAAGCACCGGGATACCAAACGGCACCACCTATATGAACCCTGTTTTTAAACCTTAGGGAGGAGCTGGTGTCTACCGTAACTACATCGCCATCCTCCAATGCAAATTTATCGAATTCGGGCCGGGATATCTCAAAAGACCTTGCGACAGCTCCTTCAGTTATGCCGTCCTTCCTTATTTTTGCCTTTACATTCCCGGCCTGATTCCCGACCCTGTCGACGTGTATCCTGGATGTAAGAGCCCTGTCGGAAAAACCTCCCGAATAATCCAAAAGATCGCTTAGGGTTTCTTCTCCTTTCATTTCGTATCTCATCGAACGCTTTACGGCGCCTCTTATTTTCACCAGTTTCAAAAAGGGGCCTACCTTTATTACATCATTATCCTCCAGACGTACGTTGGAATCGAATTTCCCGTTTATTATGAAATCGTAAATGTCGAGAGTGGAGATTAATTTGCTTTGTCTGTACAGCCGTATGCTTCTTACCGTTCCCAGACTCGTCGGACCTCCGGCAAGATACATTGCACTTGCTATGGTGGAAAGACTCGGAACAGTATAGGTTCCCGGTTTCTTTACATCTCCTACGATATTTATGGTTATGCTCCTTATTTTACCGAGCGAAAGCTTTACGAACGTATTAGGTGTAGGCTGCGAGATCCCGGAATATATTTTGGAAAGATATTGCTTGATATTCTTCTGGGCTTCTTTTATGGTTTGCCCGGTAAGATATACGGGACCAAGGTTGGGGATATCAACCGATCCTTCCGGAGATATGGTTGCCGTTATATTAGTGACCACAGCACCCCAGACATCTATTATTATCTGGTCTCCCGCCGACAGCACATAATTTTGGGGTGTCGGAATATTGTAACTTGGTATAAAACTCAGTCCTGTTGCGGAAAATATATTGTGTCCGTATATATCGCTCTTTTCTATTCTTGATAAAGGATCTCCGGTAGGAAAGCGGCTGGATTCACCGAAAAGCCTCCCCTGCGTCGTGTCCTTTTGCATTTGCCCGTATGATACTGAAGATGATTCATTTCTATCAACCCCTTGTGATATTGACGTTGATCCAGATGTATTCACATCAGATTTACCATGATTAATAAAGGAATTTATTTCATCGTCGGTATATCCTTTTTGCCGGGCAAGAGCCTTGGCCATTTCTATCTGTTCGTTCGTTTGCGCACCAATATTTTCCGTCCCGGCAAGACTTATTGAGACCGTTAACAGAATCAACCCGAAACATTTTAATCCGAAACCTTTTATTTTCATATAGACAAAATATATGTGAATATAATGATTATACTATAATAATACAAAGTTAAAATTTAACAAGCCGGTAATTACCGACAAGAAAAACATCATTTGTTTACAAAAAAAAAGAGACCTGCTTTCTATAATATGCAGACCTCCGGAAACTAAAAACACTGAAAAAATACACTCTGGAAACAAAAAAAACTTTCTGAAAAAATCAGCTTTTAAACTTTTGCTTCGTGGGAGCAATAGGATTCGAACCTATGACCCTCTGCTTGTAAGGCAGATGCTCTAAACCAGCTGAGCTATGCTCCCGTATCATTTTGGGATTGCAAAAGTATGTAAATTTTTCTATTCGACAAAATTTTTTCAGAAAACTTTTAATTTTTTTTCAAAAATATTTCCAGCGCTTCCGCCACCACATAGGCACTACCACCTATAAATACGAAATCATCCCTACGCATATCTCTTGCGAAGTATTTAGAAATGGAAAACTTAATGTTAGACTTTCCCTCCATATTATCAAAATGGCACGCCTCTCCTTCGAAACCGTACTCCAGCATTTTTTTAGAAAGGTCTGCAGCAGGAATAGCTCTGGTCCCGTCGGGATTTACGAAATAGTAATACACCGATTGCGGAAATCGGTCTCTTTTTTTATTCCCGGGAAGGAGCCCCGAGATGCCTGCAAGATCCTTGTCAGCCATCACTCCATAAAAGAAGACAAGACGGTTATAAAGGAAGGAACCGTCGGGGTGCTTTAAAAGCATCGTATCCGACAAATGCCTGCTAACTATTTTAAAGGCATGAGCATTATGCCCCATATCGCAATAGACGTCGGGATGGGAATGTAGTTTTTCCCAGCGTCCGTGCAAGCCTGTTATTTTTGCAGCATGCTTTATTCCGTATGCCATACGGCTGTACACTTTTTCATCCGACAAACATGAATGCAAGCCCCTATCTTCACCCAGGGCTTCGGGAAGCGCATCTCCCGCCTTTCCGGAAGAAACGCATGACATAAGAACATCCAGCGCAACTTTTGCTGTCCGGAGATTTTTGTCCTGGCAATATCCTCTTAGGTCGAGATCTTCGTCATTTATGGATTTTATCGGCTCTGGAAGCTCATCATATAGAGGAATATCGTTCATGTCGGAAATTGATTCAAAACCGGAATAGCCGTCGGCAAAATATATTGAGGAACCACATTCAGAAGCTTTTTTCTCAAAAACTTCGCCTACGCCCGAGTTTTCTCCTATTACTACCGGAACTCCGGGTTTTATAATTCCGGCCTTCTCGAACGCTATTTCAGGCAGCGTATTGCCTAAATATTGGCAATGGTCGAGTCCGATGCTTGTTATTACTGAAAGCTGCGGCGTTATTATATTCGTGGAATCGAGACGTCCTCCGAGCCCGCATTCGACGACCGCATAATCAACCTTGGTGTCTGCAAAATACCTGAAGGCCATTATTGTGGTTATGTCAAAGAAAGAGGCATCGAATTTCTCGAATACCGGTTTATTTTCCGTAAGGAACCTATAAACATCTTCGCGGGGAATCATAGAGAAATTAACCGCACCGGAAGCCGACCGGCAGTTGTTATCCAGAGACCTGCCGTTTATATCACCGTTTATTTTTATGCGTTCCCTGAAGTCTATCATGTGCGGGGATGTATAAAGCCCTGTCTTGTACCCGGCTCCGGACAGTGCAGCAGCCAGAAAATGTGCAACCGACCCCTTGCCGTTAGTACCGGCTATATGTATGCTGCGGAAACACTCCGCCGGATGGCCGAAAAACTCGTCAAGCCGGAGCATCGTTTCGATACCCGGCTTGAAAGCTCTTCCGCCTACTTTCTGAAAACTCGGAAATCTGTTGAATATTATTTCCAGTTCCCGATCGTATTCTTCAGGCGTAAATTTCATATTTAATTCCGGATATCTCCGGATTCTATAATCTCTTTTTTATTTCTTCGGATTCCTTTTCATATCCGGGTTTATTCAGAAGCGCGAACATGTTTTTCTTATATGCTTCAACACCCGGCTGGTTGAACGGATTTACTCCGAGCATATAGCCGCTTATTCCGCAGGCAATTTCAAAGAAGTATATTAATTCTCCGAGATTTTGTTCGTCGAGTTTTTCAATATGCACTTCTATATTGGGAACGCCTCCGTCTATGTGTGCCAGACGGGTACCAATTTGCGCCATTTTGTTTATTTCTTCTACTCTTTTTCCTGCAAGGAAGTTAAGACCGTCGAGGTTCTGCAGATCTTCTTCTATTTTAACTTCGTTTTTTGCATTATCTACAAGTACGCTGGTTTCGAACATCATCCGGGTTCCGTCCTGTATGAATTGTCCCATAGAATGAAGGTCGGTCGTAAAGTTCACGGAGGCAGGGAATATGCCCTTGCCGTCCTTACCTTCGCTTTCACCATAGAGCTGTTTCCACCATTCTCCGAAATATTGTAGTTTTGGATTGAAATTCACGAGTATTTCTACGTCTTTTTTCTGAGCATGTACGGCATTCCGGGCAGCAGCATATTCAATTGCAGGATTTCCGGCTGCTTTTACAGCACAGTTTTTTTGCATTTCGCATGCACCTTCTACAAGAGCCTTTATATCGAATCCTGCTATTGCAATAGGCAACAACCCGACAGGTGTAAGAACAGAAAAACGTCCTCCCACATTGTCGGGAATTACGAATGTTTCGTAGCCTTCCTGGGTAGCAAGTGTGTGAAGAGCCCCTTTCGACTTATCCGTAATAGCTACTATTCTTTCTTTTGCGGCACGTTTGCCGAATCTTTTTTCAAGATCGTTCTTAAGAAGCCTGAACGCTATTGCAGGTTCTGTCGTCGTTCCCGATTTGGATATTACAACAATGGCGAACTTGCGCATCGACAGGTAGTCGAGAAGTTCCGCAGCATAGTCTTCGCTTATGTTGTTTCCTGCGTAAAGGATTTGCGGACATCCTTCTTTTTTGCTAAGATTGAATGCATGTCCAAGGGCTTCTATTACGGCTTTTGCTCCAAGATATGATCCTCCTATGCCAACCATTACAACAACATCTACGAAGCCCTTCCATTTGTCGGCTATTGAGTTGCAAGAATTTATGGTGTTTTCATCTATTTCGGAAGGGAGATTTACCCATCCGAGGAAGTCGTTTCCTGCTCCCTTTCCTCCGAGTACGGTATCAAGACCGTTTTCGGCTTTTTTGGTATACTCGTCCAGAGTTGCCTGTGGTACGAATTTGCTTATGCCTTTAAGATCTATTGAAATCATTTCTGTAATGTTTATTTTTGAGTTTAATTGTTTCCTGTTTTGTGCCGTAACTGCTTCTTTTTCTCCGGTGTTGCCTGCTCCGGATTTGCCTACTTAGTTTTGCCTTACGGCAAATTCTATCACTTCCGAAAGTTTGTTACCGCAGCTTGTCTGTCAGTTGTTTTATTATGTATGGAGGGTAGCGTTTTTCATACAATATTTCATAGACGGCGTCGGCTATAGGCATATCCACTTGGTACTTTTTATTTATTTCCTTTATGCTTTTGCTGGCATAGTATCCTTCCGCCACCATATTCATTTCCATCCGGGCGCTTTTTACGGAATATCCTTTTCCTATCATACTCCCGAACGTTCTGTTGCGGCTGAAATTGGAATAGCCCGTTACAAGAAGATCGCCAAGATAAGGAGATGACGTCATAACTCTGTTTTCGTCGGGATGAGTGGCTTGTATGAACGATGATATTTCGTGAAAAGAATTGGTCATCAATACGGCCATAAAGTTATCGCCGTAGCCGAGAGCATGGCATATTCCGGCAGCTATCGCATATATATTTTTTAGCGATGCAGAATACTCGACTCCATATATGTCGGTACAGGGATATGCTTTTACATAGCTGCATGCAAACACCTTGCATAATGCTTCGGCAGTTTCCATATGTTTGCTCGAAAGAGTAAGATAGGAAAGTCTTTCCATTGATATTTCTTCGGCATGGCAGGGGCCGCTTATTACTCCTATTCTGTCGAACGGTATGTCATATTTCTCATGGAAATATTCTGCGATGGTGAGGTTTTCTTCTGATACGAATCCTTTTACCGCCGATATTATGAATTTGTCGTTCAGAGGCAGAGTAAGGTTGGTTATGGTTTTTACGAAGTACGCCGACGGTATGCAGAATATGATTACGTCGGAGTTCTTTACCACCTTATTTATATTAGTGCTCATATCGAGCCTGCCGGGGTCCAAAAATACAGACTGAAGGTAGGACGGGTTGTGCTGGTTTTCTATTATGCAGTCTATGGTTGTCTGACGTCGGAGATACCACGATATCTTTTTCTGATGATTCAACAGGATTTTGACTATGGCCGTTGCCCAACTTCCTCCGCCGATCATCGCATATTTCAAATCTGTTCTATCGAAAAAAGTTTCCATCATTATTTTTTTGTCCGTTCCGGTATTTATTTTTTATCCGGGGCATCTATCTGCCGGGGGACGCAAATCTACTAAAAAGATTTGAGCCATGCTATTTCTTCCGGCCAGATTGCAGGATTTGGGGTTTCCAGAATTAAAGGTATCCCATCGAACCTATTGTCTTTCATTATCAGTTCGAATGTCGTTTTGCCTATCGTTCCCTTGCCGAGGGATTCGTGTCTATCTATCCGGCTACCCACCTCTTTTTTTGCGTCGTTAAGATGCATACCACGCAGATATTCGAAGCCTACCGTTTTATCAAATTCATCAAAAACCTGTATGAATCCCATTTCCGTGGATAAATCGTACCCGGCTGCAAATGCGTGGCATGTATCTATGCACACACCCACGCGGCTTTTGTCCTCCACCATCTCTATCATATCGGCCAGCTGTTCGAAGGCAAATCCGATGTTGCTTCCCTGTCCCGCCGTGTTCTCTATTACTGCCGTTACGCCTTTGGTTTTGTCAAGTGCAATATTTATGGATTCGGCTACGATTTTTTCGCATTCCTTTATGCTAATTTTCTTAAGGTGGCTACCCGGATGGAAGTTAAGCCTGTCCAGTCCCAATTGTTCGCACCTTTGCATTTCGTCTATAAAGGCCGTACGCGATCTCTGAAGGCCTTCTTCCGACGGACTTCCTAAATTTATCAGATAACTGTCGTGGGGAAGTATCTGCGCAGGCGTATAACCGTATTCTCTGCACAGCTGCTTAAATTTATTTATTTCTTCTTCGCCCAAAGGTTTGGACACCCACTGCCTTTGATTTTTCGTAAACAAAGCCAGGGCGGTAGCTCCTATATTTCTGGCATTTTCCAGGGCATTGAACACCCCTCCCGCCGAACTAACATGTGCTCCTATATATTTCATTTTTTTATCTTTTAACTCGGGTTAGTACAAATAGTGCGCCAATTAGAATTTAACAGCATTGATAATCAATCGTTTATTTTTTACGGTGGCGCACTTTTTGAGCTAACCCGAGTTAGCTTATACGTCCGTAATCCACAGGCTCTTTTCCATAGTTTCGCAGCGTTTCCAACTCCCGGCGCAATATTACAGACGCCGGGCCGGAAAGCAGCGGATCGGAATCCAACACATGCATAGCGGTATGCCTTGCATTTTCGAGGATGGAGGAATCCAATGCCAAATTGGCAATATGCAGATCGAATGCCAGACCGCTTTGCGCCGTACCTTCCATGTCGCCGGGTCCGCGCATTTTCATATCGGCCTCTGCCAGCCTGAAACCATCCTGCGTTTCGCACATCATTTCTATACGCTTCCGCCCTTCTTCGGACAGCTTGTAGCCGGTTACAAGAACACAGTAACTTTTATCCGAACCGCGCCCCACACGGCCCCGTAACTGATGAAGCTGGCTTAGGCCGAATCTTTCCGCACTTTCTATTATCATTACGGAAGCATTCGGTACATCCACACCTACTTCTATTACGGATGTAGAAACCATTATATCGGCTTTACCGCTTGCAAAAAGCTTCATTCCGAACTCCTTGTCGGCCGGTTTTTGCCTGCCATGAACAACAGTAGTCACATATTCCGGAGCCTTAAAAACTTCGGAAATCACATCATATCCTTCTTCGAGATTTTTATAATCCATCTTTTCGCTTTCGGTAATAAGAGGATAAACAACGAATATCTGACGCCCCTGCTTTATCTGCCCTTTCATAAAATCGAAAAGTTTCCCCGACTGATTATCATACATATGCACAGTCGTAATAGGCTTTCTTCCCGGAGGAAGCTTGTCAAGAACGGAAACATCCAGGTCTCCGAAAACAGTCATGGCCAGAGTCCGCGGAATAGGCGTAGCCGTCATAACAAGAACGTGCGGTACAAGCCTGCGGTATGATTCGGCACCAGCGGGCGCATCAGAACCGACCGTAAAACCGGTTCCGCCTGAATCATCCCCGGTCTCATTGCTTTCCTTATTCCACAACCTTCCGCGTTGTTCCACGCCAAAGCGATGCTGTTCATCTATTACGGCAAAACCCAGATTTTTAAATTTCACCCTGTCCTCGATAAGTGCATGAGTACCAATAAGGATCTGCATCCTTCCAGACACCAATTCCTCCAGAAGAACATCCCTTTCTTTCTTTTTAGTACTTCCGGTAAGCAACCCGACGGTCACCCCCGCCGGTTTTATCAATTTGGATATCGAAGAAAAATGCTGTTGTGCCAGTACTTCCGTCGGAGCCATTATGCAGGCCTGATATCCGTTATCTACTGCCAGCAGCGCAAGGAGTACGGCAACTACCGTTTTACCGCTTCCCACATCTCCCTGAAGCAGACGGTTCATCTGCCTGCCGCTGCACATATCGGATCTCATTTCCTTTATAACCCGCTTTTGTGCACCGGTCAGAGGAAAATCAAGACTTTCATAACATTTATTAAAAGCCGGACCAACTTTTTTCATTACTATTCCGTCTTCGCTCCTCATCCTAACATTTCTCTGCTTCAGCAAACTCAGCTGCAGATAAAACAGTTCTTCAAATTTCAGACGGTACTGGGCCCGCGAAAGGAGAGTGTTGTTTACGGGAAAATGTATATTTATCAGCGATTCCCTTAGGCCAAGCAAATCCTTGCGCGCTATTATATCGCCGGGAAGAGTCTCGGCAAGATCATCAGCGCATTTATCAAGCAACGTTCTTACCAATTTAGACACAACCTTGTTACCCAGTCCGTTGTTCCTTAATTTTTCGGTAGAAGGATACACCCCCATCTGTGTGCTGCCTTCATAAAGGATTTCGGCCGACGGGGGCGTTAATTCGGGATGCACCATAGTTATTTTTCCGTTAAAAACGGCAGGCTTGCCGAAAGCAATAAATTCACTGTCGGGTTTAAGAATTTTCTGTATATATGATATCCCCTTAAAAAAAACGAGTTCCACCGTTCCCGTCGCATCCCGCATATAAGCAACGAGCCTGCGTCCTCCCCCCTTCCTGCCGCTATTCCCGTACGATGCTGCCGCAGCCCTGGAACCTTCGGCCTCACCTCCGGCTCTGCCTCTGCTCATCATAATCTTGACTTGCATTATATGTCCTCTTATTTGAACATAAGAAGAAGTGGGCAGCAGCTCGCTTATCGAATATATCTTGCTTCTGTCGATATACCTGAAAGGAAAAAAGTACATGAGATCACGGAAGGTCTTTATGTTAAGCTCCTTTTCCAGAAGTTCGGCCCTCTTCGGACCTACCCCCGGCAAATATTTTATTTCCGAATTCAGGATCTGATTCATATCTAACAAAATTATGTAAAATTTTTATTTTATTGTAAATTGCAAACTCTAAATTAATTGACTTAAAATGACAAAAATCATACTGGGCATCACGCAGGGAGATACTAATGGAATAGGATATGAAGTGATTATCAAGGCTTTGTCCGATGCACGCATGCTTGACATGTGCACCCCCATAATTTATGGCTCTTCACGTGTTTTCGGATATTACAGGAAAAGAATTCCGGAAACCGAGCATATTAATACAAACATTATAAATTCCCCAAGGGAAGCTCGTCCCAAGAGGGTTAATATAATAAACTGCATAAACGAAAATTTTCCTGTCGAACCGGGACAGCTTACTCCCAACGGATCCGATGCCGCAATTGCTTCCCTCGAACGCTGCACGGCCGATCTGAAAGCAGGACTGATAGACATTATGGTTACTGCCCCGTTTAATAAACGTGCAGTTACCGAAGAACAGTTCAAATTCCCGGGACATACCGAATATCTTGTAAACCAGTTCGGCGCCAGAGACGGACTTATGTTTCTTTGCTCGGATTCCTGCAGAGTGGGAGTAGCTACCAACCACCTTCCGATTTCCAAAGTATCTTCCGCCATAACTGAAGACCTCATATTAAGCAAACTGAAGCTCATGAACGATTCTCTAAAACGCGATTTTCTGATAGTCAAGCCCAAACTTGCGGTTCTGGGACTTAACCCGCATGCCGGCGACAGGGGACTGCTGGGAAACGAAGAAAATGATGTAATCATTCCGTCGATAAAAAAGGCCAACGATGAAGGCATCCTGACTTTCGGACCATATTCACCCGACGGATTCTTCAGCATAGGAATGCAATTCAAATTCGATGCGGTTCTCGCCATGTACCACGACCAGGGGCTGATCCCCTTTAAGGCTTTGTCTTTCGACTCGGGATACAACTTTACAGCCGGACTTCCTATAGTAAGGACATCGCCCGATCATGGAACTGCCTTTGATGTTGCCGGAAAAAACAAGGCGAATCCCCAGTCGATGATTTCTGCAATTTATGCAGCAATCGACATATACGGAAATCGAAAGAAATATGACGAAATGTATGCCGATCCCCTTAAGGAAATAGATCTTTCAGGCCCGCGCAGTCAGGAATGCAAAAATTCCAACCCCGGAAGCAGCTTTCCAGGAAATTATTCAGGGCAGAATCACAATACTAACGGCAGCCGTTTCTCGCGCAATGATTCAAATTCCCGCGTAGAAGCCCGCGGAGGAGAATCAAATATCACTCAACACGGAACAGGCGATGAAGCCCCAACGGCAGCAGTCGACGATTCGGAAAATTAAAATAGACTTTTTTTATGAATGTAAAAAAGCCTAATAAATATACATCCGTCAGGCAACCCGACGGGGACATAAGCTCCATTCCGAATAAAGGACATATCGCCGATATCTTCATATACAGCGATGGGTCGAGTCGCGGGAACCCCGGGCCAGGCGGCTATGGTGTGGTTTTACTCAGCGGCAACCACTACAAGGAACTTTCCGAAGGGTTCGATCTTACTACAAACAATCGCATGGAACTTCTGGGGGTTATAAAAGGGCTTGAAGCTATTAAGGCCTCCGGAGGACGGATCTCGGTCATAAGCGATTCTTCTTATGTAATAAGGGCCATCAACGAAGGATGGTTAAAAAAATGGAAGCTGTCGGGTTTCAAAAAAAAGAAAAACAGGGACCTGTGGGAAAGGTTTCTTATAGTGTACGATAAGCTTTCAGCTTCATTTGAAATTAATTTTCACTGGGTTAAGGGTCATGCCGGTCATAGGGAAAACGAAATCTGCGACAGACTTGCCGTAAAGGCGGCCACTTCCCCCGGACTCAGCCACGACTGCGGATATGAAAACGAATCCGTATAAAATACTATGCTTTCCTTTCGTATAACCTTCTGCCATAAAAATATTTTTTAGAGTATATAGCCATCTGGTATGGATATTGTTCATGAAAAGGCCAACAAGTTGTGTTCAAATTATTAAAATAATTTTTTAAGCACGCTTAAAATGAAAAAAATCTTATCATTCTTGGCTATCGGCATCATGATGCTGTCGACAAGCACAATTTTCGCACAGAGACCCGTAAAAACGAGCGCAAAACAAAAATGCGGAAATAATCTCGAACAAGTCGCTCAACGCAAAGCAGATAATCTGCAAAAAGAGTTTAATCTTTCCAATCAGAAAACAGAAGAAGCCAAATCTGTCTTTCTCAAGGAATATGAATCTTTAAAGGCTCTAAGAACTGAAAAGGGAGCTAATGTAAACGCCGAAGATATGCGCGTCAAAAGAGAATCCATTAAAAATCAGACGATAGAAGATTTAGGCAACATTCTTACTCCGGAACAGCTTAAAAAGTACAAGACACAGATTAAATCAAGAAGTAAAATGACAAAGAAAAATGCCGTTAAAAAAATAAAAACCATTTAGAAAATCAGATAAAATAATTCTTAAGTAACTAAATACAAACAATTTATTGCAATCCAAGTATTGTTTTAATAGTTTGAACAACTTAAAATAGTTACTCAAAAACGTATTTTGTACACGGAGGATGGCTAGAATTTAGCCATCCTCTTTTTTTTTCAATCGCGTTAAACCTTTTCTTTTAACCGGCGTCTAAATTATGAAAGTTATAAAATACATTAGATCATGAAAAAAATTTTATCCATCCTCACAGTAGCGGTTTTGATGTTGTCTGCAGGAGCAGTTTCAGCACAGAACGATAACTGCCATATGAATGGCAAGAGACAAAGAAAAAAAGCCAACCCTGAAATGATGGCCCGGCACAAGGCCAATCATTTGCAGAAGGAATTCAATCTTTCCGAAGAGCAAACTGCAAAAGCAAAGGCTATCTTTATGAAGGAATTCAAAGCAATGAGAAAAGCAATGCCTAGACGTAATGAAATGGGCGTTAAGGCAGGAAAGAAGAATATGAATAGCCAAAACATGCAAATGCAAAACCGGAAAGAAAACATGAAAGCCAATATGGCTAAAAGGCATAAAAAGATGCAGGCTATTAAAGACCAGGCCTATTCGGAACTTGGCAATGGCGTTCTGACTCAGGAACAATTGGAAAAATATAAATCAGAGGTTGCAAAACACCAAAGGAACAGGCATATGAATATGTCTTCCAATAAAAACAACAAGGCTAAAAAAGAATGCAAATCAGAATGTAAGGAAAAATAGCCCGTTCAGGGAATAATTTTCAAATAGGTAATTCATTTTGTGGAAACAGCTGTCGGAACAACCCGCAGCTGTTTTCTTATATTTTCACGCCGCAGTAGAAAACGCCTACATATTATCGTCGGCCAGACGGAGAAGATATTGTCCGTACTCGTTTTTAACCATCGGAGCGGCAAGAGCACGTAATTTATCTGCAGTTATCCATTTCTTTCGGAAAGCAATTTCTTCAAGACACGCTATTTGCAAACCCTGGCGTTTTTCTACAGACTCTATAAAAGACGAAGCCTGACTTAAAGAATCCTGCGTTCCGGTATCAAGCCACGCAAAGCCTCTTCCGAGAATCTGAACATTAAGATCTCCATCTCTCAGGAAACACTGGTTTACGGTAGTTATTTCCAGTTCGCCGCGCGCAGACGGTTTTATCTTCTTTGCAATATCAACGACCTTGTTCGGGTAAAAATAAAGACCTACCACAGCATAATTACTTTTAGGCTCAGAAGGCTTTTCTTCTATGCTCAAAACCCTGCCGGAGTTATCAAATTTCACAACGCCGAATCTTTCCGGATCTTTTACCCAATACCCGAAAACAGTTGCAAGAGACGAATATTCCGCATCCTTTACCGCCTTAAGCAACATAGAAGTAAAACTCTGCCCGTAAAAAATATTATCGCCGAGAATAAGACAAACGCTGTCGCCTCCAATAAAACTTTCTCCTATGGTAAAAGCCTGTGCAAGACCGCCGGGATAAGGTTGTTCAGCATATGAGAATTCTACCCCGTAATCGGATCCGTCACCTAAAAGCTTTTTAAACAAAGGCAAATCATATGGCGTTGAAATTATAAGGATTTCCCTTATACCGGCCAGCATCAAAACCGAAACAGGGTAATAAACCATCGGCTTATCAAAAACAGGCAGAAGCTGTTTGCTGACTCCTTTGGTAATCGGATATAATCTGGTACCCGAGCCACCAGCCAAGACGATACCTTTCATAGTTTAGATATTTAGTTTTTCTTATTTCTTCCCTGCCTTAAAATTATCACGAAGGGTAGCAGTTCTGTTAAACACAGGCCCCCCTACCACGTTTCCCCCATCCGAAGCCTCTTCCTGCTCAGCCTTCAAATCTCTGTAGAAATATCCCACTCGTTCGAACTGCACGGCTATACCAGACTTATCCTCCAGCAGGGCAGGTTCGGCATAGGCATGCGAAACCACGAGGGATTCGGGATTAAGATAATCCTTGTAATCCTTATCTTCCGGAATCGAATCCATATTCGGTTCGCTAAACAATGTATCGAATAAACGAACCTCGACAGGTTTGCAATCAGCAACAGAAACCCAGTGAATCGTTCCTTTTACCGAACGCCATTCACCGGCGCCCGGTTTACTCGACGGATCATAGGTACAATGCAGCTCGATCACATTTCCGTCGTGATCCTTTATTACTTCGTTACACTTTATAATATATGCATACTTCAGCCTTACTTCCCCGCCCGGTTTGAGACGGAAATACTTTTTGGGAGGCTCCTCCATGAAATCGGCACGGTCGATATAAATCACGCCCGAAAAAGGGACATTGCGTTTAGCCCCTTCCTTGTCGGCCGGATTAAGCGGACCTTCGAATATTTCGCCGTGCCCCTCTTCCCAATTGGTGATAACAACTCTAAGAGGGTCAAGCACTGCCATATATCTATTGGAACGCGCATTCAGATCTTCCCTTACACACCATTCCAAAAGAGAAATATCTATTATGTTGTCGCGCTTTGCAACTCCCACTTTCTCGGCAAACATCCTTATGCTCTCGGGGGTGTACCCCTTGCGGCGTATTCCGCATATGGTAGGCATGCGCGGATCATCCCATCCGCTTACATATTTTTCCTGAACAAGCTCGCGGAGCTTTCTCTTGCTCATAAGCGTGTAAGTAAGATTAAGACGTGCGAATTCGTACTGATGGGAATGAAATATTCCGAGATGTTCTATAAACCAGTTGTACAACGGTCTGTGAACGTCGAACTCGAGCGTACATATCGAATGTGTTATTCCTTCAATGGAATCGCTCTCGCCATGAGCATAATCATACATAGGATAAATACACCATTTCGTCCCCGTCCTGTGGTGCGGAGTATAATTAATGCGGTACATCAGAGGATCGCGGAAAAGCATATTGGGACTCGACATATCGATCTTAGCCCTCAGGACCTTTTCTCCTTCCTTGTATTTACCTTCTTTCATTTCTTCGAAAAGGAGCAAATTCTCTTCTACGCTCCTGTTTCTGTATGGACTCTCCTTCCCCGGTTCGTTAATAGTTCCGCGTCCCTTGTGGATTTCTTCCTGAGACTGGTCGTCCACATACGCAAAGCCTTTTTTTATAAGCTCCTTGGCCCATTCGTAAAGCTGATCGAAATAATCGGAAGCATAAAATTCGTTGGCCCACTTGAACCCCAGCCATTTTACATCTTCCTTTATTGAATCAACATATTCTTCGTCTTCCTTTGTAGGATTGGTATCGTCAAAACGAATATTCGTTTTTCCACCGTATTTTTCAGCCAGTCCGAAATTCAGACATATGCTCTTTGCGTGCCCTATATGAAGATAGCCGTTCGGCTCCGGAGGGAATCTCGTAACTACGGATTTTACACGTCCGCTCGCCAAATCACTTTCGATAATTTCTTCGAGAAAATTTTTTTGATGATCAGAATCCATTTTATTTTATTCTACAATAGCCTTGCAAATATATACAATTCTCGTAAAAGTTTTCTATTTTAGCGCTTCACCGATAATTAAAGACAATGATTGAATCAATGACAGGATACGGGAAAGCCGAATGCGTGCTTCCCTCGGGAAAAATAGCAATAGAAATAAGAACCCTCAACGGTAAAAACGCCGACGTAAATATAAAAACGCAGCTAATCCCCCGAGAAAAGGAAATGGAAATAAGAAAATACCTTGCATCCGAACTTAACAGAGGAACCATAGAACTTTTCGCCAATTATGAAGAAAACGGAGCATGCAAAAGGGCCATTATCAACACCGACCTTTTCAAGGACTATGCCGCACAAATTGCTGGACTTTCCAGCAAAACCGAAAAACAAGAGAACCCGGACGACGTACTTACCGCAGCTATCCTCCAGATGCCAAACGTCATCGAAGCACCGCGACAGGAATTATCCGATGAGAGCTGGAACCTGTTTTTTGACGCAATAAGAAAGGCCGTGAAAGCCCTTAAAGAATTCAGGGCAAAAGAAGGAGCCGTCCTGTACGGGGATGTAAGCAAAAGAGCCTTGTTAATTGCATCTTATATTCCCGAAGTAGAAAAATACGAAAGCGAACGCATTCCTGCAATCCGCGAAAGATTGTTAAAAAGAATGGAAGATCTGAAAATATCTCATGACGAAAATCGTCTGGAACAGGAATTAGTTTACTATCTGGAGAAACTCGACATTAACGAAGAAAAGGTACGTCTGCGCCAGCACTGCAAATATTTTTTGGAAACAATAGAAGGAGAACAGTTCCCGGGCAAAAAGCTCGGCTTTATAGCTCAGGAAATGGGACGTGAGATTAATACTCTAGGCTCAAAAGCAAACCATGCTGAAATACAGAAAGTTGTAGTAAAGATGAAATATGAACTCGACAAAATAAAAGAGCAATCCCTTAATATATTATAACGGGACACACTGTCTCGGAGCTATTACTTTACGTTTTCTTTCAGCACATGGCTCTGATATGATTTCAATTTCTCGAGTTGCTGCTTAAGTGCAAACGATTCGCTGAATTTATATTTTTGCAAACTTATATTCACCCATTTTATTCCGAGATCGAACTTCCCGAGCATCTGGCACCCCACGGCAATATTGTATGCTGCGAACGAAGCCTTAACATTGTTTTTCAATTCAGTAAGAGGCATCCATTCCTCTATGGCTTTGTCCCACATGAAATTTCTTGCCTTGGTATACGGACTATTCCATTCCGGATGATCATAATAGTTTATAAGCATGATATTAGTCTTCGCCCAGTAGCTCATGAAGTACCCCGACAGCGATTCCCCTATTTTTCCGGAAATAATAGAGAGATTATCATGCAATATTCTCTCTATCTCATTACGATTCGTAGAAGCAGTGGAAATATTCACCGTCATCGTATCAGATATCTTTTTAAAAAAGAGCAACTTGTCATTAAGGGCATCATATATGTCAACATTTACGGAATAAGGTAGAAACAAGGTAATTACATCATCGAAATCGTTTTCACCGGGTATGAAATCCGAAAAGCGCAGGCCGCTGAGGATTATCTGGGCATCCGCTCCTGTTTTCAACATCATTTGCGAATAATATATACTGTGGCCGAGCGTATCTACAGACCCCCCCACGCCCGTATGCATTGAAGGCAATCCCACGAATTTATTTTCCGGAATGGCATAAACATCAACCATGCTGCTGTCGGTTCCGGAATCCTCTTCCATTTTCGACGCCAGCCCCACTGCAACCTTGTTTATAAGCAAACTATCCAGACTATCGCCCGGCGTTACGGTAAAAATAGCAACCGTTTTATTATTGAAATCGACTCCATTTTCTACGGGAACCTTCACATCCACATCCATGTACGACCTTACCGGAGCACATGCCGAAAAGAAAAGAGCCAGCGAAGCCACAACAATCGCTCCATTAAAAAACCTGCAAATCATAACATTCGAAATTATATCCATAAATATAACATATATTATTCCAAACCATAAAATTTATCTCAAAATCTTTGCCGTAATACAAACTTCCGCCTGAAAGCTCCCTTTTGTCTGGCCCTGAAATAGGTTGACACTAAAACAAGTAAAAATAGGAACAACTATCAAAGAAAGGCAAGCCATTCTAAAATGGAAGATGTTACATAAATATTTATCCGGGAACCCCATTGAGACAATAAGCAAAAGGTATGGAATAAAAACATTATCTTTGAAAAAAGAGATGACAACCTATTTCAGGATGGTGTCCTCTCCAAACAATTATTAAATCTGTCAACTTTTTTCAAGACGAGGAATCTTTGGTACGAGTGACTTTAAAAAATCCCGTCAGGATGCAGAAACATACCTGTCGGGTTTCTGGATTAAAACGTTAATCTACAATGCTTTATTGTTAATGGTCATGCGGTTGCTTCCGCTTACAAAAAAACGCAGCAGAAAATAATTCTGCTGCGTAATTTTTTCTGCGCAGGAAGAAAAACCCAACCTGACGCACCGGAAAACTTTCTACATTTCCATGCCGCCGCATACGGAAATTACCTGTCCGGTTACATAAGAAGAAAGATCGCTGGCCAGGAATAAACATACTTTTGCTATATCTTCCGGCGTACCGCCTCTTCTCAACGGAATTTTCTGCTCCCATTCCTTGCGTATTTCGGCAGGCAATTTTTCAGTCATGGCAGTTATTATGAATCCGGGAGCAACTGCATTAGCCCTTACGCCTCTGGAACCGAGTTCCTGTGCTATTGATTTGGTAAGACCAATCATTCCGGCCTTGGAAGCGGAATAGTTGCACTGTCCGGCATTTCCGTGTACTCCAACGACAGAACTCATGCTTATGATGGCTCCGGAACGCTGACGCAGCATAACGGGGGAAACGGCATGTATGAAATTGAATGCGGACTTTAGATTTACGTTTAAAACGGCATCCCACTGAGCCTCGCTCATCCTTAACATAAGACCGTCTTTTGTTATTCCGGCATTATTTACCAGAATATCGAGTTTCCCCAACTTCTTTATAACCTCGTCGACAGTGGCTTGCGCCTCTTCGAACTTTGCAGCATTGGATGCTATGGCAAGAGCTCTCACTCCCTGTGCCTCTATTTCTTTTTTCGTAGCTTCACCTATTTCGTCAATGACCAAATCCGTAAAAGCTATATCAGCTCCTTCCGAAGCAAATTTAAGGGCAATGGCCTTGCCTATTCCCCTTGCAGCACCGGTAATCAGCGCTACTTTACCTTCCAATAATTTCATTTTCTAGTTTTATTACGTTTAGTACACAATGTTCATTCTATTACAGGCCCGATAAAATCGGCATAAAGATCATACTCGGCAGCTCCTGTTATCCTTGCCTTAACAAAATTACCTATTAAAGTCGAAGGATCAAAATCATCTTTCATATAACAACCCGACGGCTTCTTTATATTTATTATAACGCCGCCGTCCACATCGGGACTCTGGTCTGACATTCTTGCCAGAAGTACCCCGTCGGAATAAGAATCTACTATTACGGTAACTGTTTCGCCTACTTTTCTTTCATTAAGCTCAAGTGATATTTTCTGCTGCGTTTCCATCAATGCATCATACCTGCGCTGTTTTGTTGACTGCCTGACCGAATCCTTAAAATGCGCAGCCCCGTAAGTCCCTTCCTCTTCCGAATACATAAAAGCACCGAGCCTGTCGAATCTGTTCTTCCTTACAAAACTGAGCAGACCTTCGAACTCCCTCGAATCCTCGCCCGGATGACCAACCATCATGGTAGTACGTATGGTTATTCCCGGAACATCCTTCCTTATTTTATCCAATATAGCCTGAGTCTGACTTTCATCCACCCCACGGCGCATTGCCTTGAGAACCTTCGTTGAAGAATGCTGCAACGGAATATCCATATACTTGCAAATTTTTGGTTCGCTGCGCATCACATCCAAAAAATCAAGCGGGAATCCCATAGGATATGAATAATGAACCCGTATCCATTCTATGCCTTCCACTCTGCAAAGTTTCGACAACAACGGGGCAAGCATTTTCTTCCCGTAAAGATCGGTCCCGTAATATGTAGTATCCTGGGCGATCACAATAAGTTCTCGTACTCCCAGTGAAGCCAGATACTCCGTTTCCGAAACAAGATCCTCCATAGGATAAGAAACATACCTGCCCCTTATCCCTGGAATTGCACAATATGAACAACTCCTGTCGCATCCTTCGGCTATCTTAAGATAAGCATAATGTTTCGGCGTAGTAAGATGGCGGCACAAATGATAATCGTCATTTTCATCCGCCCCAAGGGACGCAAGAATCTTGCGTACATCAAGCACTCCGAAAAATGCATCAACCTCAGGTATCTCCTTTTCGAGCTCTTTCCCATACCGCTGCGACAGACACCCGAAGACATACACCGAACGTACTATGTTCCGCTTTTTAAGTCCTATGCAGCGCATTATGGTATTTACGGATTCTTCCTTGGCATCGTTGATAAAACCGCAGGTATTTATAAGAACCGCATCTACAGGCTCAAGAGAGCCTTCGGATGCAAGATCTTTATCTTCGGGAATTATTTCAATTCCGTTTTTCTCAATTTGCGCAAGGAGGTGCTCCGAATCCACAAGATTCTTGGAACATCCGAGACTTATAAGTTGTATCCGTTTTACGGCCATGAGAAACGTTAATCCTTCTTCTTGTCCGCGGCTTCTTCCCCATCTTCCGATTTCGCTTCTCCATCTTCTTCAGTCTTTTCGTCTTCAAAATCTACCGAAGCGTACTTTTTGAGAAGATTGTACCAATCGACGACCTTTTTCATATGCGATACATAAAATTTGTCGCGATCGTAATCCGGAAGAACCTTTTCAAAAAATTCCTTTAGAACGGAAGCGTTGCTTTTTCCCGACGGAGCTTCAGCACCGGCCAGCACCTTTGTCATGCCGTCGAAGACTTCGCGCAGTTTGGCTTCGCCTTCCGATGTGTAAATAGAGACATCTGACAGTGAAGTGATCTTTGCCTGCAGGCCGGTACAATTTCTCTTTTTTGTTGCAAAAGCCTCTACGATAGGGCCTTTAGGAGTCTGGGTCAGATAGGTGAAAAGACCTGGCTGGCCGCTTATTGTTACGATATCCTTTAATTTCGTTTTCATAATGATATGATTTGCTTTTATTTTTTTAAACGAATCCGCGTTCTTTCTTTATTTTTTCATAGGCGAGGTTTATTGCGGTAAACTTCTCTTCGGCCGCTTTGCGCACATCCTCGCCAAGAGTGGCAACCCTGTCGGGGTGATGCTTCATAGCCATGGATTTATATGCTTTCTTTATTTCTTCAACGGTTGCAGATGGTTCTATTCCAAGAACCTTATATGCGGAATTGACATCCGTTATATGGTACATGGACAGAATGGATTCAATTTCGGATGGGGAAATATTAAGATATCCGCCTATGCTTTTTATACAATCCGTTTCGGCAGAAGACACATTACCATCCGCCATAGCTATTCCCACAAGATAATGGACAAGTTGAAGTCTTTGCTCCATAGGCATATAGACATTTATCTGGCCACATACCTGCTGGAGATTTATTTTGCGTTTAAGCAATCCTTTCAATATCTGCAGAGCCTGCGGTACTGCTTCTTCTCCGAAATTCGTACGTATGAAATTCTTAACATAGGCCAACTCGCTTCTCATAACTCTGCCGTCTGCTTTCATTACAGCAGTAGAGAGGACAAGCATGGATATTAGAAAACTGTTTCTCGCCCCGGGAATGGATCCGGTTCCCCGATAAGTGGTTTCCGCACCTCTCCCGGCATATTCCTTACCGTTTAAAAAAGACTGTCCCGTATCTAAGGACGACCCCAGAAGAAAACCGAGCAATCCTCCTATCGGTCCAAGCAATGCCCATCCCAGAGCTCCTCCTATCCATTTTCCGTAACCCATTTTATTCTTTTTTTGCATTAATGCCTGTCAAGGTGTTGCATTGCACCATAGACTCTTGCAATTTGAGGCAATATGGCGTTTTTTTCGTCGGCAAATATAACAAAATCCGCACCACGTTCTCTTTTTTCATCGTTCCACTGCACGGATATACGTTGCAGAGCTCTTTTCCGATTTATTCCGTACCTTTTCATTATACGGCTCACTCTAAGGCCTATGGGCGCGGAACAAGTAACTATTTTGTCCATAGAGTTCCTCAGATATGGCTTTTCCAGAATTATTGCAGACTCAAACAGCACGAAATCTGGCTGCATGGAAGACAAAAGACCATTTTCGATCACCACAGCCCCTTTTCCGTATGATCGCTTTTCACGTTCCTTTTTTTTTCGGAGATTTTCTTTCCAGCGTTCAAAATCTTCCATAACTGCAGGATGTACGAGTTCTTCCACTTTTGCTAAAAGTTGTGGCGAACCAAAAACAATAGACGCCATCAGGCAAAGATCCAAATTACCGTCGGGCATTAATATATTATTTCCAAGCAATAATACGAGAGAATTTTTAAGTACGGAATCCGTCTTGTAAAGTTGCTTGGTTCTTTCATCCGAATTATAGCACTCCACCCCCATCCTTCCGAATATCTTCGCATCAAATGATTTCCCGCTACCTATACCACCGGTTATACCCAAGGTTTTCATACTGCCCATACCTTTTTATCCGCCTATATTAATTATTATTCACCACGCACTGCACGTACGGAGGATCTATGGAAACATCAAAAATCCCGTCCGGCATTTTATGTATTTCTGGAATTGCAAATGAACCGGATATCTTATTAAAATCCACAGCTACCTGAAGATCG
This sequence comes from Bacteroidales bacterium, assembly GCA_022648545.1. Classification (GTDB taxonomy): domain Bacteria; phylum Bacteroidota; class Bacteroidia; order Bacteroidales; family UBA932; genus Egerieousia. Next base: position 6,062 of record JALCMP010000010.1, on the reverse strand, counting down.
GAAAAACCGGTCTTGGCTCTGCGGCCGAAGACTTCGCGGTATGTTACGGAAACCGCACTCGGAACTATTATTACCGAAACATTTGAGGGCGCATCCGTCACGTTCACATTTACCTTAACCGAATTTTCAGTGAATCTTCTTACATCGGCATGATAATATATTTCATTATCGGAAAATCTTATGCCCCCTATTTTCTCCAGGCGGACCACACCCTCAACCTGCGACGAAGCTTCGTTTACCTCAACATCCCTTGTAAAAACGGAGTCAATAGAAGCAATGGCTTCCGCATTTCCGTAAACTATTACGGAATCGGGCTTGAGCCTTATGGAACCAAGCATTGTATATTGCGATTTGCATCTTATATCAATTCTCGACACAACCGGTACACGTTTATTGTCCTGAACCGGAAAATCGAAATAAACCGCATCGGTGGAAATCCAGTTTATCCTTAGATCCTCGCCAAGAGCTTTTTGTATAATAGGTCTTAGATCCTTGCTGGTAATATAATACGAATCGGAGCCGTTGCCGCTCTTGTGAAGAAAAGTATGATCTACCTCCAGATCAAGCACACGAGGTGCCATGCCAGACCTCTGTTTGGTTATATAAAGGCCCGAACATGTCCCTTTTATTATCACCATGCTTTGCGACGATGAAGTGGGAACTCTTCCTTCAAGATTGGATTTTATCTTTACCTTAAAATCCAGGACGGCAGAATAATCGTTGCCGAGAGATCTGAATATCCAGAAGAGGAATGCAAATATGAGGCACAGAAGAAGGATACCGGCATTTCCGATCCTGCTCCTGCAAAACTTCATTATATTACCGAGATCCACAATAACACCTCAAAGGTTAATTCAAGGGAACTACCTTTGAACGTCGCTGATGTCTTTTACGACCGAATTCCTGTCAATTTTTAGTTTTACGTTAGTATCTACGCTTATCATAAGGTACGGTGTCCCTTCTTTTATTTCTATTACCGTTCCGTAGAGTCCTCCGACGGTAACAACCTTATCGCCTTTCTTAAGCGAATTCCTGAATTTAGCCAGTTCCTTCTGTTTCTTTTGCTGAGGACGTATCATAAGAAGCCACATCACAACAAAGATCAGAATCATCATGATAAGAAAACTCCATGTACCGCCTCCCTGAGCTGCCTTGGGAGCACTTGCCTGTAAAATCGTTAAAAAGTTCATAAGATATTTTGTTAATTATTAAATTTATTCCGCTCAATTATCAATGAGCCCGCGTCCAGTTTTTATTATTTTCTTTTCTTCAACCATTTTCTGGAGAATCTTGTCGAGTAATCCGTTGACGAAGACCTTGCTGTTGGGTGTACTATAATATTTAGAAATATCAACATACTCGTTTATGGTAACTTTTAGAGGAATCGTAGGAAAACTTGCAGCTTCGGTCATCCCCATTACTATAAGGGTGAGATCGGTGGATACGAGACGCTCCGTATTCCAGTTCGATACGAATGATGATATTATCTCAGTGTATTCGTCGTAATGCAACATTGAAGAAGTAAGCAATTTTCGTGCAAAACGTTCATCGTCTTCTATTTCAAAGTTTTTAGCATCCTGCGGAACATCGGAAGCGGCAGAGGACTTGAATAACGGAGGGATCACCACCTTTCTTCTTTTAGCAATACTCTTAAGATTTGAAATTATTACATTACATACATAGCCGATATCGTCCACCCACAAAAGACTTCCATCCTCGATAATATCTTCAAGATCCTTATCAGTATCTATGTGATTCGAATAAATACAACGCATCAACTTTATATCTTCCTTCATGGCGGCAGAAGAATCTTCCGGTTCCGGGGACGACATATAAGCCTTAAAATAATCGCTCTCAGCTATCCTGTCATAAAGATTTTTAATAAATGGCCCGTAGTCATTCCATTCCAGCTTCTTCTTGCCGCATATTTCGAAAAAAGAGGCATCCTCTTCCATAACTTTTATAAATCCGTTGTCCACGAACTTCCTGTTGGGATTTTTTTCTTCTTCGGTCGGCATGTATTTTTTGAGACCGTTTTCTATTTTTTTCTCTGCGTATGTCTTTAGAGCTATCGGGAGCTTCAAAAGGTAAAGATACAGGTCTCTGGTCTTTTCACACGAAGCCATCAATTCCTTTTCGGCATCCTTGTATGAATCGGACCCCGTTGCAATCCTGCTGAAAAGCTCCTTAAAGACCTTTACCCTTATTATCCTTCTATTAAGCATATGGGTTAAAATTAAATATTTTTGCAAATATAGCCTTTTACGCGTGAAAAATATTTTATCTTTGCATCGAATTTAAAAATTAAATTTAAAATTATGTATTATTCAGAAGATAACGGGAATACCGGGGCACAGGAACAACATAACGGAGATGATGTTTTTTCCAGACCGGTAAGGGCCGGAAAAAGAACTTACTTCTTTGACGTTAAGGCAACAAGAAGTAACGACTACTATCTTACCATTACCGAGAGCAAAAGAAGAATGGACGAAGATGGAAAATTCACTTATGATAAACATAAGATATTCCTGTACAAGGAAGACTTCGACAAATTCGCTGAAGGTCTAAAGGAAGCGGTAGATTTCATAAAGGCAAAATGCTCTGTTTCCGAAAGAGTTTTCGGCAATCAGAACAGGACGGATAATGACCAGGAATCTTCCGTTGGTAATAATACAATGTTTTCGCCTGATTCAGAAGATAACGAAGACAAAAAAGAGACTGTAAAAAATAGTAATGATGGAAATAATCTTTCCCGTACTGACGACGAAATAGATCCAGTAAAGAAATTTTCCGACGTCGATTTCGACAATCTTTAGCAATATACCTTTTGAATTTAACGGCAGGCGCGGATAAAAGTCCGGTTTTTATAGTAAAAATTTTGCCGATATTCAAAAAAGTTGTATTTTTGGCCTCCACTCAGAAAAACGGTACCATGGCCGAGTGGCTAGGCATCGGTCTGCAAAACCGAGTACAGCAGTTCGAATCTGCTTGGTACCTCTAAATAAATTGTCCAAAAATTCGAGTTAAAAGGTCCGGATATTATTCCGGACCTTGTTTTTTATACAGGGCTTAGTCACATTAAGGAATCCCCCAAACCGGAACAATCAATGTTTTGCTTCTTTCCCCGTCGTTGCGAAACTAGTTATGCAGTACGGCAACGATATTGGCCATTGCTGCTATAACGACTTTTTCTCCATTCAGCATTGACGCTATGACAGTATCCGCCCGCTCATAACCTTTTGTTTTATTGCATGAACTCTTCATTTTGCGATATACGTTTTTCCAATAAATTTCCTTTAAAAATAAAAAACTAACCAAAATAGTTGTAAAACTAAAAAATTAAGTTACATTTGTAATAGAAACAAAAAATACAATAATAAATAACAGATTAAGTCATGAAAGGAAGAAATAAATCTTTATTAACGGCAAAGGAAGAAGAGATAATGAATTTCTTCTGGGATAAGGGAGCCTTGTTCGTTAAGGAAATAGTAACTTTTTATACCGTTCGCAAACCTCACTTCAATACTATTTCCACAATAGTAAGAGGGTTGGAAGAAAAAGGATTTTTATCCCATACCAATTACGGAAATTCATACAAATACTACGCAGTAATAAGCAGGGAAGATTTTCAGACCAAATCGCTCGATAATGTAATAACCAAATATTTCAATAATTCTCCCCTTCTGGCGGTATCGTCCCTGGTCAAAAAAGAATCGATTTCCGTAAACGAATTGAAAAAACTTATAAAAGCCGTAGAACATAACGGAAAATAGAACTAATTAATCTCTAAACCAAATGGGAGCTATTATATTATATGTAATCAAATGCGCCGTTTTCCTGATGATTTTTTTCATCTTTAACAAACTGACGTTCAAAAGCGAGACATTCCATGGTTTTACCAGAATAACATGGCTGGCCGTAATTTTCCTGTCGCTGCTTCTTCCTTTGGTTTACCTGCCTGATCTAAACAGCATCTTCGGCTCCCCCGCAAAAAACACAGGCATAATATCCGGCGGAGAATTACAAATGGAAGGGATTGTTGCCAACGATATTATAAATCCTACGTTCGTACAGATTATCAAACTGTCATCCATAATATATTTTGCCGGGTTCATGGTTACACTAATTGCATTTTTATTCTCCTATATAAAAATGATATATTTTATAACCCGACGGAGAAAAGCCGGTTTCCCCGAAACTATTCAATGGGATTATATCGATGATTTTGAAAACTGCAAAACATTGACAGAATGCCGTAATGCAGAACTTATAATTTGCGAAGATGGGATAAGCCCGTTCAGCTGGCTGAAATATGTAATCATTTCCCAAAAGGATTTGCAGGAAAACGGAAGAGAAATTCTCCTGCACGAACTAACCCATATAAAACAAAAACATTCCCTGGACATTCTTGCAACAGATATTCTGATTATCTTCCAATGGTTCAATCCGGCTTCGTGGCTATTAAAACACTCGTTGCAGCAGGTACACGAATATATTGCCGACGAAGGAGTAATAAAAGCCGGTGTAAATGCTAAGAAATATCAATTATTATTAATAAAGAAAGCTGTCGGACAGCGTCTCTACTCGATGGCCAACAGCTTTGATCACAGTAAACTTAAAAATCGTATTACCATGATGTTAAAAAGAAAATCAAACAAATGGGCATATGCCAAATGTCTGTATGCTCTGCCGGTCGCATTTTTAGCGATGTCGGCTTTCGCTTATCCCGGAATTTCCTCCAAAACCGAAGAAATTTCCAATGTTAAATTTATAAAAAATCCAGCCGTTTTGCAAAAATCCATTACCGGCACCCCTTCGGTTGCAAAAGTTCTGAACTCCGTTCCATCGAATTTCAAGGGGCTTATCTTTGTTAACGGTAAAGAATATAAAAATGCATTATCCGAACTGCCGTCGGATAAAATAGAATCCATTAATGTATCAAAGGACACCTCCAAAATACAACTATCGACATCGGATAAAAAGAGCATTATAATAACCTCGGTAAAAACAACTTCTGCAATACCTGCAAGACAGAATGATGATGTAATTCCCTTTGCCATTGTGGAAGTGAAACCGAAATTCCAGGGCGGAGATCAGAATACTTTTACGAAATGGGTTTACAATCACCTCAAATATCCCGAAGATGCAAAGAAACTTGGCAAACACGGAAGAGTTGTAGTCAAGTTCATAGTAGACGAAGAGGGCAATGTAACAAACGTAAAAGCCATACGGAAAACATACAAATCCCTTAACGAAGAGGCAATAAATGTAATAAAAGCTTCTCCTAAATGGACTCCGGGAATGAGCAAGGGGAAAAAGACCAAAGTCAGCTTCACTTTCCCGGTAATCTTCCAAATGAGAGAGAAATAAAAACATATATTAACTAATATTTGTAAAAGAGAATCTTTGTCAGGATTCTCTTTTGTTTTTAAAGATAATTTATATATTATCAATTAAAACTATGATAATTAGTTAGTAAAATGACCTATGTTATATTCTTAAAATCCATTGTTAAGGCATTGATAAGATTATTTTATTAATGGTATCTCATTCTCAATATATTACAGCAGCATTGTTAATATGCTGTTAAGATTTTTTTACTTGACATATATTATATTTAATCGTAAATTACAAATAAAACACGATAATATGATTATCGGAAGCCCTTGAAGAAAAAAGTTTTCGGGAGAGAGTGCAGTTATCACGACTGTGTGAAAACAGTGACGAATTAATCGAAAATCGAAAAGAGTAGATATATTACTTAAATGTAATTTCTTAAATAAAACTATTATGAAAAATTTAGATTTAAAAGCAATGAGTAAAATGAGTTATAAGGAATTATCTAATACTCTGGGGACAGGCGCCGATAAAGTATGTGGATGTATCTGCGTTGGTTCATTTATTTCAGAAGAAAAAAAAAATATAGATGAAACTTATAATCCATTCGATTATGCTGAAGCTGATTTTAATACAGACGAAGCTCATATTGGAGAAAATGAAGAACCGATTCCAAGGTAATTTGTTATAAATCCTGAGAATTATACAAGGAAATTCCTTGTATA